>JAFQXM010000002.1 GCA_017406955.1 Bacilli bacterium | reverse complement strand
TAATTTAGATGATTTATTAGTACAATTAAGATCTAAAGGAATAAAGTCCATTGAAGAAGTAGATTACGCAATACTTGAAACTAGTGGTAAATTATCAGTATTTAAAAAAGAAGAAGATAAAACAAGAACTTATCCACTACCAATAATAATAGATGGAGAGATACAAGAAGATACATTAATTCAGATAAATAAAGATAAGAAATGGTTAAATACTAAACTTAAAGAAGAAAACTATACATTAGAAGATATATTTTACGGTTTTTATAAGAATAATAAATTATTTTTGATAAAAAAAGATATAATAAATTGACAAAATATTTATATTAAAGAAATTATAATTATTTTGGTGATTATATGAAAAAAATATTAATAATTCTACTAATAATATTAATATTTATATATTTAATAAATATAGATAGAAATGATAAAGATATTAGACAATCAAAAGAAAAGAGAGCTATATTTATTAGTTATATAGAATTAAATAATTATATTAGTAATGATACTAATAGTAGTAAGAAAAATATAAAAAAAATTATAAAGAAAATAAAACATATGAAGTTTAATATGATAATACTTCAAGTAAGAAGTTTTTCTGATGCTATATATAAATCTAATATATTTCCCTGGAGTAGTATAGGAGAAAGTATAGAAGGTGAAGATCCAGGTTTTGATATATTAGATTATTTCATAAAAGAATCTCATAAAGAAAATATAGAACTATATACATGGATAAATCCATACAGAGTAAGAAATAATAATGATATAAATAGTATAAGCACAAATAATCCAGCTTTTAAATATAAAAATACAGATACACTATATATAAATAATGGAATATTTTATAATCCAGCTAAAGAGGAAGTAATAGATTTGATTGTAGATGGAGTAGAAGAAATAGTAAAAAATTATAAAGTAGATGGTGTATTATTTGATGATTATTTTTATCCTAGTAATGATATAGATATAAATGATTATAATAATTATTTAAAAAATAATAATTATATAAGTATTGAAGATTATCATTTAAAGAATGTAAATAAATTAATAAAAAAAGTACACCAAGTATGTAGTAAATATAAAGTAGAATTTGGAATATCCCCTGATGGTAATATAGAAAATAATTATAATAAAAACTATGCCGATGTAAAAACATGGTGTAAAAATAAAGAATATATAGATTTTATTATGCCACAAATATATTATGGATTTAAAAATGAGAATAAAGACTTTATAAGTGTAAGTAAAGAATGGGAAAGTATAGTAGAAAAAGATATAGATTTATATATAGCTTTAGCTTTTTATAAGATAGGAACAATAGATAAATATGCTAAAAGTGGAAATAATGAATGGATAGATAATAATGATATTATAATGAGGGAAATAATGATAAGTAGGAATTTACATAATTATAAGGGATTTGCATTATTTAGATATGACTATTTATTTAATAGTAAATATAAGAATAATAATATAGAAGAAGAAATAAAAAATATTAAAAAAATATTAAAATAGTATTTATTTAAATAAAATATTTGTTATAATGAATACATAGTAGGTGATAGTATGAAAAAAACAAATAAAAAAGGATTTACCCTAATAGAGTTATTAGCGGTAGTTGTAATACTTGGAATTATTATGTTAGTAGCTACCCCTAATATTATTGGTATAGTAAATAGTAATAAAGATAGAACACTAATAGAAGATGCTAAGAAGTTTGCATCAACAGTAGAATATAAATTAAAAGCAGGTAAGATAGAAAAACCTGCAGATGGTAAATGTGTAATTATTAGATTAAGTTATCTAGATAATTCAGAATTTAAAAATGCACCCAATGGTAGCCCATACAGTAACTATAGTGTGGTATTCGTAAAAAATGTCAGTGGTAATTACAAATATGCAGTAGCACTTATACAAGATGATTCAAAAGGAATAATTGCAGTTGACAGAGACAACTTATATAATAGTGATGCTAAAAAATACATATATGAACAAGTGTATACCGCATCTGGTCCTTCAACATGGAAAATTAATGGTGGACCCAAAGGAAGTGCAACGAATAAAGAAAATTCACTTAATTGTGAAAGTGGAAGTAAACTATTAAATTAATTTTGTCTACTAATGTAAAGTAAAATTTAAATATTTAATTAAAGATTGCATTACATAAATTGATTTGCTATAATCAAAATATAAAATAAGGAGGAATTTTAAATGAAAAAATTAAACAAAAAAGGATTTACATTAATTGAATTATTAGCAGTTGTAGTTATAATGGGTATTTTAATGTTAGTAGCAATACCAGCAGTGTCAAAATATATTTCCCAATCTAGAGATAATACATATGCTAGTACTTTAAAATCATATGGAAAGGCAGTAAGTACAGCATTTGCAGCTGGAGAATTAGGTTGTAGTTCATCTAAGAGTGGTACTTATACTGTTGGTTTAGATGAAGTAAAAAGTAAATTACTTGATAGTGGTGGTGGTTCACCATATCCAGGTAATAATGATATTACAGGATATATTAAAATTGTAATTACTAATGGTAGACCAACATACACACTATATGCTTCTACAAAAGTTAGAGGTGGAAAATATAAACAAGTTAGAGGAAGAGCCTTTTCAGAAGTTACTAAAGCAAACATTGAAGACGGTACTAGTAGTTATCCAAATACCACCTCAGCTTCATGTACTATAGATAGTTCTGGCGATTTAGATTAAAAGTATGATATAATAAACTTAGTTTTAAACTAAGTTTTTTTCTGGAGGTAATTATGTTATATATAGGTTCTCATGTAGGTTTTAATAAAAATAGGCAAGTTTTAGGTAGTTTAGAAGAAGCTTTAAGTTATGGAGCTAATACTTTTATGTTTTATACTGGTGCTCCTCAAAATACTAGGAGATATTCAATAGATGATAATATTACTAAAAAAGCATTAGAAGTTATGAAAGATAATGATATTGATTATTCTAAAGTAGTAGTACACGCCCCATATATTATTAATCTAGCTAATGACAAAGAAGAAGATAAGTTTAATTTCGCAGTTAATTTCTTAAGAGAAGAACTATCTAGATGTAATGATTTAGGTATTAAAAATGTTGTACTTCATCCAGGAAGTCATGTAGGTCTTGGTAAAGAGAAAGCTATTTCTAATATTGTTAAAGGATTAAACCTAGTACTAGGGAAATATGACGTAACTATTTTATTAGAAACAATGGCAGGTAAGGGTACTGAGATTGGATCTTCTTTAGAAGAAATTAAAGAAATAATAGATGGAGTAAAGGATAAAGACCATATAGGAGTATGCTTAGATACATGTCATTTATCTGATAGTGGATATGATATGAAAGACTTTGATAAATTATTAGATAAAATAGATGATTTAATAGGATTAGAAAAAGTAAAATGTATACATATAAATGATAGTAAAAATGAAGTAGGTGCTCATAAAGATAGACATGAAAATATTGGCTTTGGACATATTGGTTTTGAAAAACTAATTAATGTCATTTATAATGAGAGATTAGAATCTATTCCTAAGATTTTAGAAACACCTTATGTAGATAGAGAGTATCCTCCATATAAATATGAAATAGAAATGATTAGAAATAAAAAATTTGATTCTAAGTTAATTGAAAAAATAAAGGAACAAAAATAAGATTATATTAAATTCATATATTGGTTGATGGTTTATTACTAATTAAATAAATTGATTAAAGAGAAAATAACTTTTGGTTATATTTCTCTTTTTAATTTATACTTTTCTTTGTTTGTAATAGTCTATTTCTTTTGATATAGTGTTAAAAAATTATTTTAGAAAGGAAAATGTAAATGAATGAAGTAAAAGTATATACAGATAAGCTTTTTGAAGATATTAAACACATAGATGAAGAAGGTAAGGAATATTGTTTTCACGTGAATTGATGCTAATATTGGAATATACATTATGGAAAAGGTTTTCAAATGTAATAAAAAAAGCTATAGAGAATTGTAAAAATAGTACTTATAATATTTCAGACCATTTTATCAATGTTGATAAAATGGTTACAATAGGTTCAAATACCATTCGAAAGATACAAGATTACAAATTATCAAGATATGCTTGCCTATTTAATTGTCTTAAACTGTGATCCAAGAAAGAAAGTAATTGCTCTTGCTAAAACTTATTTTGCTATTCAAACAAGAAAACAGGAGTTAAGTGAAAAAGAATATAATAAACTTACTGAAGATGAAAAAAGGTTTTATCAAAGAGATTTAACTAGAAAAGGAAACTATTCTTTAAATATTGCTGCTAAAAATGCAGGAATTAAAAATTTTAATAAATTTCATAATTTTGGATATAAAGGTTTAATAATGGAGAAACATCCAACGATATAGCAAGAAGGAAGAATTTAAGATATAGAGAAGATATTCTAGATAATATGGGTAATACAGAATTGGCAGCAAACTTATTTAGAATAAATCAAGCAAAACAAAAACTTACAAAAGATAATGCGCAAGGTGAAAAAGAAGTAAAAGACACAATTCTGACAAGATAATAATGCACTACAATATTGGTATATCAATATCAGTGCTTATAAATTTTAAGAGACATATCTCTATAATTAAGAAGGAGAAAAATATGATAGAAATATTAGATAAAGATTTTAAAAAAGTTATACAAGATATAAAAACTAAAATCAATGAAACAAAAGTTGAAATATTTCAAAATGCTAACATGAGTTTATTAAATTTGTATTATTATATTGCTAAAATTCTTGTTGAGAATTCAAAATATGGAAATAATTTTATTAACAATTTATCTATAGAATTAAAATTATCTTATCCAAATATGAAAGGTTTTTCAGTTAGGAATCTTAAAAATATGAGAAAATATTATTTGATTTGTTCTAAAAATGAAAAAGTGCAGAAGGCTTCTGCACTAATTCCTTGGTCACATAACATACTTATTTTGGATAAAGTAAAAGATGATAAAAAAAGAATATGGTATATGAATCAGACATATTCAAATGGTTGGGGATATAATAATTTATTAGATAAAATTAAATATGATGTATATTCAAGACAACAACAGGGTAATAAATTAAACAATTTCAATATGACACTTTCAAGACCACAAAATGAAATGGCTAAAGAAATAATGAAAGACCCATATATTTTTGATATAACAACTTTAAAAGAAGATTATATTGAAAAGGAATTGGAACTTGCTATGGTTGATAAAATAAAAATGACTTTATTAGAACTTGGAAATGGTTTTAGTTTTATTGGAAATCAATATAGATTAACGATAGATAATGAAGATTATTTTATAGATTTATTGTTTTATCACATTAGATTGCATTGCTATATAGTAATAGAATTAAAAAATACTAAATTTAAACCAGAATACGCAGGTAAAATGAATTTTTATTTATCAATAGTTGATGATAAATTGAAAGGAGAAAACGACAATCCTTCAATTGGATTAATTCTTTGTAAAGAAAAAAATAAATTTTCTGTTGAATATACGCTTAAAGATATTAATAAACCTATTGGAGTTAGTTCTTATGAATTAACAAAGTATTTGCCAAAGAATATTTTAAATGAATTACCGACAGAAGAAGAATTAAATCTTCATATTGATATAAATGAGTAATGTCATTTTGTATTAACAAGTGAGGATTTACCAACACCAAAAAAGAGTTTAAAGGAATTAGAAAGAGGTAAAATAGACAAAAATGACAAAATTAGGAAATATAATTTTTAAAATGATTATAAGATTTTATATAATAAATTAACCTATTTAACTTGAAAAAAGAAGAAATTAATTGTATAATTTAGATAACTTCTTAAGAGGAGTAATTATAATAATATTTTTTAGAGAAAGTATGGTTGGTGAAAATACTAGAATATTATATAATGAAGACACTTAAAGATAGAAGGACCCGTGTAACTACGTTATAAGTTTAAGAGTATAAAATAAGGTGGCACCACGGATATATTTCGTCCTTAAGAGGTGACCACTTTTTATTTTTTAGGAGGGATTTTATGATAAAAAAACAAAAAGGTTGTCATGATATTTATGGAAGAGAGGCTAAAATATGGAAATATGTTGATACTGTAATTGATTCTGTAATGGAAAAATATAATTATAATTATATTCGTACTCCTATATTTGAAGCTACTGAATTATTCCATAGAGGTATAGGAGATACTACTGATATAGTTACTAAAGAGTGTTATGACTTTGAAGATAAAGGTGGAAGAAAGATAACTTTACGTCCAGAAGGAACTGCAGGTGTTGTTAGAAGTTATATTGAAAACAAAATGTATGGAGATAATAACCAACCGGTTAAAGTCTATTATAATGGGCCAATGTACCGTTATGAAAGGCCACAATCAGGACGTGATAGAGAACTTACACAATTTGGTATGGAAATATTAGGTAGTGATGATCCTTTAAGTGATGCAGAAATAATTTCTTTAGCAGTTAATATATATAAAATATTAGGGTTAAAAGGTCTAAAAGTAAACATTAATTCTTTAGGTGATAATGAATCACGTATGAATTACAGAAAAGCTTTAATAGATTATTTTACTCCACATATCAATGAATTATGTGAAGATTGTAAAGAAAGACTAGAAAAAAATCCATTACGTATTTTAGATTGTAAAGTAGATCAAGATAATAAAATATTAAAAGAAGCTCCTAAAACTATAGATTATTTAAATAAAGAGTCTAAAGAATATTTTGATAAAGTAAAAGAATATTTAGATATAATGGAAATTGATTATGAAGTTAATCCAAATATCGTTAGAGGACTTGATTATTATAATCATACTGTATTTGAAATAGAAGCTGAAGTAGAAGGATTTGGATCTAATAATGTAATTGGTGGTGGAGGAAGATATAATGGTCTAGTAAAACAAATGGGTGGACCAGAAACTCCATGTGTAGGTTTTGCTTGTGGATTTGGAAGACTTGTAAAAGCTTTAGAGTTAGAAGAAATAAAACTTCCTATTGTAGAAGATGTAGATTTATTCTTAATGTATGTTAATGAAGAAGAAAAGAAGTATGCAGCATATTTAACACAAGAATTACGTATGGCAGGCTTTATTGTAGAAACAGATTATTTATCTAGAAGCCTGAAAGCTCAATTTAGACAAGCTGATAGATTAAATTCTAAATATATCGCAGTATTAAATAGTGAAGATTTAGATAATAATGAAATAACGATGAAAAATAATAAAACTAAAGAAGAAGAAATTATTTCTTTAGATACAATTATTTATTATTTAGATGAAAAACTTAATACAGATTTAGATGAATGTAATTGTGGTGATGACTGTAATTGTGATCATGATAAATCGTGTGATTGTAAACATGATGAAGAGGTGTAATAATGAAAAGTATTAGTATAAAAGAATTAAGTAATTATTATGACAAAGAAGTAACAATCTCTGGTTTTGTAGATAATATTAGAAATTTACAATGGGTACAATTTGTAATTATTAGAGATGATACTTCTAAAGTACAAGTTACTATAGAAAAGAGTGAAGAATCTAATAAAGAAATGGTAGAGTTAATTGAATCTTTACCATTAGAAAGTACAGTTAAAATAACTGGTAAGGTAGTAGAAAGTCCTAAAGTAAAATTAAATGGTATGGAAATTATTCCTAGTAGCATTGAAGTAACATCTAAATCAGATGAAGAATTACCATTTAACTTTAAAGATCTAAATAATGTTAATTTAGATACAAGGCTTGATTATAGATTTATAGATTTAAGAAATGATAAAAACATGTTAATTTTCAAAATACAAAGTGATATTACTAAATATATGAGAGAATTCTTATATGAAAAAGAATTTACAGAAATTCATACTCCAAAATTAATTGGTACTGCAAGTGAATCTGGTAGTGAAGTATTTGAAGTTAAATATTTTGACGATAAAGCATATCTTGCCCAAAGTCCACAATTTTATAAACAAATGGCTATGGCAAGTGGTTTTAATAAAATATTTGAAGTTGCGCCAGTTTTCCGTGCAGAAAATTCTAATACATCAAGACATGCAACTGAATTTACTTCATTCGATGTAGAAATGTCTTATATTGATTCATCCCAGGATGTAATGGATTTAGAAGCAGAATTAATTGCTTATACTTTTGATAAAATATCTAAAAAGTATAAAGATAAAATCAAAGAAGTATTCAATATGGATATAGTAGTACCTAAATTACCATTCCCAAGATTAAGTCTTTCTGATATTTATAAGGAATTAGAAGAAAGATATAATTATAAAGTAGATGAAAGTGAGAAGACAGATTTAACTACAGAAGCAGAAAAGTTATGTTATAAGTTATCTAAAGATAAATTTAATCATGAATTCTTATTTGTAACAGATTATCCTGCTGATAAACGTGCTTTTTATCATATGAGAGATGAAAATGGATTATTATTAGGATATGATCTTATCTGGCGTGGAGTAGAAATTACAAGTGGGGCACAAAGAGAACATAGATATGAAGAAGTAGTTAAAAACGCAGAGAGTAAGGGATTAAAAGATGACGTTAAATTCTATTTAGAATTCTTTAAATATGGATGCCCTCCACATGGTGGATTTGGTATAGGTCTAGATAGACTTACTATGTTATTGTTAGGAGTACCTAGTGTTAAAGAATCACAATTCTTATTTAGGGGTCCAAATAGATTAAATCCATAATTAATTAAACTAGGGTGACCTAGTTTTTTGATTGACATTATATATAAGCAGCAGTATAATATAATAACACTTTTGGGGTGATTAGTATGAAAAATGACAAAGAGTATTACAACTATATAATTAATTTTAGTGACGATAATAAAGCAATTAGTTACAAACAATTAAAAAAAGAAATAACTAAAGAGAATAAAAAGAAATGTAAAAATCATTTAAAGCTAATTAAATCAGAACTAAGACATGAGAGAATATATGGATATGAAATACCTACAATTCTAGGTGTATCATCAGTATCTTCTATAGCTGGATTTTATGAAGGGATTGCTAATAATGACTCAGATGGTATTCTTATAGGATCATTACTTGGTTGCGTATTATTAGCAAACATCGGACTATTTCTATTAGATTCTGAAAAGGAAGAAAGAAAAAAAAGAATAGAAAATTTAAAATATCAAAAAAGAAAATTAAAAAAAATGTATGAACAAGATACAGAAAAAAGATTGGAAAGTGAAAGAGTATTTATAGATAGTAAAAAACCATATGTAAAAACTAAAAACCAATTTAAATAGTTGGTTTTTTATTTACTCTAAATATGATATAATCTATAGACAGAAAGAGTGATTGTATGAAAGTAGGAATATTAAGTTTAGGTTGCAAAGTAAATATGTATGAAGCAGAGTTTATTACTAATCTATTATCCAAGGCAGGATATACAATTAGTAATTTTAATGATATATGTGATATTTATATAATTAATACTTGTACCGTTACAAATACATCTGATATTAAGTCACGTAAAATGATTAGAAAAGCTATTAAGAAAAATCCTGACGCTTGTGTTATTGCGATGGGTTGTTTTATTGCGGCCAATAAAGATATTGATATTCCAGGACTAGATATAATTATTGGTAATAAAGATAAATCTAAAATAGTAGAAATAATAGATGAGTATTTTAAGAAGAAAGAAAAGATAAAAAGATTATATTCTAATGAAGAAAAAGAATTTGAAGATATGTATATAGATAATTTTCCAGGTAGAACAAGAGCTTTTGTAAAAATACAAGATGGTTGTGAAAACTATTGTACTTATTGTATTATTCCATATGTTAGAGGTAAATGTAGAAGTAAAGATGAATCTAAAGTTATAGAAGAAGTAAAAGCTTTAGTTAATAATGGTTATAAAGAAGTAGTTTTAACAGGAATACATACTGGTAGTTATGGAGTAGATTTAGAGACGTCTTTTGCTGATTTATTAGAAAAATTAGTTAAAATTGAAGGATTAGAAAGACTAAGAATATCTTCTATTGAAACTACTGAATTAAATGAAGATGTTTTGAATGTATTAAGAAACTCTAAAGTAATAGTAGATCACCTACATATACCTATTCAATCTGGAAGTGACGAAATATTAAAATTAATGAATAGAAAATATGATTTAGATTTTTTTAAAGAAAAAATTAATGAAATTAGATCTATTAGACCTAATATATCTATTACTACAGACATTATAGTAGGTTTTCCAAATGAAACAGATAGCTTATTTGAAGAAAGTGTAAATACTGTAAAAGAAATTAATTTTTCTAAATTACATGTTTTTCCTTATAGTGAAAGAGAAGGTACTAAATCTATGGAGATACCTAACCATATAAGAGGAGATGTAAAAAAAGGGAGAGCTAGAAAGATGCTAGAGGTATCTAAAGAGTTAGAAATATCTTATATGAAGAAATTTATAAATAAAGAAGTAGAAATCTTAGTAGAAGAATATAAAGATGGATTTAGTTTTGGTCATACTGGTAATTATTTATACGTAAAAGTGCCTAAAAAACTAAAACATAATGACTTAGTAAAAATAAAAATAAAGAAAATAGATTATCCATATTGTATAGGAGAATAACATGAAAAAATATATTAAAGGAAAGTATAGAAAAAGTATTTATGAGAATGATAATGGATATAAAATAGGTTTATTTAAAGTAGTAGAAACTAATTATGAAGACTTTGAAGATTACTTAGATAGAATAATTACTTTTACTGGTTATTTCCATGAATTAAATGATATGGATACTTATATCTTTTATGGAGATTTAATTAATCATCCTAAATACGGAGAACAATTTAATGTGGAAAGTTATGATAGAGTTAAACCTGATGAAAAAGATAGTATTATAGAATTTTTAACTTCAGGACTATTTAAAGGTATCGGAGAGAAAAAAGCAAAAAAAATATATGATGCCCTAGGTAAAGATACTTTTAATATTATTTTAAAAAATCCAAATAACCTATTATTAATACCTACCATAACACAGAAAAATGTAGATACTTTGCATAATAAACTAAAAGAATATGAATCTAGTTATGAAATAATTATCTATTTAAATGAATTAGGATTTAATACTAAAGATTCTATGAAAATATATAATTATTACAAAAATGATACTAAAGTTATAATAGAAAAAGATATATATAGATTAGTTAAAGATATTAATGAATTAAATTTTAAAAAAATAGATTATATTGCTTTAAAGAGTGGTATTAATAAATTAGATTTAATAAGAGTAAAAGCTTCTATTTTATATTTGATGGATGAAATATCTAATTTATATGGACATAGTTATATATTTAAAGAAGAAATTATAAATGTACTTCCAAGAATATTATTAGATAGTGTTAATGAAGAATTAGTTAATGAAGCATTAATATCTCTAGAAAAGAATTTAGATATAGTTAAAGTTAATGAAAAATATTATTTAAGAGATATGTATGATTCTGAAGTGTTAATTTCTAAAAGAATAAAAGTATTAAATAATAAAGAAGATATTAAGATTAAAAATATTAATGATGAGATAGGTTTACTAGAAAAAGATTTAAATATTAAGTATAATTCTGATCAAATAAAAGCTATAAAGAATAGTGTTTTGAAAAACTTTTTAATTATTACTGGAGGTCCAGGTACAGGAAAAACTACTATTATGAAAGGTATAGTAGAATTATACAGAAATATTAATAAACTAAGTTATAAAGAATTGTTGGAAGATATAGCTTTACTTGCACCTACAGGAAGAGCAGCTAAACGTATGAGTGAAGCTACAAATACTCCTGCATCTACTATACATAGATTTTTAAAATGGAATAAAGAAACTAATAAATATCAAGTAAATGAATATAATAAAAGTAATGTAAAATTTATTATTATAGACGAATCTTCTATGATAGATACATATTTATTCGCAAGTCTTTTAAAAGGTATTTCTAGTAACTGTAAGATAATAATGGTAGGAGATTACTTTCAATTACCATCAGTTGGACCAGGACAACTATTACATGATTTAATTACTAGTGATATTTTAAATGTAGTAGAATTAAAAGAACTATATAGACAAGAAAAAGATTCTGATATTCTAAGTTTAGCCTATGATATAAAAGAAGGTATATTAGAAAAAAACATTTTAAATAAAAATAATGATTTAACATTTATAGAGTGTAATAATGGGGAAGTTATGTCTAATATATTAGAAATAACTGAAACTTATAAAGATTTATCATATAAAAATTTTCAAATACTAGCTCCTATGTATAAAACTATTAATGGAATAGATTCTATTAATTATAGTGTTCAAAATATATATAATAAGAAATTAAAAACAAAAAAAGAATTACAAGTAGGAGATATTATATATAGAGAAGGAGATAAAGTAATAGAACTTACCAATATGCCTGATGAAAATATTTATAATGGAGATATTGGTATTATATCTATGATAAAGACTAAACCTAAAAAAGAAATATATATAGATTTTGATGAAACAAGAGTTAAATTTACTCCTAGTAACTTTAATAAATTTAAATTAGCTTATTCCATATCTATTCATAAAGCTCAAGGTAGTGAATTTGATGTAGTAGTTATTCCTTTAGTTAAAAACTTTAATAAAATGTTATATAGAAAACTTATATATACAGCAGTAACTAGATGTAAAAAAAATTTATATTTAATTGGAGATATAAGTGCACTAAAGATAGCCATTAATAATAATGATAATGATATAAGAAGAACTACAATAAAAGAATTTTTAATAGATGAATAAAATTAAAAATAATCACCATAATAAAATTAGAGGTGATAATATGAAAAAGAAAACTAAAAGTAAAATGATGATGGCTGCAATCTTAGGAGGTATGGGAGTAGCTGGTTATATGTATATGAAGAAAAATCCAAATGCTATGGATAATATGAAAGACATGGCTAAAGATATGGCAAAATTTACATATGACAAATTAGAAGATGTAAATTAGAGAACAAAGTTCTCTTTTTCTTTACATAAAAATTGACTTTATTTTCTAAATATTTTATAATTTACATATAAGGTAGGAGGATTAGAAATGAAACAAGATAAAAGGACAAATATGGTCATGGCCATAATATTAGTACTAATAGTTGGAATTAGTATAGGATATGCAGCACTTACTGCAGCATTAAATATTACAGGACAAACTACAATTGGTAGTCCGTCATGGGATGTGCATTTTGAAACACTTAATGTAACAAGTGGAAGTGCAACTGCAACAACACCAGCAGCAATTCAAACTAATAAATTAGATATTAATTATGCAGTAACGCTAAATCAACCAGGAGATTTTTATGAATTTACTGTAAATGTAAAAAATGGTGGAACAATAGCTGCAAAATTATCAGCAAATCCAACATTAGCAGGACTATCTGATGCTCAAAAAGTATATACAACATATACAGCAACTTATAGTGATGGAACAACAGTATCTGCTAATGATAAGTTAGCTGCAGGGGCATCAAAAACAATCAAAGTTAGAGTAGAATATAAAACAGATATAACTGCATCACAACTTCCAACAACAGCACAAAATGTAACTTTAACTTATGCAATGAATTATATTCAAGATTAAAAACAATACACTAAAACTTAGGAGCAGTTATGAATAATTATAGAGTATTAAAAAATTTTTCTATATTATTTTCACTAATAATCTATATATTCTTATATAGATTATTTGTGCTTAGACACTTTCTAAAATATGCAGAGTTTATAACTGCAACTTTTTTAGTAATTTTAACATTTTTTTCTATATTATTTTTTGACTATAGAAAAAATAAAACAAATCCATTAAAAAAACAAGTAACTATTATAACTATACTGCAAATAATAATATTCTTTTCTATATCTTATGGACTAGGATTGTTTGTAGGATTTTTAAAAAACTCATACTCGTTAACTTTTGGATCAATATTAAATAATATTTTTGCAACCATAGTTGTAATTATATCAATCGAATTACTAAGATATATACTTTTAAATGGTAATTCAACTAGAAAAGTAAGTTTATTCTTTATTACATTTGTTTTAATAATATTTGAACTTTCAATTAATATTGGAATAAGCCAAATAAATAGTATAGAATCTTTATTTAAATTATTAACCACTATAATACTTCCAATAACAGTTAAAAGTAGTGTTATGAGTTATTTAACATTAAATGTAGGTTACAGGCCAGCATTAATATATAGATTAGTTATGGATTTGTATGTATTCATTGTACCAATAGTACCAAACTATGGAGAATATTTAACATCAATGATGGGTATATTATTCCCGTTCTTAATATATTTATATTCATCAAGAACTATAAATGAATATTATAATGGCGTAGAATATGAAATACAAAAGTCAGCTTTCAGAATAATAGATATACCTATAATATCCTTCATACTAATATTAGTTGCATTAGTATCGGGAGCATTCTCATATTACGTTATAGGTATCGCAACACTTTCTATGACACCTAAAATAAATAAAGGTGATGCCGTTTTAATACATAAAATTAAAAATATCAAAGAAGTAAAAGTAGGAGATGTTGTTGTATTTAAATTTGGTAATCGTAGTACTGTACATAGATTAGTTGATATAGAAAAAGTTAATAATAAAGTTTATTATCGTACTAAAGGTGATGCCAATAATACTAATGATAATATTAACTTACAAGCAAAAGATATAAAAGGAAAAGTAATATTAAGGATCCCTGCAGTAGCATATCCAAGTATATATTTAAATGAAAAGATGAAATAGGGGTGTAAAACTATGAATAAATCTTTAAAAACTATAATTTATATAGTAATTTTATTAATAATATTGATGGTATCTATATACTTATATTCAAAAAAATTATATGGATATTTTCTGATATCTTTAGGATTTGTTTTAATATTTGGTTTATTATTAATACTAACAATATCTAAAAAAACAGATGAAGAATCAGTATATGATTCTACTTTAAAAACTATATTAAAAAGATATGATTCCATATTAGTAGAAACTAGTACTATACCAGATTTAGAGAACAAAAATGTAATGATTATAACAAATATTGAAGATATGATAGATGCATCAGTAGAAATAAGAAAACCAATATATTATAAAATAGAAGAAAACTATACTACATTTATATTATTAGATAATCAAGATATCAGTCTTTATATTTTAAAATTAGAAAGAGATGTAGAAACCCCTATAGAAAAACTAATTAAAGAAAGAAAAAATGATATTGAAGATTTAATTAATCAAGCAAAAGATAGTAAAAATCAAAATATTAATATAGAAAATGATAATATAAATAATAATATTGTTGTAGATACACCTACTAATAATGATATAGTAGATAACAACAATAGTGTTATAGCAAATAGTAACATTGTGGACCAGCAAGAAGAAATAACACCAATAACTAATATAGAAGAAAGTTCTGTAGAAGGCATCCAACCTATTGAATTAGAACAACCAACAGAAACTTTTTCCAATGAAGAACAAGTAGAATTACCAACACAAGAAGAAGTACAATCAGTAGAAATTCCTAATACAGAAGAAAATGATGAGCCACAATTAGTACCACAAGATAATGTAGTAGAAGATACTTCTGACATTGAGGAGGAAATTTTGTGATCAGAATGAACAAAACTACAATTTTTGGAATTATTATTTTTGTAATTATGCTATCTACAGGTATAGGATATGCTTTTTTGAGTAGTAATTTAAGTATTAATGGTACTGCAACTGTTTCTAGTAAAGAAATAATATGCAAAAGAGCTACATCTCTTCATACAGAAACATGTACAGCTGAAGATAAATCTATGCATTATTCATGTGGAGATGATGGATACACATTAAATTCATCAATGGTAAATTTTGGAAAATTAGGTGTACAAGGTAATAGTTTACAAGCGGGAGATGCCTTTGATTGTGATGTAAATGGGGATGGTACATACAATTCCACCAATGAAAGATTTTATTATGTAACAGATTTAGATACAGACAATAGTTATGCGGTTTTAATTTTTTATTCTAATATATCTAGTTACACGGGTGCTGTAACAGAAAATACAGTTTTTACATATAGTGGTGGTTATGACACACTCACAAATGGACCAATAAATTTAAGACAGCTGTTACCAGAGACTGATTATTGGAGTAATGTACATCTTGCGAGTACTGTAAGAAATATAACAGATGACACAGGAAAAGTATATGTTCAAAACTTTGAATATAAAGCAGGTAGTAATTATAGAACAGCAAGATTATTAACATTTAAAGAATTAACAAAAGCATGTCCAACAGCCCAAGTAACTAAAGGTAAAACCATTAAAGGAAAATGTGAATATTTGGCAGAGAGGACACATTACATAAGTGCAAAATACAGTAAAGGATATTGGCTAGAAGATGTTTATCCAGCAACTGCATTAGAAGGTACATATAATAAAGCTTGGGTTATGGATGGTAGAGGACGTACTACTTATCCAGTTTATGGTAGGGGTTATGATGATAATGATTCTACTGGTCAATTTGGATTAAGACCAGCAATAGAAGTAAAAAAAGGTCAAATAGACTATTAATATAAATCAGGGGTGATTTTATGTTAAAAATAAGACGCAAAAAGCTTATGAATACTAAAAAGCAATCTGTTTATTTAATTGCTTTGTTTTTTGTGTCTGTTTTTATGGGGATTGGATATTCCTATTTAAGTAGTACTTTATCTGTAAATGGTTATACTACAGTATATAAAAATAATTGGGATGTACACTTTGAAAATTTAGAAGTAACAGAGGGAAGTATAAGTACAGGAACTAGTTCTATTACAAATAATTCAACTATAGTTAATTATCAAGTTCCACTTGCAGAAACAGGACAATATTATGAATTTACTGTAGATGTAGTAAATAATGGAAGTATAGATGCTATGGTAGGTAGTGTAGTATATAGTGGAATTACCACTGAACAATCAGATTATATAGAATATAGTGCCACATACACATCTGATATATCAGTTAAAGAAAAAGATTTACTACCTGCAGGTAGTAGTCAAAAAATATTAGTAAAAGTAAAATATAAAGGTGATATTCCAAATAGTAGTCTACCAACAGAAGATCAGACTTTAAATTTAACTTTTAATATGAGTTATATTGAATCTAATAATGAAGTAGAAGTTAAACATCCAGTTTGTAAAAGAGCAAAAACATTACATACGGAAATATGTCAAGGTAGAAGTGATAGAAAAGAAATAAATTATCATTGTACAGCTCATGTATCAGGAGTTGGGCAAGATATAATATATGGTTATTTAGGAACATCAGGAACACTTACTTCAGGAGATGCCTTTGATTGCGATGTTAATGGAGACAAGAAATATGACCCAAAAACTGAAAGATTTTATTATATGACAGATTTAGATAATTCTAGTGATTATGCAGTACTTATATACTATAATGCTACTGCTAATGGAGAACCAAATGCATATTCATATTTTCAATATGAATCTAATGATACCCCTAGAGTAAATGGTCCAGCGGATATAAAAAATCAACTTCCTACTACTTCACAATGGAAAAATGTTAATCTTAGTAATACATCGAGAGTATTAAAAGATGAAGTAGGAAATGAATATGGAACAATAAACTATAGTGGATATGCAGCAAGAATGGTAACTACTCAAGAGATTGAAAGAGCTTGTAATGATACAATGGCAAACATTTCTAATATAACAGGAGGGGCTCAATATGGAATTATATATAATAAATGTAATTATTTATTAGAAAATGGGCAATTTACCTATTTTTCAACTACAGGTTATAATCGAAGTGCTGTGACTTTTGAAAATGTATATTCAGGAAATAGTGCAGAAGTATTTTATATATCTGGATGGGGAAGATTAATTGGTCATTCTAATGCCAACAATAATTGGTATGGTGTTCATCCAGTAATAGAAGTACCAAAATCTAAAATAAGTTATTAAATAGTTCAATTGAACTATTTTTTATTGTAAATATAAGTAAAGTATAATTGAAAATATGTCAAATTTTAGGTATAATGTTATATGTGAGTATAGGAGTGATAATAAATGGCTTTAAAGTATGATGACTCATCAATAAAAATATTAGAAGGATTAGATGCAGTTCGTAAAAGACCTGGTATGTATATTGGTTCTACTGATAAACGAGGTCTTCATCATTTAGTATGGGAAATTGTAGATAATTCTATTGATGAAGCTATTAATGGTTTTGGTGACTATATTAAAATTATTATTCACTCTGATAAGTCAATAAGTGTAGAAGATCATGGTAGAGGACTTCCTACTGGAATGCATAAATCAGGTAAATCTACACCAGAAGTTATATTTACCGTATTACATGCTGGTGGTAAATTTGAATCAGACGGCTATAAAGTATCTGGAGGACTTCACGGTGTTGGATCTAGTGTTGTTAATGCTTTAAGTAAATGGATGGAAGTAACTATTAAAAGAGATAAAAAAGAGTATTTTATTAGTTTTAAAGATGGTGGACATGTAGATAAATCTTTAAAACAAATTGGTACTACAAACCGTACTGGTACAATGGTTAGATTTATGCCAGATGATGAAATATTTTCATCAACAAACTTCTCGTTTACTAATATTTGTGAAAGAATGCAAGAAAGTGCATTTCTATTAAAAGGTATTACTATAGAAGTAGTTGATGAAGAAGATGAAAGAAGTGCTAAATATCATTATGAACGTGGTATAGAAGAATTTGTAGAAGATTTAAATAAAGGAAAAAACACACTACATAAAGTATTATCTATAAATGGTAATAAAGATAAAATCGAAGTAGATATTTCACTTCAATATACAGATAAATATAATGAAAATATAGTTAGTTTTGTTAATAATGTAAAAACTATAGATGGTGGTACCCATGAAGTAGGTTTTAAAACAGCACTTACTAAAGTATTTAATGATTATGCTAAAAGTAATGGTTTTATTAAAGGAAAAGAAAAATCTTTAGAAGGTAGCGATGTACGTGAAGGATTAACTGCAGTAATTAGTTTAAAAATACCAGAAGAATTATTACAATTCGAAGGTCAAACTAAAGGAAAACTTGGTACTCCACAAGCTAGAGTAGTTGTAGAAAACGTTGTTAGTGATAATTTAAGAGTATTTTTAGAAGAAAATAAATCTATCGCAACAGAATTAATTAATAAAAGTTTAAAAAGTAAAATAGCTAGAGAAGCTGCTCGTAAAGCAAGAGCTGAAGCTAGAAAAGGTAGTAAGAAAAATTCTAAAGAAAGAAGTCTTTCTGGTAAACTTGCACCTGCTCAGAGTAAAGATAAAAAGAAAAAAGAATTATTCTTAGTCGAGGGGGACTCTGCAGGAGGATCTGCTAAACAAGGTAGAGATCGTAAATATCAAGCAATCCTCCCATTAAGGGGTAAAGTATTAAACACAGAGAAGACTAAAGAAGAAGATATTTTAAAGAATGAAGAAATAAATACAATGATTTATACTATAGGTGCTGGATATGGTCCTAACTTTGATATAAGTGATTGTGAATATAATAAAGTAATCATAATGAGTGATGCAGATGAAGATGGAGGACATATTCAATGTCTACTTCTTACATTCTTCTATCGTTATATGAGACCATTAATAGAAGATGGAAGACTATTTGTGGCACTACCACCACTATTTAAAATACAAAGTGGTAAAGAAATAGAATATGCATATACAATAGAAGAAATGAAAGAAAAGTCTAAAGGTAGACGATGTGATATTCAAAGATATAAAGGTCTTGGTGAAATGAATGCTGATCAATTATCAGAAACAACTATGAGACCAGGATCAAGAACTCTAATAAGAGTCAATATAGAAGATGCACAACTAGCAGAAAAACGTGTTTCTATACTTATGGGAGATGATGTACCTCCTCGTAAGGAATGGATAGAAGAGAATGTAGAGTTCTCATTAGAAGATGATTATCAAATTTAAAAGGAGTTTATAATGAAAAAAAATAGTAGTAATTTAATTCTAATAGTACTATTAGTTATAATAGTAACAATTGGTTGTTTTGTAACAGGTAATAAAAAATTTAACGGCTATAAAGGAGATAAAACATTTGATGGGTATATAGGAATTATTGAAGACTATGAAGACTCGTATTATTATTTTGAAAAAGATAAATTAGGATATGTAGATGATGGTTCTCATGATGTATGTAAAGTAAATATTAATATTGAAAAAAAATATATTGAGTGTAATAACAGTAAATATAGCATTGAATACTATGATAAAGATATACTAGTTATAAGTAACTTTGATCAACCATATTCAAATAGTAATGTTGTCTTTCTAAATACTAATGGCAATCATAATCAAGAAAACATAGTTCAACCACTAGTATTCGATAAAATAAAAAATGGGAATTTAGATCTTACAAATGGAACACAAATAAAAAAATATATTAAATAAATAGTTTGGGGGAAAGGTATATGAATGAACAAGAACAAAAGAAATTTAGAGAAAAATATGAATCATTAATGGATGCTAAGGATAAAATGACTTATATCTTAGATAAAATGCATAAATTAGAAGAAGATATGTATGTAAAAGAATATCTAAAACTACAAGAAGAATATAAAAAAATTTCAGATAGTGAAGGGTATGAAATACCATATATATCAGAAGAACAACTATTAGAAAAAGCTATTAGAGAAACTGAAATAGAAGAGACTAATAATATTTATGTTTGTATGTCTGCATACAACGGTAAATATGGTTTAGATGAATCAAATGTTAAATCTAGATATAGAGTATTAGATGCTCCAGTAGATTATGATTCGAAAGAGGCTGATTATAAACAATATTATAATATTGAATTATCTAAAAGCGATGAAGGATATGAAATAAATATTCCTATTGCTATGTGCAAGGAATTTGAAAATAATAATTTAGTTTTATATCCACCAGATATAGAATTTGCAAATAAATATTATGATTATGTAAAAAGAACATATTTTACTACAATTTATGAATCAAATGAAGAAAAAGCGATAGAAAAAGTTATGACTAAAAGAATTAAAAACAAATAGTAGGTGATATAATGCCAAAAAAGCAAACTAAAATTGAGGAAGTTATAGAAAAGATATTTGACTATACATTAGAAGATATCATGGGTGAACGTTTTGGAAGTTACTCAAAATATATTATTCAAGATAGAGCTATACCAGATGCTAGAGATGGATTAAAACCTGTACAACGTCGTATATTGTATTCTATGAATAAAGAGAAGAATACTTATGATAAAGGATATAGAAAAAGTGCTAAAACTGTTGGAGATGTTATTGGTAATTATCATCCACATGGTGATACATCTATCTATGATGCAATGGTAAGAATGAGTCAATCTTGGAAGACAAGATTACCTTATATTGATATGCATGGTAATAATGGATCAATCGATGGAGATTCTCCTGCTGCATATCGATATACAGAAGCAAGACTTTCTAAAATTTCTAACGAAATGTTAAAAGATATTGATAAGGATACAGTAGAGTTTTCTCCTAACTTTGATGATACAACAGTAGAACCAACTGTATTACCTGCTAGATTTCCGGCACTACTTGTATATGGCGCTCAAGGAATATCTGCTGGATATGCTACTAATATTCCGACACATAATTTAAATGAAATAATAGATGCGACAATACATAGAATTGATAATCCAAATTGTCAGTTAGATACTTTAATGAAGTATGTAAAAGGACCAGACTTTCCTACAGGAGGAATAGTAGAAGGACTAGATGGAATAAGAAGCGCTTATGAGACTGGTAGAGGTCGTATTATAATTAAAAGTAAATATGAAATAGATGATAAAAAGAAACAAATAATTATTACAGAAATACCATTTGAATCTAACAAAGCTAATATGGTAAAGAAAATAGATGATATTAGAATAGATAAAAAAATAGATGGTATATCTGAAGTAAGAGATGAATCAGCTTCAGATATTAGAATAGTTATTGACTTAAAGAAAAATGCTAATACAGAGTTAGTAATAAACTACTTATTAAAAAATACAGATATGCAAATAAGTTATAACTTTAACATGGTATCTATAGTAAATAGAAGGCCTAAACTTCTTGGATTAAAAAAAGCATTAGATGCCTTTATTAATCATCAAAAAGAAGTAGTACGTCGTCGTACAGAATTTGATCTTAAACATGCTAAAGCAAGATATCATATAGTAGAAGGTCTAATTAAATGCTTATCTATCTTAGATGAAGTAATTAAAGTAATAAGAGCTTCTAAAAATAAGACTGATGCTAAAGAAAATTTAGTTAAAGAATTTGATTTTACAATAGAACAAGCAGAAGCTATAGTAACATTACAATTATATAGATTAACTAATACAGATGTAGTAGCTTTAGAAGAAGAAAAAGCACAATTAGAGAAAAAAATAAATACACTTAATGCAATTTTAAGTAGTGAAGATGCTTTAAAATATGTAATGAAGAAAGAATTAAAAGCAGTTAAAAAAGAATATCCAACACCTAGACTTACTGATATTAAAGAAGAAATAACTGAAATAAAAATAGATACTACCGCTATGATACAAAAAGAAGATGTAGTAGTAGTAGTTACTAAAGATGGATATATAAAGAGAACTTCGTTTAGAAGCTATAAGGCTTCCAATTTAGAAGATTTAACTATTAAAGACAATGATTATGTAATTGGTTTATATGAAATGAATACTACAGATACTTTATTAGTATTTACTACTAAAGGTAATTATTTACATATACCAGTCCATATAATACCAGATTTAAAATGGAAAGATATGCCTAAACATGTAAGTAATATAATAGAATTATCTTCAGATGAAGATGTAGTATCAAGTATACCTGCATATGATTTTAAAGTAGATAAAAATATAATTATTTCTACTCATAATGGTATGATAAAACGAACTAAATTATCTGATTTTAAATTACTTCGTTATTCAAAACCAACGAGTTGTATGAAATTAAAGGATGAAGACTTAGTAATTGATGCATTTATAGAAGAAAAAGATACAGTATTTATTTCTACTGATTCTGGATATGGATTAAGTTTTAAAACAGATGAAATACCATTAGTAGGAGTAAAAGCTAGTGGAGTAAAAGCAATCAAATTAAAAGATGATCATGTAGTAGCAGTTAATAATTTTAGTTATAACGAAGATGAATTTATATCAGTTATTACTGATAAAGGTACTGGTAAACGTATTAGATTAACTGAATTTGAATTATCTACTCGTTCAAGAAGAGGATTAGTATTATTAAGAGAAGTAAAAACTAATCCATATAAAGTATTAAAAACATTTATAATTGATAGTAAAAACTATATTGGTATCAAATCTAACAAAATAAAAGAAATTAAACTAACAGAATTATCTATTTCAGATAGATATTCTACAGGTACACAAATATCTAAGCAGAAATTAATTGATACTTATATAGTAAAAAAACTAATAGAGAAAAAAGATAATTTAAAAAAAGAAATTAAAGATGAAACTATTAAAGAGACACCTATAGAGAAAAAAGAAATATCATTAAAAGAAATTGATGATAGATTAATGACAATTGATGATTTCTTAAAATAGTAAAATAAGAGGAAAATAAGAAATAATTTTCTTCTTTTTTCATAAAATTGTATAGGTGATATTATGTCAAAAGAAGCATTTAAAACTTTTGCTAGAAGTCATAAGGAGTTAGCAGACTATATATTAAATGGTAAAACTAATTGGCAAAAATTATATGAATTATATGAAATATATGGAGAAAATTCTTCAATATGGAATAAATATTTCCCAGTATCAAATGAAGATAGTAGTATAACAATATCAGATTTAATTACAAATATTAAAAATGTTGATTTAGATTCTGTTCAAAAGGGAATAAAAAATATTCAAAAGACAATTGGTTTACTACAGGATATAGGAATAGGATCAAATAGTAATACCCCAGAAGTTTATGAACCAAGACCAATGTATAAATATTTTGAGGATTAAATATGGAAACATATATAATTAATAGAATAAAAAATGATCCTAATTTATATAGATATTTAAGAGAAAACTCTTCTTGGTATAAGTATTTAAATAGGGATAGTAAAAACATAAAATATTTAGAAAATGAAATGAAAGAAAAATATAAATTAACTACTAGTGATAAAATAGAGAATTTATCTAGAAATATAAATTTAATTTCTACTTTTTTTGATGTATTAAAATAAAATTTATGATAAAATCTATATATGGAAGAATTAATTGAAAAAATAGACAATTTAAAAAAAGTATTAGATAAAGATAATAATGTTATAAATATTAGAAATCTAAATAATAAAATAAAAAATAATAAAGAATTACTATCTTTAATAAATAATTATAAAAAGTATCCATCTAAAGATTTAAAATATGAAATATATAATAATAGTTTATATAAAGAATATAAAGAAAGTGAAACAGAAATTAACTTATTAATTATGTCAATTAATAGTAAATTAAAAACTATAAGTAACAGGAGTAATTGCAAATGAAAGTTATAAGTGGTAAGTATAAGGGTCGAAAACTATTAGGATATAATATAGATGGCACAAGACCTACAATGGATAGAGTAAAAGAAAGTTTATTCGCAAGTATTCAAGATTATGTAAAAGATTCTATAATTTTAGATCTATTTTCTGGAAGTGGATCTTTAGGAATTGAATCTTTAAGTATGGGATCAAAATATGCTTATTTAAATGATAAAAGTAGTGAGGCATACAATATTATTAAGAAAAATATAGAAAGTATAAATATTAAAGATTATAAACTATCAAAACTTGATTATAAAAGAGCTTTAAAAGAGTATTATGATAATAACATAAAATTTGATATTATTTTTTTAGATCCACCATATAAAAGTGAGTATATAAAAAATAGTATAGATTTAATAACTAAATATAAATTATTAAATAAAGAAGGAATAATAGTTATAGAAAGTAGTAGTATTGATAAAATTTCATATAACAAAGATTATATAGTTGTAAAAGAGAAAAAATATAAAGATAAATTAGTGGTAATATTAAAGTATATATGTTAAAATTACTTTAAGATAGGTGGTATAAATGAAAAAAGTAAATAATAGAGGTTTTGCAGTATCTACTATGCTATATACTCTTATATTAATGATGTTTATGATAGTGCTATCTATAATGAGTATGTTAGGAACAACTAGAAGTAATACCAAAAACTTATCAGATGATATAAAAAAAGATTTACTTCAATACTATGATAAAGATGATCCTATATGTAGAAGAGTATCAGGTACTAATAAGTTGTTAGTAGGCAAGTGCCCACTTTTAAAACAAGCATCATGTTATGATAATCATTGTTATAACTGTAGGCATGATCCTACTAAATTAGGTGGCTATGCTGTAGATGCTAATATAACATATGGACAAGTAGGAACACCGGGAGTTTTTAAATCTGGAGATGTTTTTGTTTGCGATGTCAATGGAGATGGTAATTTTCAAGATGATCCAAATGGAGATAGAAACAAATTAGAGTTATTCTTTTATGTAACAGATTTAGAATCAGATAGTGATTATGCAGTATTAATATTTTTTGCTAATGTGTCAGGAGGGAAATTTATAGATTCTAATAAAAAATCAGGTTTTGCTTATAGTAATAATACTACAGCGACTTTGACTGCTGCTCAAGAAACCTGTCCAAATGTAGCGGTCAATCAGTTACCAACAACATCACAATGGAAAAATGTTAAACTTACTAATGAAACTAGAAGAATAAAAGATGAAGATGGAGTTGAAAGAGTGACATGTCCATATACAAATAGGGCAGCACGATTACCAACATATGATGAAATAAAAGCAGCTTGTCCCACTATTGCTAAATATAATTCATCAATAACAGGAGATACTCCACTTGGACAAGCAAAAGGATATTGTGAATACTTTGTTATATATACAACATATGATTCAGGTAAAGATAATGAAGAGACTAAAGGCTATTGGTTAGAAACAGTTTCTACTGCACCTAAATCAATGAATAAACATCTAATAGTAGATGGTATGGGAAGAAATGTATATCCATTAAAAAATGATAAAGATGGTCAAAATATTGGAGTAAGACCAGTAATTGAAGTACCAAAAAGTAAAATAGAATATTAAATTATTTAAATTAGCACTTTACTATTGACAAGTGCTAATTTTTATCATACAATAACTTTAGCACTCGTATAATAATAGTGCTAGGGGGAATGCTTATGTTAACTGATAGACAGAATAAAATATTGAAGTTAATAGTTGAACACTATATTAAATTAGTTAAACCAGTAGGATCTAATTTAATTAGTAAGAAGTTAAAATGTTCTAGTGCGACTATTCGTAACGAGATGGCTACATTAGAAAATAAAAAACTTCTAGAAAAGACTCATACATCTTCAGGTCGTATTCCTAGTGAGGCAGGTTATCGTTATTATGTAGATAACTTAATGGAATCTAAGAAGATGACTGGTGAAGATATGTTAAGACTTCAATTAGTATTTCATAATCAGCAACTTGCCCTATCTGATGTAATAACTAAGAGTTTGCAGGTTATATCAGATATGACTAATTATGCTACTGTAGTACTTGGTAGTACCTCTCATGAGAATCTTCTTAAACAAATAGAAGTAGTTCCGATTGATGATGTAAGCATGATAGTAATTATAGTTACTGATAAAGGACATGTAGAACATAAAAATATTAAACTTAAAGATGTCTCTTTAGATGAAATTACAAAGACAGTAGGATTAATTAATAAGTTAATAGTAGGTACTCCAATTGATGAAATTTCTACTAAATTAGAGTATGAAATTAAACCAATTATAGGTAAATATGTAAAACAGCATGAACAATTATATAATGCCTTCTATCATGTATTTAATGATTTTACAAATCATGATGTTAATGTGGTAGGTAAATCTAAGTTCTTAAATCAACCAGAGTTTAGTAACGTAGATAAAATTAAAAATGTCTTTAATAAATTAGAAGATGAAGAACTATTAGAAAGAATAGAAGAAGATTCTGATAATAATATTAAAGTATATATTGGTAAAGAATCTAATATTGATGATGATGTTACAGTTATTAAAACTAAATTTAATACTGGTGGTGAAGAAGGAACTTTAGCGATCATTGGTCCTAAAAGAATGGAATATGATCGAGTTGTTTCCATGTTAGAATACATGAAAGAAAATATTGAAAGGTAGGTATTATGGCAAAAGAGAAAGTTGAAACTTTAGATGAAGAAGTTAAAGTAAAGAAAAAATCTAAAAAAGATGTTAATAAAGAAATGTTAAAGATTGAAGAAGAAATTTCTAAATTAACTGAAAGTAACAAAGTTTTAGAAGAAAAAGTTAGATTGGCTCAAGCAGAACTTATTAATTATCGTAAAAGAAAAGATGAAGAAACTGCTAATATATTAAAGTTTGCTAATCAAGACTTAATATTAGAATTACTTCCAGTAATTGATAATTTTGAAAGAGCATTAGATTCTAATAATGAGAATTCTAAATTTATTGATGGAATTAAAATGATTTATAGTAATTTAATGAATATTTTAGAAAAAGCTGGAGTAGAAGTAATTAATAGGGTTGGAGAAGAATTTGATCCTAATTTAGAAGAAGCTTTAGTAACAGATTGTATTGAAGATAAAGATGATGATATAGTTATTGAAGTTTTATCTAAAGGTTATAAATTAAAAGGTAGAGTTATTAGACCTGCCGCAGTTAAAATAAATCAAAAATAAAGGAGAGATAAATAATGGGAAAAATAATAGGTATTGATTTAGGTACAACAAATTCATGTGCTGCAGTGTTAGAAGCTGGAGCAAGTAAGGTTATTCCAAATCCAGAAGGAGGAAGAACTACACCATCTGTAGTATCTTTCAAAAAGGGAGAAAAAATAGTAGGAGATGCTGCTAAAAGACAAGCATTAACAAATCCAAATACAGTATCTTCAATTAAAAGATTAATGGGAACATCTAAAAAAGTAGAATTAGATGGTAAAAAATATACACCAGAAGAAGTTTCTGCAATGATACTTTCTTATATTAAAGATTATGCAGAAAGTTATTTAGGAGAAAAAGTAGAAAAGGCAGTTATTACTGTTCCTGCATACTTTAATGATTCTCAAAGACAAGCCACTAAAAATGCAGGTAAAATTGCAGGTTTAGAAGTAGAAAGAATTATAAATGAACCTACTGCTGCTGCACTTGCATATGGACTTGAAAAAGAAGAAGGACAAACTATTTTAGTATATGACTTAGGTGGAGGAACATTTGATGTATCTATACTAGAGTTAGGAGATGGAGTATTTGAAGTTAAGTCTACTAATGGTAATAATAAATTAGGTGGAGATGACTTTGATCAAAAGATTATTGATTATTTAGTAAAAGAATTTAAAAAGGAAAATGGTATAGACTTATCTAAAGATAAAATGGCTATGCAAAGATTAAAAGAGGTTGCAGAAAAAGCTAAGAAAGATTTATCTGGAGTAGTTACTACTCAAATATCTGCACCTTTCATAGCTAAAGGTGATGATGGAGAACCACTACACTTAGATATAGAACTATCTAGAGCTAAATTTGAAGACTTAATTAGAGATTTAGTAGAATCTACTATTGATCCCGTTAAAAAGGCTTTAAAAGATGCTAAAATGACTAAAAAAGATATAGATAAAGTAATATTTGTTGGAGGTTCTACTCGTGTACCTTTAGTATATGACTTAGTTACTAAAGAATTAGGACAAGAACCATCACGTGAAGTTAATCCTGATGAAGTTGTTGCTATGGGTGCTGCTATTCAAGGTGGAGTATTAACTGGAGATGTTAATGATATCGTATTACTTGATGTTACACCATTATCTCTTGGTATTGAAACATTAGGAAATGTTATGACAACATTAATTCCAAGAAATACAACTATTCCAACTTCAAAATCAGAAGTATTCTCAACTGCTGCTGATAATCAACCAGCTGTTGATATTCACGTATTGCAAGGTGAACGTCCAATGGCACCAGATAATAAAACTTTAGGAAGATTCCAATTAACAAACATTCCACCAGCACCAAGAGGAGTTCCTCAAATTGAAGTTAAATTTGATATTGATGCAAATGGTATTGTTAATGTTACTGCTAAAGATTTAGGTACTAATAAAGAACAATCAATTACAATCACTTCTAGTACTAACTTAAGTGATGAAGAAGTAGAAAAAATGCGTAAAGAAGCTGAAGAAAATAAAGAAGCTGATGAAAAACGTAAAGAAGAAGCTGAAGTTAGAAATGAAGCTGAACAAATGGTATTCCAAACTGAAAAAGCTATCAAAGACTTAGGAGATAAAGCTGATAAGAAAGAAGTAGAAGAAGCTGAAGATCTAATTAAAGATTTAAAGAAAGCTTTAGAAGGTGACGATATCGATAAGATTAAAGAAGAAAAAGAAAAAGTACAAGAAAAAGCTATGGCACTTGCAAGTAAAGTATATGAACAAGCTGCTAAAGAAAGACAAACCGAAGAATCTAATGATAATTCAGAAGATAAGAAAGATGGCAAAGTAGAAGAAGCAGATATAGAAGAATAAGATATTAAGGAGTAGTATTTACTACTTCCTTAATATTGTTAATATAAGCTAGAGGTGATTAAATGGCAGAAAAAAGAGATTATTATGATGTATTAGGAGTATCTAAAAATGCTACTGATGCTGAAATTAAAAGTGCTTTTCGTAAGAAAGCAAAAGAATTTCACCCAGATTTAAATAAGGATAATCCAGATGCTGAAAAAAAGTTTAAAGAAGCTCAAGAAGCATATTCAGTATTATCAGATGACTCTAAAAGAAAAGCCTATGATCAGTTTGGTCACGCAGGAGTAAATAATGGTCCTGGAGGAGCTGGTTTTAATGGTTTTGGTGGAGGATTTGATTCTTCGACTTTTGACTTTGGAGATATATTTGATTCAATCTTTGGAGGAGGAGCTGGAAGTAGCTTCTCATCAGGATTTGATTTTGGAACATCTTCACGTACAAGAGCTACTCGTGGTAGTGATGTATTAATGAGAATGGATTTAGATTTTGAAGAAGCAGTATATGGTACTCATAAAAAATTTGATTTAGATGTTGTAGAAGACTGTGAAGAATGTAATGGTAAGGGTGGTTTCGATGAAGAAACATGTTCTACATGCCATGGTAGCGGGACAATAACTAGGGAACAACACACTATTTTAGGTGCATTTATGTCTAAGAGCACTTGTCCTGAATGTGGAGGTATTGGTAAAACATATAAAACAAAATGTGGTAAATGTCATGGTAAAGGTAAAATAAAGAAAAATAAAACTATTACAGTTAATATTCCAGCAGGAATCAATACTGGAGATAGACTAAGAGTTAGTGGTAAAGGTAATCCTGGAACTAATGGTGGTCATAATGGTGATTTATATTTAGAATTTGTAGTTAATGAACACGAATATTTCGTTAGAGATAATGATGATATATATCTAGAGGTACCACTTACATTTACAGAAGCTACTATAGGTTGTAAAAAAGATATCCCAACACTATATGGTAATGTAAAATTAAATATAAAAGCTGGTACTAATAGTGGAGATAAACAACGTATTAAAGGCAAAGGTATTGATAATGAACACAATAATAGAAAAGGAGATATGTTTGTAATATTTAAAGTCTATACTCCTAAAAAACTAACACGTGAACAAAAATCATTAATTGATAAATTATCAAAAACTAATTTAGATACATCAGAAATTACAAAATTTAATAAATTCACAAAGAATAATAAATAAAAGAAAGGAAAAACTTTCTTTTTCTTGTCTAAAAATATTAAATAATATATAATATTAGGAGGTGATTCGGTATGATAAAAAATTTTGATATAAATAAAATTAATACAAAAAAGCTAAAATTAGGTGAAAATATTTTAAGTTTGAAGCATTATAGTTATCCAAAAGTTAAATATAATGACAAAAAACTATTAGATTCAAATAATGATCCGATTGGTACAAAAGGAGATATGTATACAAAACTGATATTAGATAATATCCTACAAAATGGTACTTTGGATGATGACCCACGTCCTAAATATGAAGATTTTTATAAGAATGCTAAGTATAATATAAAAAGAAATGTTATTATAACAGAAGATGGTTATGAAATAAAACTTGCAGTAAATGATAAAATAAAAAAGTATAAAGATGGTATAAAATTATTTTCACCTGCTCATACACTAAGTGTTAATAATGGAATAGAATGTAATTATGACTTATCTAAGGGAGAATCTCCTCTAATAACATTAAGACCGATTGCTACTAAAGCATCTATTGCTGAAATACTTTGGATATATCAAAAACAAAGTAATGATTTAGTAGAATTTGATGAATTATTAGGTAAAAATACTTGGAATGAAAATCATAATATTAATAACTGGTGGAAAGACTGGGCTTTAAAAGATGAAAATGGTAATTACATATTAAATAAAAAAAATCATCCTACTATTGGTTCTTGCTATGGAGAAACAGTTAGAAAACACAATTTATTAAAAGAACAAGTTATAGAAAATATAAAGAATAATATGGATAATAGACGAAATATTACAAGTCTGTGGCAACAAGATGATTTTAATGATCCTCATGGATTAAAACCTTGTGCATTTCTAACTATTTGGAATGTTAGACATGAATGGAATGGTAAAGATTATTTAGATATGACAATGGTTCAAAGATCAAGTGATTTCGCAACTGCAGGATGCATTAATCAAGTACAATATGTAGTACTACAAAAAATGGTTGCTAGAGAATTAGGTTTAGAACCAGGTATTTTTACCTGGAAACCAATAAATGTTCAGATATATGATAGACATATAGATCAAGCTATAGAATTACTTTCTAGAGAACCAATAAATTGTAATCCAAAAATAGAATTAAATAAAGACATAAAATATTTTGATGATTTTAAAGTAAATGATATTAAAATAAAAGATTATCCAATAGAAGAAATAAAAGTAAAAAATAAACAACTAAAATTTCCATTAGGTATATAAAAGAATAAGTATTATAAATACTTATTCTTATTTTCTTCATATAAAGAAATAATTTTATTATATAGATCATTACTAACTTTTGGTTTTAATTTATTAAAAATTTTAGTATTTTTATTTAATATATCTTCATAATATTGTAATATAAAATTAAAAATTATATTAATTTCTTCATTACTTAAAGTAACACCTTTCCCTTTAGCGTAGTCATCTATATTTTTTGGTGTTAAATTTTTAATATATTTTAAAGCTAATTCTTTATACATTTTTCACCTCTTATTAAAATATATGAAATAAGATTAAAAAAATGTGATAAACTATTAATAGGAAGGAAAATATCATGAAAAAGAAAAATACAAATAAAAGAAAAAAAACTAATAATTATGATAAAATTATCAATCAAAGATTGATTATATTTTTGGGTGTAGTAATTTTTCTTTTTTCTATTATTAGTATTAATTTATATAAAGTAATGATAATAGATAATAATAAAAATAAAGATGATATAAAAGAATTATCAAATACTAAAATAGAAGGTACTTCTTCTCCTAGAGGTAGAATATATGATAGGAATTACAATATTATTGTAGATAATAGAGCTGTAAAATCAATTGTATTTAAGAAAGAAAAAGGCTATACAAATAAACAAATGGTAAATTTAGCTTATAAAGTATCTCCATATATCGAACTTGATTATAATAAACTAACTTTAAGAAATAAAAAAGAGTTCTTTCTAGCTAAATATCCAGAGTATTGTGATAAATTAATAACTAAAAAAGAAAAAGATAAAATAAAAACTAGAAAATTAACTTATAATGATATAGAAGAATTAAAAATAGATAGGATTACAGATAATGACTTATCTAGATTTACTGAAGAAGATTTAAAGAGTGCATATTTATATTATTTAATGAATAAAGGCTACACATATGATGAAAAGACTATAAAAAGTGAAGTAAGTGATGAAGAGTATGCTTATATTGCAGAAAACAATAATAAATTAGATGGTTTTAATACAAAATTAGAATGGGAAAGAGTATATCCTTATGGAGAAACATTTAAAAGTATATTAGGAAGTGTTTCTACTACAACTCAGGGATTACCTAGTGAATATAAAGTAGAGTATTTAAAAAAAGGTTATGCCCTAAATGATAGAGTAGGACTTAGTTATATAGAAAAACAATATGAAAAATATTTAAAGGGTAAAAAAGATAAATATGAAGTAATTAATTCTCATGAATTGAAATTAATTAAAGATGGTAAAAGAGGTAATGATATAGTTTTATCCATTGATATTAATCTTCAAAAAGAATTAGAAGATATTTTAACAGAAGAAGTAATTAGAACTAAAGGTGAAGCAAATACTACTTATTATGATCATTCAAGTGTAGTAATACAAGATCCAAATACTGGTGAAATATTAGCAATGTCATCTAAAAAAATAGTTGGTAATGATGTTATAGATTCAACTACTAGTATCCTAACTTCTCCAATAACACCAGGATCAGTAGTAAAAGGAGCTTCAATGTTGGTTGGATATAATACAGGAGCTATCAAAATGGGTGAATATATGGTAGATGAATGTATAGAAGTAGCAGGTGTTCCAGAAAAGTGTTCATCTCATACATTAGGAAGAATAAATGATATAACAGCTTTAGCTAAAAGTTCTAACGTATATCAATTTAAAACAGCAATTAGAGTTAATGGGCAACAATACTTTAGAGGAATGAAATTAAATTTTAATCAAAAGGCTTTTGATACTTATAGAAATATGTATCATTCATTTGGATTAGGAGTAAAAACTGGAATTGATTTACCAGTAGAAAGTTTAGGATATACTTCTAAAGATAATAAAGCAGGTAATTTATTAGATTTTGTTATGGGACAGTATGAGACGTATACACCAATACAATTATCACAATATATCACAACGATTGCTAATGGTGGAACTAGATTAAAACCACATTTACTAAAAGAAGTACATCAGGGAACTGATGATGGTTCATTAGGTAAAATTATATTAAAAGTTAAACCTAAAAAATTAAATAAAATAGATACTAAAATAGAATATATGAATAGAGTAAAAGAAGGATTTTATGCAGTTACGCATGCACCAGGAGCATACGGAGTTGGTTACATTGATAGTGACTATGATCCCGCAGGAAAGACAGGGACTTCTCAAAGTTTCTTAGATACTGATAACGATGGAGTAATTGATACAGAAACTATTACAAGCTCATTTATAGGTTATGCTCCGGCAAATAAACCTAAAATGTCAATAGTAGTAACATCACCAGATTCTTCACATCCAAATGGTAGAAGTGATTTCGCAAGTCTAGTCACGTATAGAATAACAGGAAGAGTTGCTGAAAAGTATTTTGAATTAAATGGTATGTAATTGTAATATTTTATTCAAAGTTAGAATATAATTCTAAAAATACGAAGAAATGTTTGACAAATTGACACTTTTGTGTTATAATATGTGTACTTTGATGGTACAAGAGTAAACATCATTAAAGGGGGGACAAAAATGGAAAAAGCTTATATATTTGAGTACTTAGATGAGAATGATTTTAGAAAAAAAGAAAGATCTGTAAGAAAGTATAATATGTTAGCATATAAAAAGTTAACTTTTGATTATTATCCAGAAATTAGAAAAGGTAATTTTTTAGGAGTAGAAGTATCAAAAAATGATATAGACAAAACCATATCTTATGAATTAAAATTACCTACAGATGAATTATTTGCAAAAGTACATGGAGAAATAATTCTACATTATACAGTATATACAGAAAAAGGAATTATTCTTTTAACAAACATAACTCCAGAAGAAATATTAGATGAAGGTCACAGAGCTGAACTTTCTACATATAAAGGAGTAATGATTTCTAAGTCTAATCCTGAAAAGGATGTATTTAAGATTAATTTATTAAATATGTTAGAAAAATAGAGTAATAACTCTATTTTTTTAGAAAGGAACTACTATGAAAAAAGAAGAAATATTAAATGATTTAAATAAATATTTTAATGGTAGATATATCGCAGATAGTGATGAGATATATAAAAGAATTTTTAATAAAACGTATAAGAAAAATCCAGATATTTCTATTGAAGATTTAGTATATATAAAATTAATGTATTATAATTATAATCATGAAATAAAACAAGGAGAAATGATTGTTAATAAAGATATTTTCTTAGATGTTATCGATATATTTAGTGAGTTATTTTACAACGAATACGAAATATATAGTGTAAAATTAATAGATGATTTATGGCAAGGGGATTCACTAAGTTCAGATAAAGCATCTATGAAAGCTAATAATTGTTCTTCATTTAATTATAGAAGAATACTTGGAAAAAATTATTTATCAAAGCATGCAACTGGCCATGCAATTGATATAAACCCAGTAGAAAATCCATACATCAGATTTGATGAAAATAATCAACCTATTTACGATAACTTAAGTGATGAAGAAATATATTATGCTGAGAATAGAAATAAAAATCTAAAACATGTAATTACACATGATGATTTAGCTTATAAATTATTCACTGAACATAATTTTGAATGGGGTGGAGACTGGAATGATCCAGGTGATCCAAAAGATTATCAACACTTCGAGAAAATTATGAAAAAGTAACTAAAATTATAATTATTTGGTTGCAACATTCAATAATTTATGATATTATTAAATGGTCATGGACCCTTAGCTCAGTTGGTTAGAGCATCCGGCTCATAACCGGGCGGTCACTGGTTCGAGTCCAGTAGGGTCCACCATTTTTATTTGCGAGTATGGCGGAATTGGCAGACGCGCTAGACTTAGGATCTAGTGTCTTAGACGTGCAGGTTCAACTCCTGTTACTCGCACCATTTTAAAATAAACTCAAACTAAAAAGTTTGAGTTATATTTTTTATTTAATAATTAAGTCTAATACTTGATTTGTTTACATTTCTAAGTTAATAATGTTATAATTGATATATCAGGAGGATTGAAATTAATGTATAAAGAAAAAAAAGTAATGCCTGTAGATAATTTGTTAGCATTATGCACTATAATAGAAGACTATAAGGATTTTGATAATAGTATAAAAAAATATATAAATGATAAGAACTTTTTTAAAACAACAAATGACTTATTAAATCTTTCAAGAAATGAAAGATTATTAAGGGGAAAAACTGCTAAAAAGATCTATAGAGAAAATAAAGAAATTATTGATAAAATAGATAAATATACCAATATTAATAGTTTTTTATATTATAATAAAGATCTAAATAAAACAGCATCTATAGATAATGATTTAAATTATTTTTATAATTATATAAAAGAAAACATAAATGATTTAGATAAAATAGAATCAGTGCTTAAGAAAATACGTAATCTAAGTATTAAAGATATAGAACTTAATGAAAACTTAGATTTTAGTAAAAATAAATATTGTTTAAATACCAATTTTTATAATAACCATAATATATATTATTTAGATAATATAGTAGTTACGCCAAATTATGATGATAGTATTATTGAATATAAGACAAATGATTCTAATTATGAAATATTATTAAAACCAACTGTAATACCAGAAAATGGAGATCCATATTTTTATATTTCTAAATATGGTAGAAAAATTAAATTAAATAGTTTAACTTTTGAAAAAGATAGATTACCTAAAAAACTAAATGTAAATAATACTTTTAATAAAATAATACATTTAAAAAAATTAACTAAAGAAGTTTGTAAATGTATTAAAAATTCAGTTGATTTAAGTATAGCTATTGAAATATTAAAAGAAGAATATAATAATGTTGTTAATGAAATTATAAAAATTGATGATATAGACAAGAAAGAGTATATCAATGAAGTGTTAATGAGTATTAATGAAAACATTATGTTATTAGAATCTATAAGTGATAATTATATGGATAAAACAGTTGACAATAATCCATTATTAACAAAAGAACAATTACAAAAAGAAAAAGTTTTACAATTAACAAAAAAAGAACTAAATTCTAGAGATTTATGTTAAAAAACTCAAACTATAAGTTTGAGTTTTATTATGTATATTTAATAGATATTTATTCATACTAATATCAGGAGGATATTATGAATAAGGAAAATATAAATGCATTAGATGAAGTAAATAAAGGTGCTTGTATGGGTATGGATGCAGTAGATTTTTTATTAGAAAAAGTAGAAGATGAATCTTTAAATAAGTTATTAACAAGAAGCTATAACGACTATAAAGAAATTAGTGAGGAAGCTAATGGATTATATAAAAATTATAAAGATGATAAAGATGAAGAACCTCATGAGACTAATATAATGACTAAAGCTATGACTTGGTCTGGAGTAGAGATGAAAACTTTTAATGATAGGAGTAACTCTAAAATAGCTGAAATAATGCTTCAAGGGGTAAATATGGGTGTAATTGAAGGTAGAAAGTTACTTAATAATAAAAAAATAGATAAAGAGATTAATAAATTAATATCTAAATTTGTAGATATGCAAGAAAAACTAGTGGAAGATTTAAAGAAATTTCTTTAAATCTTTTTTTGTGCTATAATTATTATAGAGGTGGGTTCATGAAAATATTAGTTATAGGTGGAAGTTATTTTTTAGGTAGAGTATTTACTATGGTTGCGTCTTCCAAATATGAATTAACATTACTTAATAGAGGAACATATTCTATGAAAGAATTTGGTGTTAATGAAATAAAAGGAGATAGACATGATAAAGACATATTGAAGAAGATTGAAGGAGATTATGACTGTATTGTAGATTTTTGTGCTTATAAAAAAGATGATATAAAAACTATATTAGATAATACTTCAAATAATATAAAAAGATATATCTTTGTAAGTACTTGTGATGTCTATGATAGAGAAACAAGAGTTTTGAAAAATGAACACTATAAATTAAATTACAACACTGATAATTATCCAAAAGAAATAAAAAAATATATTGATGGAAAAGTAGAACTAGAAAATGAACTAATAGAAAACTCATTAAAGAAGAATATAAATTATACTAGTGTTAGACCAGGTATGATATATGGACCATATAATTATTCTGAAAGAGAAAGTTATTACATCAAAAACATTGTTCAAAATAAAAAGGTAATATATCCTGATGATCCATATAATTATTTTCAATTAGTATATGTAAAAGATGTTGCGGATGCAATATTAGAATTATGTAAAAGTTGTGATAATAAAAACGCATATAATCTCATATCGAATGAGTCCATGAATTATAAAAAGTTAGCTAAGATATTTAGAAAAGTGTCTGATATAGATTACAAAGAAGTATTTATGAATAAAGAAGATATTATAAAAAACAATATAGAACTTCCATTTTCATATAGTTTAGAAGAATCACAATTTTATGATGGATCATTATTTGAAGATGATTTTGATTTCGAATATACTCCTCACGAAGAAGGTTTACAGAAAACTTATACAGCTTTTAAAAATGTATACAAAAAATAGGATAAATATTTATTTATGTTATAATATAAGTAAGGAAGTGATATATTGATTACTACTATACGTGAAGCATCAGAAATAGATGAGAATAAAATTATTGATCAAATAAGATCAATTGGTATTGATATGATTAATGAAGCAGGTAGTGGTCATCCTGGTATTGTATTAGGTGCCGCACCTATTATATATAGTTTGTATGCACATCATATGAGGATTGATGTTAATGATCCTAATTATTTTAACAGAGATAGATTTGTTATGTCTGCAGGACATGGATCTGCATTGTTGTATGCAACACTTTACATGGCTGGTTTTGACATAGCTTTAGAAGATTTAAAAAAATTTAGACAATTAGATTCCATTACACCTGGTCATCCAGAATATGGTATTACTCCTGGAGTAGATGCAACTACTGGTCCATTAGGGCAAGGAGTTGCTATGGCGGTAGGCATGGCTATTGCAGAAGCTAATTTAAGAAATAGATTTATAGTAGATAAAAAAGAGATTATAGATTTTAATACTTATGCTTTATGTGGTGATGGAGATTTAATGGAAGGCGTTTCATATGAAGCATTAAGTTTAGCTGGGACTCTAAATTTAAATAAATTAATAGTATTATATGATTCTAATAATATATGTTTAGATGGGGATACTAAGAATACATTTACAGAAAACATTGAAGAGCGATTCAAATCTATGGGTTGGAATTATTTATTAGTAGAAGATGGAACTAACTATAGATTAATTTCAGAAGCTATAGAAGAAGCTAAAAAAAGTACTAATAAACCAACTATCATAGAAATAAAAACTACTATTGGTAAATATTCCAAGTTAGAAGGTACAAATGCAGTACATGGAAAACCACTTGATAAGGAAGATATTACTGAAATAAAAGGAAAAATGGATATTAGAGATATTCCTTTTACAATATCAAAAACTACAAAAGATGATATGCGATTTTTTATAAATAGTCGCTGTAAAAATATTAAAGATAAATTTGAAAAAGCAGCAGAAGAACTAGATAATAATTTAAAAGAAGAATTAAACTATTTGATTAGTGATAATAAAAAAATAGAGCTAAGAGAACTTATTTATGAAACTCCAGAAGATAGTATTGAAGCTCCAAGAGATACTTCTCATAAAATACTTAATTCCATAGTCAATAGTTGTAATAATATAATTGGTGGAAGTGCAGATTTATTTGGAGCATGTAAAAACTATATTGATGATAAAGGTAATTTTTCTAGTGAAAATTACTTAGGTAAAAATATATACTTTGGTGTTAGAGAACATGCTATGGGTGCTATATTGAATGGTATTGCCCTTTGTGGTTATAAAACTTATGGTTCAACTTTCTTAAGTTTTAGTGATTACATGAAAGAACCAATTAGACTTGCTGCTATGATGAATTTACCAATTACATATATATTTACACATGACTCAATTAGTATTGGACAAGATGGTCCTACACATCAACCAATAGAACAATTAGCATCTCTAAGAGCTATACCAAATTTAGAAGTTTATAGACCAGCAGATGCTAACGAAGTAATAGGTACTTATAAATTAATTATGGAAAAAAATAGGGGTCCTGCTGTTATATCTCTTTCAAAAAGTAATTTAGAAATACTTGAAACAACAAAAGTAAATGAAGTTGAAAAAGGTGGATATATAATATATGATTCTGGTAGGAAACCATCAGGTATTATAATTTCAACTGGTGAAGAAGTTCATTTAGCTATAGAAGTAGCAAAACGACTACATACAAAGGGTATGGATGTTAGAGTGGTATCAATGCCATCAATTTCAAAATTCAATGAACAAGATGATGAGTATAAAGAAAAAATACTACCGGTTGAAGTAAGAAAAATAGTAATTGAAGCAGCTTCATCTATGTCATGGCACAACTTAATATTTAATAATAAATTTTTAATAACGTTAGATGAATTTGGTTGTAGTGCCACAAAAAATGATATTTATAAAAAGTATGGATTTGATATTAATAGTTTAGAAGAAAAAGTAGAAAACTTATTAAAATAATCGACAAATATAGACTTAAATAATATATACAATTAATATGGTGATATTATGAGAGTCTATTTTATTTTTGATATAAAAGTAGAGTTTATTAATTTATATTATGGAAATGAAATAATTTTGTATAATATATTAAAACAGGTATATAAACTGGATGAATATGAATTAACTTATGCTTATAATATATTTAATCAAATAATAAATAAAATAGATAAAACAAAATTAGATCGTTATCTATATATAAAATTACATCAAAATATACCATATTCTAAAAAAAATAATATCCATATTTATAACAATCTATATAAAGATGAAGTTAGTAGATTACTAGTAAAAAGAAGTTATATAAAAATTGAATGCGAAAACAAACATTCATCTTTTTTGGAAGTATTAAAAAATTATAATCAATCTTTATTTGTGTGTGATTTTAAAAACCAAGATTATTTTTTTCTAAAAGATTATAATATTTAGTTGTATTAAATAGATTTATTTAGTAAAATAATATTAAGGAAGGTGAAAAAATGATACATGATATATTATTAATATTATTAGGAATTGTAATTGGTGCTGTTGTTGGTTTCTTCTTAGCACGTTATTTTATGAAAAAGTATTTAAAAGATAATCCACCAATTAATGAAGATATGATTAAAGCATTAATGATGCAAATGGGTAGAAAACCAAATCAAAAACAAATTAATCAAATGATGAAATCTATGGAAAAATTTAACAAATAAAAATCATTCTATTCTAAGAATGATTTTTTTTGCTATATATTTTTCTATTATCTTTTGGTAATAATTGTTTTAATAATTCAAAAGAACTAGTATTTAAATTAGTATTTTCATATTGATCTTTTATAGTATAATTATAGTCATTATCATTATTAATACTAATATTTCCAATTAACTCTTGAGTATTATTTTTAATAATCGAATATGTTTTACAATTAGTATTTTCAGAATCTAAAGATATTAATAAACGATTATTAGTAATTACTGGATTCATATTTTTCTTTGATATTAGGCCAATATAATCATAAATTGAATTAATATCAATAACACTATCAATATTTTCAATATTTTCTAAGTTTTCAAGTAACGTAATAATAGTATTAAAAGCTCCCTTTTTAGTAAGAATATAGTCATCATAAGTTTTACTATTAATTCTATCTACAATATATTGCTCTAACATATTTAAATCACTAATATAAACTTTAATATTATTATTTAATTTATT
>JAFQXM010000015.1 GCA_017406955.1 Bacilli bacterium | reverse complement strand
TCATAATGTCTATACCATTTCATATTTTTGGTTCAAATATATTAGTATTTCATATAACACAAGCATTATTATTTACTTTATTATCGTATTTTTTATTTGATTTATTAGAAGAAAAAAGCTGGATAATTTTCATATTTTTCTTTTTTCCAGTATCTATTTTTTTTCCAGGTTATAACTTATTATTATTTTTCTTATTAATTTTAATTATTTGGTTAGAAAAGAAAAAATATAACGATATAGTAATAGGAATAATAATAGCTTTAGCATTTCTTACAAAACAAACAGTAGGGATAGTATTTTTATTGCCAAGTTCGTACTATATAAAAGATATTAAAAAGGTATTAAAAAGATTAGTAGGTTTTATAATTCCAAACATATTATTCTTTATATATTTAATATGTACAAACACTTACAGAGAATTCTTTGATTTATGTATTTTAGGACTATTTGATTTTGCAGGTAATAATGGACATATATCAACTATTTGGATAATTTTAATTTTGATAATGGTAATTATAACAATAATATATATTAAGAAAAATAATAAAGAAATTACTTTATTCTATATATTATCTTATTATACTATTGCGATTCCATTATTTGATATTAAACATTGTCAAGAAGCTTTCTTAGCTTTCTTATTTATGATTTTATACTATAGTAATAGAAAAACAAATATTAAGTACCTATTAGTATTTATGGTTGTAGTAGCAAATACATCATATTTATATTTTCATGATAGAATAAAAACAGAAATAGTTTATCCTAATAATATTAAGTATTTTGAATATAGATTACTTGATAAAGATAGTATTAAGTTAACTAATGATTTAAATAAATATTTAAAAAAACATAAATATAAGAAATTTGTTTTTTTAGATTTAAATGGTTATTATTTTAAAATTATTAATGATATAAAAATAGATAATACTGATCTTATAAATACAGGTAATTCTGGTTATAATGGTAAAAATAAATTGTTAAAAGAAATAAAAAAGAAAAAAGATTATATATTTATAGTTGATAAAGAGGAATTAAAAAGAAAACACCAAACAGATAAAGATGTAATAAAGTATATAATAAAAAATGGTAAAAAAATAGATAGAATAAGGGGTTATGATATTTATACTATGGAGGAAATATGAAATTAAAAGAAACTATTAAAAATAATAAATTAACTATATTATTTATATTATTTATAATTTCAATATGTTTATTATTAACAACATATTCTTTTGATGGTTATGATTATTTTTGGCATATAAAAGCAGGAGAGTATATGGTAAAAAGTAAACAAATCATAACTAAAGATATTTTCTCATGGATAGTTAATGGAAAGTACTGGATGTCTCATGAATGGTTATTTGAAATAATTATATATAGTTTTAAAATAGTATTTGGTAGTATGCATAAATATATATTCATATTTATAAATAGTATAATCTTATCAATGTTATTTTTTATTCCTAATAAAAAAGAATATTTAAAAAATATTACATTTAGTATATTATGGATAAGTATTATGATGATTTTTATAATATTTATGCAAGTAAGACCACATGTTATTAGTTATATATTTATTGCGACTACTATATACGTACTATATGATTTATATAATAATGAGGATTCAAAAAAAATATATATATTGCCATTTATAAGTGTTTTATGGGCAAATATTCATGGAGGTTGTAGTAATTTAATATATATCTTTTGTACTATTTTTATTATATGTGGATTATGTAAGTTTAACGGTTCAAAAATTGAATATAAAAGAATAAACAAAAAACAATTAAAAAAGTATATTATAGTTTGTATTTTGTCTATATTAGCCATAATGATAAATCCACATGGTATAAAGATGATACTATATCCTTATACAAATATGATGGATACTACAATGTTAAATACTATATCAGAATGGAGACCTACTAACTTATCATCTCCAAGTCATATAGTATATTTCTTCATAGTGGTATTAATAGTAATTATTTATTTATTCAGTAAAAAGAAAATAAGATTTATAGATTTAATATTATTAAGTATTTCAATATTTTTAGGATTTAAGAGTATAAGATTTTGGCCTTATATTTATATAATTAGTACTTATAATATATTTTATTATATAAAAGAGAGAAAACTAGATAAAGGTACTAATATATGTTTAGTAATATTAATAATTATAATTTTATATGTAGTATCTAGTAACTTAAATCAAGTTACTAAAGGTATTAACAAAGGAATAGTAGATAATAAAGCTATTAGTTACTTGAAGAAAGAAAAACCTAAGAGATTATATAATTATTATGACTATGGAGGATACTTAGTATATAAAGATATTAAAGTATTTGTAGATGGTAGAGCTGATTTATATTCAAAATATAATTATAAGGATTATTATGATATATCAGTTTTAAATAAAAACTATAATAAATTAATAAAAAAATATAAATTTGATTATTTTATTATTCCGAAGAGTATAGGATTAAATACTTATTTATATGAAAATAGTAATTATAAATTAGAATATACAGATAAAAAAACTGTGATTTATAAATATATTGGAAATAATTATTAATAAAAATTTGGACAAAATTATAATTTATTAGTATAATTAATATGAGAGTAGGAGGAATATTATGAGCAATATATATACTGCAATAGATTTAGGAACTGATAGTATAAAAATATTAGTTATGGAAAAAACTTATGATAATTTCAATGTTTTAACAGCTGTTAATAGTCCTTCTAGTGGTATAAAAGATGGAGAAGTAGAAGATATTAAAGAGTGTGTTACTAGTGTTAAAAAAGCTCTAAAAAAAGCTAACGATATGTTAGGTATTAAGATTACAAAAGTAATAGCTTGTGTTTCTCCAAAATATTGTGATATGGATATGGCAATTGGTAGTGTTGATGTAGAAGATTATAACAAAATAACTGGAGTAGATATTTCTAATGTTTTAAAAGATGCTATAATAAATAGGATTGATGATGAAAATGAAATTGTAACAGCAGTACCTATAAGTTTTACTATAGATGATTTAGAAAATATAAAAGATCCTAAAGGTATGAAAGGTAAGATATTAGAGACTAAAATAGTACTATCTACTGTACCAAAAGAAGGATTATATAGAATACTAGAAGTATTAAAACTTAGTGGAGTAGATGCTACTGATATTGCATATACATCTACTGGAGATTATTATGCAATAAAAAATAATAAGTTAGATAAAGAAGCAGGAGCTATTGTTAATATAGGAGAAACTTCTACTAATGTAGCTATTTTTAATAAAGGTATACAAATAAAAAATTCAACTATTAATTTAGGAAGTAATAGTATTGATAAAGATATTTCCTATATATTTAAGATTAATATAGAAAAAGCTAAAGAAATAAAGGAAACTTTTGCTGTTAGTATGGAAAGTTATGCTGATAGTAATGATATAATAGAAGTTAATCTAGAAGAAAAAACAAAGAAAATAAATCAAGTAGAAGTATCTAAAATAGTAGAATCTAGATTAACAGAAATATTTAAATTGGTAAAAAATGAAATAAAAAACTTAACAAATAGAGAAATACGTTATATAATAATAACAGGTGGACTTAGTGAGTTAGCTGGATTCCAATATATAGTAGATGAAGAGTTTGGTTTCAAAGCAAAAGTCTGTAATATAACTACTGTAGGTATAAGACATAATAAGTATAGTAGTGTTTATGGTACTATAAAGTATTTTGATGATAAGTTATCATTAAGAGATAAAAAAGTTACCATGATTTCTACTGAAAGTATGAAATCACTTATAAATACAGAAGAAAAAGTTATAAATAATAATACTAATATAATAAGTAAAGTGTTTGGACATTTTTTTGATAATTAAGGAGGACTAGGTATGTTAGGCGGATTAGAAATGGATCAATTAGCAAAAATTAAAGTTATAGGACTTGGTGGCGGTGGAGGAAACGCCGTTAATAGAATGGTAGAGTCAGGAGTAAAAGGAGTAGAATTTATTGCTGCTAATACTGACTTACAAGTATTAAATTCATCAAAAGCAGATGTTAAAATTCAAATAGGAGCATCTTTAACTGATGGATTAGGAGCAGGAGCTAAACCTGAAATAGGTAAAGAAGCAGCTGTGGAATCTAAAAAAGAAATAGAAGATGCCCTAGCTGGTGCAGATATGGTATTTATCACTTGTGGAATGGGTGGAGGTACTGGAACTGGAGCTGCCCCAATTATAGCTGAAATAGCTCAAGGATTAGGAGCGTTAACAGTAGCTATAGTTACTAAGCCATTCTCATTTGAAGGAAAAAGAAGAATGGATAATGCCTTAAAAGGTATTGAAGAATTAAGAAAACATGTAGATACATTAATTGTAATTCCAAATGATAGATTAAGAGAAATTATAGATAAGACTACACCAATGTTAGAAGCATTTAAAGAAGTAGATAATGTACTTCGTCGTGGTGTTCAATCAATTTCAGATTTAATTGCAGTTGTAGGTCTTGTTAACTTAGATTTTGCTGATGTTAAAGCAGTAATGAAAGATAGTGGTCATGCCATTATTGGAATAGGTATTGGAATGGGAGAAGATAGAGCTATAGAAGCTGCTAAACAGGCAGTATCATCTCCACTTTTAGAAACATCAATTGATGGTGCTACTGATGCTATTATAAATATTACTGGTGGAGTTAACTTAACACTATTTGAAGCAGAACAAGCTGCAGAAGTAGTTAGAAGTGCTGCTAATACTGATATTAATACAATCTTTGGTTCTGTGATTAACGAAAACTTAAGTGATGAAGTTATAGTTACAGTAATTGCTACAGGTTTTGAGAAAAAAGAAAAAGTAAAGGAAAAGAAAGAACCAGTATTTAGTAATGCCGCTTCTCAAAGAAGAAGTTCAAATAAAGAATATTCTAATCCAGAAGTTCTAACTCAAAAATCTAATAATGTTGATAATAATGATAATGATTTTGATTTACCGCCATTCTTAAGAGATAGAAATTATTAAATAAAAAAACCAAGAATTTGATTCTTGGTTTTTTAATACTTTCTTTCAAATTTTCTTCCCTTTTTATTAGCTGCAGAAATTACTTGAGCTAAAATATTTACAGCAATCTGTTCAGTTTTACGTTTTTCATCTTTTAAAGGATTAAAATCTAGCAAGTCATACGAAATAATATTATCAATATTTTTTAATATAAGTTTATTTAATTCAATAACTTGTTCTTCATTCATACCATCAAATATTGGAATAGATATACCAGGGGCTATATCAGAATCTAATATATCTAAACAAAAACAAATATGAATACCTTTAGTTTTAAAAGAAGCAATTTCAAATGCTTCATTAATAGCATTTTCCATTCCTTTAGTTTTAATATCTTCATCTGTTATTACATTAATACCAGAGTATTTTAAATTTTCTTTTTCACTATCTTCAATATTTCTAACACCTAATATAACAGATTTAGCTGGTTGTATAACATTACCATCATGATAATACCTAAGTTCATGATTTTTATAACCAGTTATTGCACTCATACTAAGACCAGCGATATTACCGGTAACAGTAGATTCAAAAGTATTATAATCAGCATGAGCACTAATCCATATCATTCCAATATTTTCATTTTTAAATTTTTTTGCACTAGCTAGGCTAGATGCAATTGATATTGTTTTATCACCACCAATAGTAATAGGAAATACTTCTTCTTTAGTTTTTTCTAATATTCCATTATATAAAGCAGTATTAAAACTATCTATTTCATACTCATTTTTTCTACGATCAGATAAATTTCTACTCTTAATTATATTTATATCTTGTTTATATAATTTTATTTCACCTTTATAAAAACTCTGTAAATCATTTATTAATTGCCCAGGTCCTAAAGAAGCACCATCTATATGAACACCTAAATCACTACCAGCTCCAAAAATAATCGTTTTCATATTATCACCATAATAATTTTATCATAAATAAATTATCTAATAAATAAAAGTATTCAATTTTATCGTAAAATAATGTATACTAATAATAGGTGATATTATGAAATTATTAAGTGAATTATATGAAGGATATCCTAATGTTGAAATTAAAGGTATAAAAATCAATTCTAAACAAATAAAGCCAGGAGATATATTTGTATGTACAATGGGTGTGACTGCAGATAGACACGATTTTATAGATGAAGCTATATCTAATGGAGCGAGTGCGATAGTAGTAAGTAAAGATGTAGAAGCTAGTGTACCTACTATAAAAGTAAAAAATACAAATATAGAATTAAGAAAACTAGCAAGTAAGTTTTATGATTATCCAGAAAAAGAATTAAGATTAATCGCAACTACTGGTACTAATGGAAAAACAACAGTTTCACAAATTATTCAAAATTTAATGGGTAATGATATATGCGGTTATATGGGTACTAATGGAATAATATGTAAAGATTTTAATGAAAAAATAGTAAACACTACTGCAGATGCAGATAGATTATATATGTATTTTAGAAGATTTTTAGATGCAGGATGTAAATATCTAAGTATGGAAACATCTAGTGAAGCTTATTTTAGAAATAGATTAGATGATGTATATTTTGATATTGGAATAGTAACTAATATTACAGAAGATCACTTAAATATACATAAAACTATAGAAAATTATGTTTCTTGTAAAAAAGAAATGTTAAATCATATTAAAGAAGATGGATATGTAATTTTAAATAAAGATGATAAGTACTATGAAGAATTTAAAAAAGCAAGTAAAAGTAAAGTGATTACATATGGAAAAAATAATGCAGACTTTTTAATTAAAGACATAGAAGTAACAACTGAAAATACTAAATTTATATTAAATTATCAAAATAAAGATTATGAAATAGAAAGTCCACTATTTGGAAACTTTAATGCTTATAATTTAACTGCTGCAATTGCTGCAGTAGTATGTTTAAATTATGATATTGATGAAATTATTAAAAAGATCCCTAAACTAAAACAATTACCAGGTAGAGTAGAATTTCTAAATTATAATCAAAAATATGATATAGTATTAGACTATGCACACACAACAGATTCATTTTTAAAATTATATCCAGTTTTAAATAAAATAAAACGAGGTAAAATTATAACAGTAACAGGATCAGCTGGAGGAAGAGAAAAAGAAAAAAGACCATATATGGGTAAAGTAGTGTTAGATAATTCTGATTATGTAATATTTACTATGGATGATCCACGATATGAAGATGTTAACGAGATTATAGATGATTTAGTATCAATATCTAATAAAAATAATTATGAAAGAATTATTGATAGAAAAGAAGCCATATATAAAGCTTTTGATATGGCAGAAGATAATGATTTAGTATTAGTTGCTGGTAAAGGTACTGATAATTATATGGCAATTAATGATAAGTATGAGCCATATTCAGATTTAGAAGTAATAGAATCTTACTTTAATTGACATTGATAATTCATTATGATATATTTACATAGTTTAAAAAGGAGAAATTTATGAGTAAAAAGAAACAATTAATGAAAAATACAATTATTATCTTTTTAGGTAGAGCTTGTACTCAGTTAATATCTTTTTTCTTATTACCACTATATACTAGTTATTTAATAACTAAAGAGTATGGTATAGTTGACTTAATTACAACGTATGTAACACTTTTAGTACCAATAATAACTTTAGAGTTAGAAATGAGTGTTTTTAGATATTTAATAGATGTAAGAGATAAAGAAAAAGAAACTAAAAAAGTACTAAGTAATAACTTCTTAGTATTATTAACTTCATTATTATTATTTGCACTTGCTTATATAGTAGTAACATGTTTCTGGCACTTTGATTTTAGATGGTTGATCTTATTTGATATTATTATTTGTACATTCTCAGGAAACTTTTTGCAAATATCACGAGGTCTAGGTAAAACAATAGATTATGCAATAAGTTGTATAATTACAGGTGTATCTACAATACTTTTAAATATATTATTAATAGTAGTATTTAAATTAGGTGTTTTTGGTATGATTACATCTATGGCTTTAGCTAATGGATTAGGAGCCTTATATTTATTTATAAAATTAAAATTATATAATAAAATAAATTTTAAATTAAAAGATACAAAACTAATAAAGAGTATGTATAAATATTCTATCCCATTAGTACCAAATAGTGTTAGTTGGTGGGTAGTAAATGTATCAGATAGAACTATCATATCTATAGTTTTAGGAGCAGCAGCTAATGGTATATATGCTATTAGTAATAAATTTCCAACTATAATATCAAGTCTCCTTGGCATATTTAACTTATCTTGGTCAGAAAGTGCCGCTCTACATATAAATAGTAAGGATAGAGATGAGTTTTTTTCTGATGTATTAAATACAGTTACTAAAATATTCACATCTCTAGGAGTAGGAATGATAGCTTGTATGCCATTTGTATTTCCAATATTAATTAATTATAAATATAATGAAGCATTCAATTATATTCCTATATTAGTATTAGCAACAGTATTTAATGTTGCCATATGTATGTATACAGGAATATATATAGCAAAAAAAATGACTAAACAAGTGGCTTCAACAACCATAATGGGTGCCATTATAAATATAGTTATTAACCTAGTATTCGTAAAAATATTAGGACTGTATGCCGCAGCTTTATCAACCGCTATATCATATTTTGTAATGATGATATATCGCCATATAGATTTAAAAAAGTATGTAAAAATAACATATGAAAAGGGATTAATTATTAAAACAATCTTAATATTTACATTTTCAATTATTTTATATTATCAACATAATTTAATATTAAATATTATAAATTTATTAATAGTAGTAATATATTCATTTTTAATAAATAGAAAATTTATAAAAGATTGGAAAAAAGTTATTTTTAAGAAACTAGGTCTTAAATAGAGTATAAACTAGATAATTTATCTAGTTTTATTTGTAAAATTATAAATAGTTAGATATAATAAATATATAAGTAGGTGATAATATGTATATTTATAAGAGTCATAAAAATAGAAATTTATATATATTAATAGTTTTTACAGTAGCATTAATAACAGGTATAGGTTTTGCATTCTTAACAAGTAATTTATCTATTACGGGAAGTACCAAAATAAAAGATAATATTTGGGATGTGCATTTTGGAAATATTACAGTAAAACAAGGTAGTATAGATGCCGCAACACCAACAATAACAAATGGAACAAACATAAATTATAGTGTAACATTAAATCAACCAGGAGATTTTTATGAATTCAGTGTTCCTATAGAAAATAGTGGGACAATAGATGGAATGATAGATAGTATTAGCGCAACAGAATTAACAACAGAACAAAAAAAATATATGGAATATACTTATTATTTTGCCTCTGATCAGTGTAATCCAAATACTTTTACTAAAAGAAAAATATTAAAAAATAATGGAGCGGGACTTAACACACTTATTATTAACATAAAATATAAAGATGATATAACCGCAAGTGATTTACCAACTGAAGCTAAGACATTAAACTTATCATTTCAATTAAATGTTATTCAAGCGGATGAAACTGCATTTGATCCATATTGTGAATAGTTTTCCTATTATTCATATTAATAATAAAATAAACTTAAATATTTCGACATATAATTACATAGGTGATTATATGTTTTTTAATTTGATATCTATTATTAAAGATATGTTATTTTTTACTGGGAGTTACTCTAATGAAGTATTTTTAGATCCACTTTCTTCTAAAGAAGAATTAGAATGTATTAAATTAAAAGAATCAGGAGATAAGAATGCTCGTAATAAGCTTATTGAACATAATTTAAGATTAGTTGCGCACATAGTAAAAAAATATGATAAAAATAATATTGATACAGATGATTTAATAAGTATTGGGACTATTGGTTTAATTAAAGGAGTAGATACATTTTCTAGTGATAAAGGAGTTAAAATTACTACTTATTGTGCTAGGTGTATTGAAAATGAAATACTGATGTATTTTAGATCTAATAATAAATATAGTAAAGATATATCTATTAATGAAGCAATTGGTTTTGATAAAGATGGTAATGAAATTGCCATACTTGATATATTAAAAACACCTAAACCAGATTTTATAGAAGATATAAATATCAAAGATAAAATAAATTTATTAAATAAATATATTAAAGTATTAAACTCTAGAGAAAAAGAAATATTAGTAATGAGATATGGTCTAAATAATACAGAAGAATTAACTCAAAAAGTTATTGCGAAGAAATTAGGTATATCTAGAAGTTATGTTTCCAGAATAGAAAAACGCGCTTTAACAAAAATACTTAGAGAATTTATAAAAGATAGGCAAATTGATTAATTTATATTAGTATATTCTCTAGACAACCAAGCAAAATATAAGTATAATATAGTTTGTGTAGGTGGTATAAGTGTCAAATAGAAAGAGACAGAAGAAAAAATTTAGTAAGTATAAATTAAGTTCTAAAAAATTAAATATTGACCGTATTAAAAATAAATATAAAGAAAAAGAAGATATAGAAATATTAGAAGAATTTAATTATCATAATATACTAACTAAAGATAATTTTAAAAAAGTATTTAAATTATTATTAGTAGGTTGTTTTTTAATAGTAATAATAAATTTTATATCTGTAGTTTGTTATAACTATATATTAATGCCTAGAATAATTTTGAATGGTGATAAGAAAATTATAATTAATTATAAACAAAAATATAAAGAAGAAGGATATAAAGCTATATATAGAGGTAAAAATATAAGTAAATTTATTAAAGTAAGAGGAAAAGTTAATTCTAAAAAACTAGGTTTATATAAAATAAATTATATTGTGAAGTATAAATCTTTAAAAAGAAAAGTTACACGTTATGTAAAAGTAGAAGATATATCTAAACCTTCTATAATAACTAATTATAAAAAAGATATTTATACATGTCCTAACAAGAATTTTAAATTAAGTAAATTTAAAGCAATTGATAACCATGATGGAAATATTACTGATAAAGTTAAAGTAAAAACTACTAAGACTCATGTTACATATATTGTGAAGGATAAAGCAGGTAATGTAAATGTTCTAAAGAAAAGAATTATTTATGAAGATAAAGAAAAACCAGAAATAATATTTGATAATGAAGATCCAGTATATTTATATATTGATGATAAGTATAAAGAAAATTTTAAAGCAATTGATAACTGTGATGGTAATATTACAGATAATGTAGAAATAGAAGGTAAAGTAGATACTAGTGTACCTGCTGAATACAAAGTAGTATATAAAGTTAAAGATAAAGCGGGTAATGAACGAAAAGTAGTTCGTAAAGTAATTGTTTCTACTCCTAATGCAAATGGAAGTGTTTATTTAACGTTTGATGATGGTCCTAACGAAGGTACTACTAATGTAATTTTAGATATATTAAAAGAAGAAGGGGTAAAAGCTACATTTTTTGTTACTAACCATGGACCTGACGAATTAATTAAAAGAGAATATGATGAAGGTCATACAGTTGCGTTGCATACCGCAACTCACGATTATAGTTACGTTTATTCTTCAGTAGAGAATTATTTCAACGATTTAAATACTGTTTCTGATAGAGTAAAAAGAATCACTGGGAAAGAAAGTAAAATTATTCGTTTCCCAGGAGGAGCTTCTAATACAGTTAGTAGAAAATATACACCAGGTATTATGAGTGAACTTACAAAAATGGTAATTGATAGAGGTTATAAGTATTATGACTGGAATATATCTAATGATGATTCAGAACCAGGAAATCATACTTCTGAAGAAGTAAAAAATAAAGTAATAAATAGTTTACGTAAAGATAGGGTTAATATGGTGCTTATGCATGATATTAAACCGCATACTAGAGATGCTTTAAGAGATATAATTAGATATTGTAAAAGTAATGGTTATCATATGGAAAAGATCAATATGTCTACAAAAATGATAACTCAACATGTAAATAATTAGACTAATTAATAAAAATACGTTATAATTAAAAATAGGTGGTAGTATGGGTATTTTCAAACCTACAATTTATAAGAAAAATATCTATGATATTAATTATAAAAAATTAAAAAAAATGGGAATTAAATGTCTCATTTTTGATCTTGATAATACATTAGGTTTAATAGAAAATAAAGAATGCCCAAAAGAGACTAAAATACTACTTAAGAAATTACAAAAAGATTTTAGGATATTTATTGCGTCTAATAATACTAAAAGAAGATTAAAACCATATTTAAAAGATTTAGGTATTGCTGGAGTATCTAATTGCTTAAAACCACTAACAATAGGACTTTTAAGAATAAAAAATAAATATAATTTTGAAAAAAATGAAATGGTAATGATAGGAGATCAAATAGTAACTGATGTACTTGCTGGAAAAAGATTTAAAATAATGACTATCTTAGTAGATCCTCTAGGAGAAAAAGATTTAAAAATTACTGGCTTAAATAGAAAAATAGAAAGTATGATAATTAGAAAATACGAAAAAGATGGTAAATTCGAAAGAGGTAAATATTATGAGTAATATAAAAAGATGTAGTGGTTGTGGAGTTATATTACAAGATGAAAATGTCCTACAAGAAGGATATACCACTAACTTAGAAAATGATATTTGTCAAAGATGTTTTCGTATGAAAAATTATGGTGAATATCAAGTTGTTACTAAAAAATATGATGAATATATTTCTATATTTAAAGAAATAGGTAAGACTAAAGATTTAGTACTATACATTACTGATTTATTAAATTTAGATAAGGACTTAGAAAGTTTAAGAGAATATATTCCTAATAAAATGATTTTAGTATTAAATAAAAAGGATGCACTACCTAAATCTGTAAAGAAAAGAAAACTAATAGAGTATATTAAAAATAAAAATTTAAATTTTGAAGATGTAATAGTAGTAAGTGTAAATAAAAATTATAATTTAGATTATTTAATAAAAAGTATTAAACAAAATCAAACTAGTAAAAATGTTTATGTAGTAGGTAATACCAACGTAGGTAAAAGTAGTTTGATTAATAGATTAATTAAAAATTATTCAGAAAACAATCAAGAATTAACTATGTCACCACTACCCGCAACTACATTAAATAATGTAAAAATAGAGATAAATAATCATTTAACTTTAATAGACACACCAGGTTTAGTAGAACCAGGTTCTATTTTAAATTATGTAGATCCTAAAATGGTAAAAAAGATATCTCCTAATAAAGAGATAAAACCTAAAACATATCAATTAAAGAAAAATCAATCTATAGTAATAGATGATTTAGTAAGAATTGATTATATAGAAGGCGAAAAAAATAGTTTTACTGTTTATGTATCTAATGATTTAAAGATAAAAAGATATTTAAATTCTTCTAATAAAGAAGATCTAAAGGATTTAAATAAAACTACATATGATATTAAATATGGAGAAGATTTAGTAATTAATGGTTTAGGTTTCATAAAAATAGTAGATAAAGCCAAAGTAGATGTTTATATTGATAAAAATGTATCTACTTTCACTAGAAAATCACTTATTTAGACCATAGGTATTATTAGTAGGATCTCTAAATAAATCTAATTTTGGAGTATTATATGTTAAATATCCAAATATAAAATAAGAAATAATAATTAAAAATATACTTATAAAGTTTAAATATTTTATAAGTTTTTTGTTAGATATCTTAGACATAATAATTTCTGTAATAAAAATAGATATAAATAGAATAATTAATGTTAATACTATGTTTTCTCCAAATATATAATAAATTGGTAAGAAAAGTATTAACAAAATTATAATTAATATAATTGATCTAATAAAAGTAATAGAGAAAAAATTAGTTTTATCTTTTCTTATAATAAAATTAAATATAGAAAATATTAAAGATGAAGTAAATAATAGTTTTAAATGTTCCCAAATACTTTCATTAACTGGAAAAAATATAGAAGTAATATTATTTGGAAATATATTATATATAAAATGTGATATTGAAGATATTATAAAAATAATACATGAATTAATTAGAACTTTTTTCATAAAATCACCTAATTAATTATATTATTTATAGTACTTATATATTACTAATAGAAAAAGATATCTAAATATGATATAATATATTATAGTTTGTAGAGGGTGATATCATGAATAATAATCTTATTAATGAAATTAGATCTAAAACTGATATAGTTGATATTATTGGTGAGAGAATACCTCTAGTTGCGCGTGGTAAAAACTTTTTTGGAGTTTGTCCTTTTCATGATGATTCTAATCCATCACTTTGTGTATCAAGAGAAAAACAAATATATACATGTTTTTCATGTCACGCAACAGGTAATGTTTATACATTCTTAATGAATTATGATTCATTAGATTTTAAAGAAGCATTAAAATATTTAGGAGAAAGAGTAAATGTAGATGTATCTAATGTGAGAGTAAATAAAAAGGTAAATAAATTTGATAAATTATATGATGCCTATAATCTATCTTTAAAGTATTATCAAAACAATCTACTTTCTAAAGTGGGAGAATCTGCTCGTAAATATTTATTAACTAGAAAAATAGATAATAAAATGATTAAAGAATTTGAGATAGGTTTATCTTTAAATAAAAAAGATGATTTAACTAAACTATTAACTAACAAAAAATATGATTTAAAGACATTAAATAATATTGGTTTATCTAATGATGATAGAGATATATACAATGATAGAATAATGTTCCCATTATATGATGTTAGTGGTAAAGTAGTTGGTTTTAGTGGAAGAATATATAAAGATAGTAATACAAATAAATATCTTAATACAAAAGAGACTGATATTTTTAAAAAAGGAGAGATGTTATATCACTATCATATTGCGAAAGAAGAAGCACGTCTTTCTAAAAGTGTAATAGTAATGGAAGGTTTTATGGATGTAATTAGGGCATCTTCAATTGGTATTAAAAATACAGTTGCCCTAATGGGAACAGCTCTTACAAAAGAACAAATTAATTTATTAAAGAGATTATCAAATAATATAATATTATGTTTAGATGGAGATAGTGCCGGTATTAAAGCTACTTTAAGTATTGGTGATATGTTAGAAAAAGAAAATTTAGAGATTAAAGTAATATCTTTACCAGATCCAGATGATCCAGATACATATATTCTAAATAATGGAGAAGAAAAATTTAAAAACTTAATAGATAGTGCCATTAACTTTAGTGATTTTAAATTAAATAAGTTAAAAGAAAACTATGACTTTAGAAGTGATCAGGAAAAGTCTGAATATATTAATAAAGTATTAGAAGAAACAAAGAAATTAACAGATCCAATTAGAATAGAATTAACACTAAAAAAACTTGCAAAAGAGTTTGATATAGGTTATAATACTTTGGAAATGCGGTTTAGTGAGTTAAAAAAACCTGAAGTTAAAGATAAAAAAGTAATTACTAAACCAATCAAAAAAACGAAAAAAACAAAGTATGAAAAAGCTATGGAACAAATACTTTATTCTATGTTAAATAATGAAGATTTAATTAATAAAGTTAGTAAAGAAAAACTTATTTTTCCAAATGATAAAAGTAGAATACTAGCTAGTGAGATTAATTACTATTATTTAAAGAATGGAAGTATTAGTATTCCGGATTTTTATACTTATGTTCAGGATAAAGAAGAAATTGTAGATTTACTTAATGAAATTTTAGCGGGAAATTACATGGATAATATTAAAGAAGAAAATTTTAGTGAGTACTTTAAAGTAATAAAGGATTATAGTAAGAATGAGGAAATTAAAAGATTAACAGTACTTCTAAAAAAAGAAATTGATCCGATAGAACAAGCTAAAATTGCTAATGAAATAAGGAATTTACGAATGGGAGAATAAATATATGGTTGTAGAAATTAAGACAATTGAAGAAAGAAAAGACAAGCTATTAAAACTAGGTAAAAAACAAGGTTATATTACTTATGAACAATTAGCCGGAGAATTAAAAGGATTAGAAATTGATAGTGATACTTTAGATGAATTATATAACAGTTTAATGGAAGCTGATATTGAAGTAGTTTCAGAAGATGGGTCTGATGATGCATCTGGTGAAGAAATTACTCCAGAAGTAAAAGCAGAAGATTTAACAATGTCTAAAGATGTAAAAATTAATGACCCAGTTAGAATGTACTTAAAAGAAATTGGGCGTATTAACTTACTTACATCTGATGAAGAATTTGAATATGCTGGGAGAGCTGTTGAAGGTGATGAAGAAGCTAAAAGATTACTTGCTGAATCTAACTTACGTTTAGTAGTAAGTATTGCTAAAAGATATGTTGGTCGTGGAATGTTATTCTTAGACTTAATCCAAGAAGGTAATATTGGTTTAATGAAAGCAGTAGATAAATTTGATCCAACTAAAGGATATAAATTTTCAACATATGCAACATGGTGGATAAGACAAGCTATAACAAGAGCTATTGCTGATCAAGCTAGAACTATTCGTGTACCAGTTCATATGGTTGAAACAATTAATAAATTAGCTAGGGTACAAAGACAATTAACACAAGAATTAAATAGAGAGCCAACAGATGAAGAAATAGCTAAAAAATTAGACATAACTATAGAAAAGGTTAGAGAAGTATATAAAATATCACAAGATCCAGTATCATTAGAGACTCCAATAGGAGAAGAAGATGATTCTCACTTAGGAGATTTTGTTCCGGATGAAAGAACAATGGGACCAGAAGAATATGCAACAATAGAAATGTTAAAAGAAGAATTACAAGGAGTTTTAGGAACTCTTACTGAAAGAGAAGAAAAAGTACTACGTTTAAGATTTGGACTTGATGATGGACAATGTAGAACACTAGAAGAAGTAGGACAAATCTTTGGAGTAACAAGAGAACGTATTCGTCAAATAGAAGCTAAAGCTCTAAGAAAATTAAGACACCCATCTAGATCAAGAAAGTTAAAGGACTTTTTAACAGACTAATGAAAATAAATAATAGATTAAAACAAATAGGAGATTTAGTAGAAGCTAACTCTTTTTGTTTAGATGTAGGTTGTGATCATGCATTACTTGATATCTATCTAGTAAAGAAAAATAAAAATATAAAAGCTATTGCTTCTGACATAGCAGAGGGTCCACTAAATAGTGCCAAAGAAAATATAAAACGTGAAAAATTAGAAGATAAAATAGAATTAAGACTAGGAAACGGACTAGATACTTATAGTAATGAAGTAGATACTGTTATTATTTCTGGTATGGGTGGTAGAAATATAATAGGTATTTTAAAAAATAATTTAAAAATAACAAAAAAAATAAATACATTTATATTAAGTCCTAATAATTATCAAGAAGATTTAAAAAGATTTCTTACTAAAAATAGTTTCTATATAGATGATGAATTATTAGTGAAAGACTCTAAATTTATATATCAAATCTTAGTATTTAAAAAAGGTAAGAAAAAATATTCCAAAAAAGATTATTTCTTTGGACCTAAACTATTAGAAAAAAAGGGTCTATTATTTAAAGAATATTACACTAAAGAATTAAAATCTCGAGAAATATTAATGAATTTATTACCAAAAAACTTTAGATTAAAAAGGTATAAAATAAAAAAAGAAATAGAATTAATAAAAGAAGAATTATAATAATTAAAGTCGCCAAAAAATATTAATAAGGTGGACTTTTTTCATGATTTATGGTATAATATATCATCTAAAAAGGAGGGGTATTAGATATGATAATTGATAAAATAAGAAAATTAGAAAAAATCTTATCAGATGTAGAAGAATCTCCAGAAATGTTAGAAAAATTAACTAAAGATTCTAAAGTTAAAACTTATTTAGAAGATGCTTTTAGTGATTCTAAAAAAGTTAGTTTTTCTAAAATTGTAAATATCTCTCAAAATGAGTTAATTAATGATTTAGTATATAATTATGCACAAAACAACTTAACCATTATTGATGATAACGAAAATCTTGATATGAAGGAAACATCTCTTATGTCCATGTATTTAAAAGATATTTCATATTATCCATTACTTACTAAAGAAGAGGAAAAAAAGCTAGCTACTAAAATTAAATATGGTACTAAAGAAGAAAAGAAAAAAGCTCAAGATGAGCTTGTCAACCATAATTTAAGATTAGTAATTAGTATTGCTAGAAGATATGTTGGTAAAAAAATACCTTTAATTGATTTAATTCAAGAGGGTAATCAAGGGTTAATGAAGGCAACAGAAAAATATGATGTTGATATGGGATATAGTTTTTCTACTTATGTAACTTGGTGGATAAAACAATCAATAAGTAGGTATATTGCAGACAGTAGTAGAACTATTAGAGTTCCAGTTCATGAATTTGAATTTATAAATAAAATGAAAAAAGTAGAAGAAGAGTATACTAACAGATTTGGTAAAATTCCTAATACTGAAGAGTTAGCTAATTTTATAGTTAAAGAAAAATTCGAAGAATTTAAAGATGATAAGATTGAAAATAAAATAAAAAATAATAAATCAAAAAATACTATTAAGAGAATAAAATATAATTATTGTCTTAATTTAGTTAAAAGAAAAAAAGATACAGATTTAAAAGTAATTAGTTTAAATAAAGAGGCACATCCAAATAATGAAAAGGAAGAAGGATCTGAATTAGAAGATTTTATATCAGATAGAAAACCATCTAATAATCCAATTACTAGTAGTGAATATAATAACATGAAGGAAATAGTACAAGAAACATTAAATAATCCTATTTTTTCACCGGAAGATAGAGAATTTATTAGATTAAGATTCGGTATACAAAATGAAAAATGTATGACTGATGAAGAAATATGTGAAATATTAATATCTAAAGCAAAAAAAAGAACCAAGAAAAAAATACTAAAAGATATAGCCAAAACAGAAAAAATAATAAAAGATAATCCAGAAGAGGCTAAGTATTTATCTGAAGGAATTATAATTAAATCTAGTTTAACATTATATCAAAGAGAATTAATGGAATTGAAATATGCTATTCCATCATCAGGATATAAAACTCTAGAAGAAATAGGAGAAATATTCGGAATAAGAAAAGAAAGTGCTCGTATGATGGAAGTAAAGGCTTTAAAAAAATTAAGACATCCTATTATTTCTAAAAAATTAAAATATTTAATAAAAGATAAGTAAAACTAACTTAATAAAGTTAGTTTTTATTTGTTTTACTAATTCCAATCATAGATCCAAGTACTGATGTAATAATAATTATTAAATAATACAACAATATTCTTACTTTTAATGGTTCTCTAGTAATTAAAGTTAATATAAAAAATATAAATACTATAATTAAGCTATATTTAATACCTTCTAAGTATCCTTTTTTTATTGATTTTTTCCCGATAATATATGCACTAATAAAAACATTAACTAATAAGATAATAAATTCTAATATATGAAATGTATTAGTAGAAATAATATTAAAAAAATAAAGAGTCACAATAAGCAATAAACTAATTATAATGGATAAAAACATAAACCCAAATCTTTTTATATATTTAATTAAATAATTCATTAAATCACCTATATTATATTATGTTTATGAATAGAAATATATGAATTAATACACAATAATAATGGTGATATTATGGAATATATGACAGTATTATTTAGAACATTATTTTATTATTTTTTAATTACCTTTATATACAGATTATTAGGTAAAAGAGAAGTAGGCGAATTATCTATAATGGATTTTATAGTTTCAATATTTATCGCAGAACTCGCAGCTATTTCAATAGATAAACATCACGAAAACTTATTTATGTCATTACTTCCTATGATAATGATAGTTATACTACAAATAATAATATCTAAAATATCTCTAAAAAGCTCAAAAGTAAGAACTATTATAGATGGAGATCCTTCAGTAATAATTAATAGAGGAAAAATAAACTTTAAAGAAATGTTAAATCAAAGATAT
>JAFQXM010000014.1 GCA_017406955.1 Bacilli bacterium | reverse complement strand
GTTCTTTCTTCATCAGTAAAACTTTTAAACTTTTGACCTTTTTTTGCCATAATAAAATACACCTCCTTTCGAAAGTGTATTTTATCATTTTTCATTTAAACTGTCTTTTTTTTTAGTGTCTACTCCAAGGGGTGCATTTCATTTAATTGATATCTTTTTATTTGACTTCGTTTTTCCAAAGACTATGTTTATTACAATATGCATATAAAGTAGCCTTAGTATATGGAACTGTAATACTAGGAGTATCTCCAGGTTTAAACTTTTTACATATATGACCATCTTCTGTTTCTACTATAATCCATTCTATGTAGTGATCTTCTTCCATTACATGATTAACTGTAACTACTAAATTATTATCTACTACCTCATATGTAGGTACATGTTTTTCAAAAGCTGCATCCACTGAGTTAGCTTTTAATACTTTCATCTCTTCTCCACAGCATTTAATACCACAGTCATCACATGTACAATCTTTAATTACTTTCACTAAAGCTCCACACTTTAAACATTTCTTAAATACCATATAATCACCTCTATTTAAATTATACTAAAAAAATAAGAAAAGTCTAGCCTTTCTTATTTAACTGATTTCATCTTAAATACAAATGTAGTTCTAGTAACATTATTAGATCCAAAACCTTTATACTCTCTAGATTTATTTAATACTTTCTTAGCTTTTGTGGTATATGCTTTAAACTTATTACTATAACCTACTATTTTCTTAATACCTTCAGTATTAAATGTAGAAATACCATTAGATAAAGTATTAGTTCCATTACTTAAAGTAACTGTTCCATCTCCTAACGTCTTACTACCAGAATATAAACTAGATAAACCTATTTTTAATGTAGTAAGTCCTTCTTTTAGACTAGTAGTTCCAGCTTTTACTTGATTTAGTCCAGCAATTAATTTATCTATTTCAGTAGATAACTCATTAATATTTGTTGCAGTTTCATTAAAAGCACTAGCATCTAATTTTAATAATAAATATATATCATACATAGATTTTAATTTCATAATAGCAGTTACTTCTTCAACTGATTTTTCTTGATATAATAGAGCTTGTTGTAAAGCAGTATTAGCAGCTTCAGGTGTATCATATGTACCTCCAAAAGACTTTACTAAATAATGATCAAACAAATCTTTTACTTGATTTAATCCTTGATCTTGTAAAGAAGTAAATAAAGCATCCGCTTTTTGATTATTAGTATTTTCTAATAAACTTAATTTAGAAGTATCTAATTTACTTTTTGCACCTTCTAAATTACTTATTATTTGACTTAATCCATTATCTATACTTATACTACCAGACTCTAATTTAACAGCCCCTAAATAAGCTTTATTTATGTTATCAGTAATTAAATTAACACCTGCTACTAGTTTTTTACTACCACCAACTAATTCTTTAGCACCGTTATTTATTTTATCCATACTAGAATTCAATTTATCTACTGCAGAGTATAAACTATCTATTTTACTAAAAACATCAAAATCACTAGATTCTAATACTTTAGGAGTTGCGATTATATAAACATTACTTAATTTAAAATTAGTTGTATCATACTTAATAGTAATATTATCAAAATCACTAAATTCACTCATATTAGTATTTTCATATAATCCAGGAGATGCGATACCTACAGCCATAGTCTTAGTACCAGTATCAACTGCTTTACCATTACTAATATTAATATTAGAATTTTCACTATCTTTAAACATAGTTCCCACTGTTACAACAAGTGGTAAATACATATTATCTTTTTCTAAGTAATTGTTATTAGTAAAATCTAATTTTATTTCTATATTACCCTTTTTACTTACCATTTTTTTAGGATTCATTTCTTTTCCATTTAAATAATAAGTAGCTTTTATACTTAAAGGTAATTCTTTAGATGTTTCTCCTCTATAAAATATATCTTTACCTGAAGCATTCCATACTAATTTATTACCTTCCTTTTTAAAAGATTCATCACCATTAATATTTAATATATTTTTAAGTTCAGTTTCATCTTCAACACTACCTTTAGTATCTAAATATAAGTGATTGTTTACAATAGTTTTATTGACTTTACCATTATAATCGATTGTATTATAAATAGTTTCTTTCTTAGATAAAGCTAAAGTAGTTATTGGACTAAATAATCCAAATATTAATGCAATTATTAATAATTTATTAATTCTTTTCATATTATTTTTCCTCCTTTATTCTAGTAGTTTTTAATATAAATTTATCAAATACTATTAATAATGATGGTAGTATTAAAATAACTACTAACATACTAATAATAGAACCACGAGCTAATAATCCACAAATAGATCCTATCATATCTATTTTAGTATACATAGCAACTCCAATAGTTGCGGCAAAGAAACATAATGCAGAAGTTATGATAGATGGTACTGTTAAAGATAAAGTTTTCTTCATAGCTTTCATTTTATCTTTAAATATAGTTCTTTCTTCTATATATTTAGTAGACATTAATATGGCATAATCTATGGTTGCTCCCAACTGGATTGTACCAACTATAATAGATGCTATAAATGGTAGTCTAGTACCAGTAAAGTATGCACAAGCCATATTTATAAATATTGCGAATTCTATTGCAAGTATTAATATAATTGGTAATCCAACCGATTGTAATACTATCAACATAATTATAAATATAACAACTATAGATGTATAATTAACCATCTTAAAGTCATGATCAGCTATAGTTACTAAATCCTTCATTAAAGGCCCTTCACCAGCTATAATACCCTTCTTATCATACTTTTTAACTATCTTATTAATATCTTTCACTTGCTTATTTAATTTATTAGATGCAATCTCATAATTAGAATTTATAATAATCATTTGATATTTATCACTAGTAGTTAATTCTTTTAATTCATCTGGAAGTAACTCCTCTATATCACTATCCATAGTAGAAGGAGTTAAAACTAAGTCTATTCCATCTACATTATTTAATTCTTTAGATAATTCTTCTACCTTATTAGCTTTCATATCTTTATCTATTAAAATAATCTCAGGGGATACTATTTTAAACTTTTTAGCTAATTTAGAGTTTGCTACATGAAATGGTAAATCTTTAGGTAATGATTCATCTAATTTATAATAAACTTTATAATTAGAATTACCAATATATGCAGGTATCATCAACAATACAAATACTAAGATAATACCTATATAGTGTTTAATAGAAAACTTTTGTACTTTCTTAAAACTTGGAAATAAACTTCTATGTTTAGTTTTTTCTATTAAATTATCAAATACAAGTAATAAAGCTGGGAAAAGTGTTAAAACACAAATAAGTCCACACATAACTCCCTTAGCCATAACTATACCTATATCTCTACCTAGTGTTAACTCCATAGTACATAGAGCTAAGAAACCAGCAAATGTAGTTAAAGATGATCCCATAACTGATTTAAATGTTTTCTCTATAGCACTTGCCATTGCTTCTTTATTGTCCTTATATTCTTTTTTAGCATGTTCATACTTATGATATAAGAATATTGAGAAATCTGTTGTTACTCCTAATTGAAGTATTGCGGTAATTGCCTTAGTAATATAACTAATCTCTCCTAAGAAGATATTAGATCCCATATTATAAAGTATCGCAACTCCTATATTAGATAAGAGGAATATTGGAATTACATATGAATCAGTAGCTAGTAATAATACTATCAAACAAAGTATTACTGCTATTACTACATAAGAGGCTAATTCCTTATCAGAAGTATTCTTAGTATCTATAACAAATGAAGTCATACTACTAACCTGTTTTGCATCTTTAACTTCTTTTCTTACTTTATTAACCGCATTAATAGTTTTTTCATTAGAAGTAGAATCTTTAAAAGTAACTACTATTACAGTTTCTCCGTCCTTATAAACTTTATCCCCTATTTCATCAGGCAGCATTTCATATGGAATAGTAGTATCTAAAAGATCTACTGCACTACCTACATGATTAACCCCATCTATCTTCTTTAGCTTATCTTCTAATCTTAATATGTTCTTCTGTGATCTATCATTAGTCATTACAAAAGCATATGATCCTATACCAAAATCTTCAGTTAATATTTTTTGACCCTTAATAGTCTCAATATTTTCAGGTAAATATACTAATATATCATAATTAATTCTAGTATTTATATATCCATATAAAGCAGGTATTAATAATACTAAACTAATTATTAATATTAATTTAGAATGATATGCAATAAACTTAGAAAACTTATTCATAACCATACTCCCTTTCTTCCCTATATATTATATTCAAAAAATAAAATTTGTAAAGATATTTTATAGTTTTATCTTTATATATCAATAAAAAACAGATCATAAGATCTGTTTAATATTTAATTTTACTTTTAGGTACTTCTATTACTGGACGAACACCATGATTAGAATCTCCAAGAAATTTATAAAGACCAATTCTATCACTAGCAATATACCAAGCCTCTTTACCTACATATGCATTATTACTTGATGAGCTAGAGGGATTTTCCATCCAATAATCAACTCTATTTTCACTCTTTGAATATCTCGTGTTTTCTAGTACATGTTTACAATTATTCAAAGTTCCTGCATTCATAACTCTATCAGGATAATTAGTATAATAAGACACATGACAACTACCTGTCATATCTTCATATGATAAAAGCCTAGCGGCATATCCTGCATATGAGAAAGATATAAACTGATATTCTGATGGTATACCTTTTAATTTTCTAGTCACATTACTTAGTTCTACATTAGTCCATTGAAGCACTGTTGGTAACTGTAACACCGCTGTTTCTGGACCAACTTTATATGTATATTCCTGTTCTGAATAAGTACAACCAAAAGTATTATTTGGAATACCTGCTGATACATTATTATAATATATCATAACTGCATAATTATTATTTGTATTTAAATCGCTCATGTAATAAAATCTTTCATTTGTTGGATTGTATTCGCCATCACCATTGACATCACAATCAAAAGCATCTCCTATTGATAAAGTTTCCTCCGTACCTATATTACCATATGTTATCGTATCACCTAAAGAGTAATCTCCGCAAGAGGACTTTTCACAAATTTCTTGATGAAGAGTAGTTGCTCTTTGACATACTGGATATGAAACTGATATTGCAGTATCATCTGCTTGTACATAATTTATTGAAACACTTAATGTAAGCGATTGATCTTCCGTAGGTAAATCACTAGCTTTTATATCTTTTTTATGTGCTACTTTTACTCGCAATTTCTCAGTTTTACCCGATTTTAACTCCTGTTTTTCTTCTAGTCCTAATCCTAAATCATAGTATGTAACACTATAAGTTAAATATTTTTTTTGATCATCGGTTAAATTAGTTATATTAACACTATCTATCATCGCATCTATTGTTCCTTTATTTGCTACATCAACAGAAAACTCATAATAATCTCCTGTTGTATTTAAGTTAACTGTATAAGTAATTGTTGTATTATTAGTTATAGTAGGAGTATTAGCTTCTACACTACCAGATTCTACTTGTATATTTTCAAATCTAACATCCCATGCGTTCTCTTCTATTCTAGCATTACCTAATATATTTAAATCACCAGTCAAAAAAGCATAACCTATTCCTATTAGAATTAATGTTATTATCGCAATTAAAATATAAATATTTCTCCTATTTTGAGCTCTAACCATATTTATTCTCCTAATATATATTAGTATAACAACTTAAATAATTATAGTCAATTATATAAAAAAGTAGACATATTGCCTACTTTAATTCTACTAAGACTAGTTTTATGCCATCGTGTATAAATACTAATGTAGCTTCTTTTTGATAACTATCATATTTACTACTAGTGTAGTCCCATGATACTTTTACTTCATAAGCTTCTTCATCTACTTCATCATCATATTTAAAACTAGTTTTTTCAACACTATTAATTTTTACCTTATTTACCATAGGTAATTTTTGTTTTCTTTGATGATAAATATTACTTTCTACATACTTATAATAAGTATCTTCTGCATTAAGCATAAAATTATCTAATATCTTATCATATACAAAGTCTGTTCCACCTACATCAGTTTTAGCAGTTTTATCATTTAAACTATAAAAGTCATATATAAACATTTCTGATATTTTTTTAACATACTTATCTTCATCTACTTCAGACATTTTTAATATATCTCTTAACTCTAAAAACATCTTTTTATATTTAAGACTCTTAATATCTTTTAATGTATATCCATACTTTTTAATTTTATAAATAACTTTAGCTTCTTTTACACTATTATCAAAATATTTTTTATATACAAAGAATCCTCCAACTCCTAAAGCAACTACTACTAATAATATAATAAATACTTTTACTTTCTTTTTTAATCTCATAGTTATACCTTCCTTATTTTATTCCTTCTTCATCTTTTGGATTTTGTTTTAATAAATTAAATACTATAATTTGATTAGAAATATCTAATAATTTAGATGAATACTCATTGTTTTTAGCTATTTCTTCTTCACTAATAGCTTCACCTGTTAAAGATAAATATTCTTCTTTTTGACTATTATAATATACTTTATTAGTTACCCAATTACCATTAGGGAATACTACTATATTATTATCTTTTATATCAAAGATATCATGTCCTAACCCATATTTGTTATAAAAACCAAACATATTACCTAAAGTAGGCATAACATCATACATACCCATAACATTTTTATGTTCTTTATTTAATTTAGTACCCTTCATATCTTTAGTCCAGATAATAAATGGAACTTTTCTTCCTAATTCATATTGATATGAATCATAATCTTTATAATTAGGATCTTCTTTATCTAGCGTTTTATCATTTTCTTTATCATAATTATATAATCTATTATAATCTTTTTTAGGTAATCTTCCATCATGATCTCCATATAATACTACTACTGTATTTTCTAAAAGACCTGCTTGATCTAATTCATTAATAAATTCACCTAAAGCTTCGTCTGCATAATGAATTGATTTAAAATAATTACCTAGTTTAGTTCCTTCCATATATGGATAAGTAGTATCTCCTTCTTTTAAAGATACATCAAACTCACCATATTTTTCTACTTCTGAAAATGGAGTATGGTTAGTTAACATAATAGATAAACTATACCACTTATCATGTTTCTTAGCTTCTTTTTGCATCTTAGAAATAGATTGTTTGAAGAATTCTTTATCACTAAGACCTAATCCAATTGTATTTTCTTTAGTTACATTATAATCTAATTTAGAATAAAATTTATTATATCCTAAACTATCATGCATAGCCCTTCTATTCCAGAAATCAGCATTATTAGCATGCATACTATAACAATAATAACCTTTTTCTTTTAATAGTTTAGGTATTGAAATATATTCCCTATCTGAATATGAAACAAAAGCAGTACCACTTTGTGTAGGCATAAGAGATGTAGTAAAAGTTAATTCTGTATCACTACTTGTACCTACACTAACTTGTGAATAAAAGTTAGAAAAATACATTCCCTCACTAGACAACTTATTTAGATTAGGTGTAACTTCTTTATCATTAAACTTTAATCCCATCGCATTAGTTTGCATACTTTCACCATGAATTACTATAACATTTTTCCCTTCAAATATATTAGTATATTCATTTGTATTAATAGGTTTTTCTTCTTTAAAATAATCATTAAATTTCTTTTTAGCTTGATCATATCCAAATAATGAATTTATTTTTGGTTGAACAGAAGACACTACATCATTAGCTTGATAAATATATATACCAAACTTCATAACTATATATTCTCTATTCCATTGCTTTATAAATCTTGTGACATCTAAAGAAGTTAAAGTTAAAATAAATATTAAGGCTAATACTCCAGAACCTGATAACGTTTTTATCATTTTCTTCTTTCTTTTTGTTTTTGATTCTACTTTTTTATAGTAATTCATCTTCCTTAATCTTATATGAACTATTATTAAAATTATTGGTCCAATTAAATATATCAAATCTTTTATTTGAACAACATTTTCAACAACTGCATCTCCTACTTCTCCAATATATTGTGTTAAAGATAACATAGAAACAGATGCAAACGATGTATAAAATGTATAATAAATTGAATTAATCATACAAAGGGCAGTAAAGAATATATTAGCTATTAAAAAATAGGTAAATCTATTCTTAGGTTTTAATAAATAACCAAATGCACCAACTAATGTCACAACTGCTAAATCAGCTATTATAGGTTTAATAGCTAAATAGTTTTCAAGTGTATGCATACAAAAGAATCTAAGAATAGTAGAATTTAATACACAAGTTAAAACATAAGTACAAAATAAAGCATTATGCTTTATATACTCTCTTATTAAGTGCTCTTTTACTACTCTCTTAGCAAATTTTTTTATTTGTTTAAATTTTTTTAAAGTCCAACTCTTAACTTTCTTCATATTCTTACCTCACCTATCACATTATAGCAAAGTTATATATCTTTTTCAATTAATCATTTCAATGAAATTTTTCTTGTTCTTTCGATATCTTCTTCTTTAGTACCACTAACATTAAGCGCAATACCTAAAACAAAGAAATAAGATAATATATACATCCATAATAATAATACTATTACATTAGAAATACTTCCATAAAATAAATCATATGCAGCAAATTTATTAACATAAAACATATATATTTCTGTTGCGATAATCCAACTAATAGTTGTGAATAATGCACCTTTGGTAGTACTTCTTGATTTTATTTTTTTATCTGGTGCCATAACATATAATAATTTTATATTAAAATATATTACTACTACAGATAATGGATATTTAAATATACGATATATACTATGTAGAAGTTGTATTAAAGAATCACTGTCAGTAAATTCATACAATATTTTAAAAATTGTATCACCATAAGCCGGTACCAACATCAAGAAAACTAATACTCCTACCAAAATAAATACCATTCCAATAGCTTTTAATCTTCTTCTTATATAATGACTAGATTCTATCTTATATACCTCATTAGAAGTAATTATCATAGAATGTGTACCATTAGAAGCTAAAATAAATGCAATTATAAAGAATATAATAATATTAAAATTAATAGTAGTATATGACTTTATAGAAAATAAGAATTCAGCTACTGAATCAGGTAACATAATATGTATAAATCTTTGCATCTCAGCAACTGGTATAGAAAAGTTAGCAACTATCGCACCTATTAAAGCTACTAGTGGTATTGTAGATAAGAAAAAGAAAAAAGCAAGTTGACCAGGAAGTACTCGCATTTCTGGTTTTGACGCTACTTTTATTACTTTTTTTACAAACCTAATCAACTGCTCCATATTATTTCACCTTCTATTTAAATTCATCTTTAGCTGTAATCATTTCAAGTGTTGCTTCATTAATAGCATCATCTAATGTCTTGATTTCATCTTCAATCATGCTATATCCAATTGCAGCTCCAAACTCATGTGGTAAATGTTTCATTTCTTTTGTTAATTTCTTTGTATACGTAGATATTTGTCTTTCGCTATATCCAACTAAATATATTAAGAACTCATTACCATCAGTACGTATTACCTCACTATTTTCAAGTTGTGTATTAACAAGTATACCTGCTGCTTTAATAATTAACTCATCACCTTGCTCATGTCCATAATTATCATTAATATATTTAACATTATTTAAATCAACCATAACTATAGCTTGAGGATATACTTTAGACTCCTCCCATTCAGGCATTTTAGCATTAAGATAATTTCTATTTTTCAAAGATGTTAACATATCAGTATATTTATGTCTATTAGAAATATTGACTTTTTTAACTTCTTTTTTCTTCTTAATAATTAAATAAATAATTACTAGTATTAATAATGGTATAAATATAATAGCTAAAACCATCATATATATTTGTTGTAATGACAAATCTTCAAAAATAGATGCATGCATACTTTCAATACCACTATTTCTATAATTATAATAAGAATTAGTATTAATTATATAATTAAATAAATCATAAAACGCCTTATTATCTTTCTTAACCATAAATTTATAATCATTCATCATAGTATCAATATATAATAATTTATACTTTTTAAATTTACTATTTTGATAATTTAAATAGACTTCTTTATCTATAACTATCATTTTATCATTAGCATTTCTAGATAAATCTTTTATATTATTATAAGGAGTTATATCAGCTCTTGAATTATTAGAAAAATAATTATATAAAGAATCTCCCTTAATCATAGCTATCTTTTGTCCTTTTAAACTTTCAAAAGAATTAACTATATGATTATCTTCTTGTCTTCCTAAAACAACATACTTTTCAACAAAGGTAGATAAAGTTGATAAATATTTATCATTACTATAATTATAATAATCAAAATAAATATCTACTTCTCCCTTATCAATAGCTTTTTCTAAATCTTTTTTAGTTCTATATTTTTTATATTTAAAACTAATATCAGTAAGACGAGAAATTCTATTAATATATTCCCCTGCTATACCTGCTGCTCTTCCATTTACTTTAACTTCATATGGAATATTTTCTACATAACCATATACATAGTTTTTAGATATTAGAGAAGCTTTAGTTTTAGCACTTAAATTATTCTCATCCATATAATAATTCAAATATTCAGTATTATATTCTTCAACATATTTAGTTAATTTCCATTTATTATAATATTTTTTAACTATTTGATTTAATTCTTTATTATCTTCACTTAATGTTAAAACTACTTTTTTGCTTAATTCAGTAAAATAATAATTAATAGAATATTTATTCTTTGTAATAGTATGATCTAAATACATAATATTAGGAACAATTATCATATTAACTTCATCTTTATCTAAAGCTTTATATAAATCTTCTATACTATCAAAAGTTTTATATGATAAATTATTACCGCTCTTTAAATAATAACTAACTTCTGCAGAATCAGACTTAAAAACACCAAATGTTACATTTTTCATATCTTTTATATCATTTATTCTTTGATATGTTTTTCCTACTGCAATATAACCATCATCAAATATTTCTAAATCATTCTTAGTTAGTTTAGCATCACTATTTAATACTCTAACTCTAAAACTACTAGTTGTAGGAGTAGATGTTTTTAAGTATGGTATCTTATTGAATTCAATACCTACATTCTTTTCAAAATCTTTAACAAAATCAAATATTACTCCTTCACCGTTCATTCCATATAATGGATAATCATTAACAATTTCAAAATCAAATGTCTTTTTACTATTATTTTGTACCCATCTTTTTTCTGAAACAGTTAATGTTGTACTTTTATCTTCTTTATTATAATATCTATATACAAAAACAAATGATATTAAGGCTATAACACCAATAAATATTAATACTTTCTTCTTCATTATAATTCTCCAATCTATCTATTCTTTGTCCAAGCAAAGTGTTTTTTCTTGTGATGTTTATATCCTATAATAGGAAAATTTGATGTTTCTTCAGATTTATTTATAAATACTTGAACATCATAATAGTGTTCTTCAGATTTATTTAATGTATCTAATATCTTATCTGTTAGTTCTTTAGCAACATCAACTGAAGTTTCTGATTCCACAGTAATCATAACTTCTATAATTCTACCAGAAACTCTAACACTAGCTTTATTGGCAATACCATCGCTTGTAATATTGTTTTCTATAAACTTCTTTTTACTATCAGAAATTTTAACACTACTGCTTCCTTCCAATCTATTACCATAAATCGCCTTTTCCTCATTAGGAAAGAATATATTTTTTATTTGTACTAATAATAGTATAAGTATCAAAAATACTACTACTGCCAACACTGTAAATTTATTCTTTTTTATAAAATTCATATCATCACACCCTATCATAGTAATTATACAATAACTACATCACTTTTTCAATTATTTATTAAGTTCCTCTATTAATATTTTGTTAGCCATCTTAGGATTAATAGATCCTTTAGTTTCTTTCATAACTTGACCCATTAAATACTTAATAGCTCTATCTTTTCCTGCCTTGTAATCACTTACACTATCAGGATTATTATTAATAATATTAGTTATAACTTTTCTTATCTTATCGTCATCTGTAATATTTTTAATTCCACACTCTTCTATAATATCTTTAATACTAGAATTACTCTCTAATACTTTAGATAATATATCTTTTAGATTTCTACTAGTTAAAGTATTATCATCTATATTATTAACTAATTCTATAAATCTTTCTTTAGTAAGAGTTGTATCAGTAATTACTTTTTCTTCTTTATTTAAATATCCTGATATATCTCCTAGTAATAAGTTACTAGCTATATCAAAATTAATATTAGAATCTAATAAAGTATTAAAATAATCACTAAGTATTCTATTATTAACTAACTTATTAGCTTTAAAAGGACTTACACCTAACTCCACATATTTAGATCTTCTTTCATCTGGTAACATAGGTATAGTTTTTTCTACATTAGATATCATTTCATCTGTAATATATACATAAGGTATATCTGGTTCTGGGAAATATCTATAGTCATTACCAGTTTCTTTAACACGCATTAAGACAGTATCACCTAATTTATCATCATACCTTCTAGTTTGTTCTTTAAATGATTCGCCAGATTCATATAATTTTTCTTGTCTTTCGATTTCTTTATTGATTGCGACTCCTACATTAGAAATAGAACCTATATTTTTAACTTCTACTTTAGTACCATATGGATCAGATTCACACTTTCTTATTGAAACATTAGCGTCTGCTCTCATAGAACCTTCTTCCATCTTACAGTCACTTATATCACTATAGAATAATAATTCTTTTAGTTTTTCTAAGTATAAAGTTGCTTCTTTACTACTAGACATACATGGTTTAGTAACTATTTCTATTAGAGGTACTCCTGCTCTATTGAAGTCTAATAGAGTCTTATTATTTCTATGAGTACTCTTACAAGTATCTTCTTCTATATGCATTTCTTCTATTTCTATTTTCTTACTTATTCCATCTACTTCTATTTCTACATAACCATCATATCCAATAGGTGTATCAAATTGAGTAATTTGATAATTCTTTGGATTATCTGGATAGAAATAATTCTTTCTATCGAAGTTTATTTTATTTCTTATCTTACAATTTAGTACTTTACAAGCTTTAATAGCTAGATTAATTACTTCTTCATTTAATGTAGGAAGTGTTCCAGGATAACCCAAATCAATTACATTAGTTAATGAATTTGCCATCTGTCCATAACCATTTACTGATGGTGAAAATATCTTAGTATTAGTTTTTAATTCTACGTGTACTTCTACACCTATTGTTGGGATATAATTACTCATATATTTCACCAACTTTCTTTTCTATAAAGCTTGCTAGTTTATAGATAGTTGCTTCATCAAAACTATTACCTATTATATGTAGGCCTACTGGCATATTATCACTAGCTTTACCTACTGGTATAGATATAGCAGGAAGTCCTGCCATATTTACAGGTATTACTAATACATCATCCATAAAACTCTTTAGTGGATCATCCATATCTTCATCTAAGTTATAGGCTGTTGTTGTTGTAGTTGGTCCTATAATTAGATCATATTTTTCAAATACTTTAGAAAATTCTTTCTTTATATCATCTCTAATAGATAAAGCTTTATTATAATAAGTTTTAGCATTATCTCCACTTAAAAGGTAAGAACCTACCATTATTCTTCTTTTAACTTCGTCACCAAAGCCTTTTGCTCTAGTAGAAAAATATAAATCTTCTATATCTTTTGGATTATCTATAGGATGACCATATCTAATACCATCATATCTAGCTAAGTTAGAACTAGCTTCTCCCATAGCAATAATTTGATATAAAATCATGGCTTTATCTAGATACTTCATATCAATATAATCTACTGATACTCCGTTATTTTCTAATATCTTGATTGTTTCTTTTATTTTATCTTTAACTTCATCACTTACAATATCACTCATAAAGTAATTAGGAACAGCAACTTTCATATTAGAAATATCTTCTCCTATTAATCTAGTGAAGTCTTCTGTCTCTTTAGATGAAGATGTTAAATCTTTAGGATCTTTACCTACTATAGCATTTAAAAGTAAGGCATTATCATATACATTTCTTGTCATTGGACCTATTTGGTCTAGGGATGAAGCGAAAGCTACTAGACCATAACGTGACACTCTTCCATAAGTTGGTTTCATACCTACTATTCCAGTATATGAAGCTGGTTGTCTAATAGATCCTCCTGTATCAGTACCTAGGGCAAATAACAAGTCTTTAGCTGCTATTGTAGTCGCACTTCCTCCACTAGATCCTCCAGATATTTTTTCTTTATTTAATGGATTTTTAGGAGCTCCAAAATAAGATGTTCTAGAACTTGATCCCATTGCAAATTCATCCATATTAGTTTTACCAATAATAATCATGCTCTTATCATTAATCTTTTCTACTACAGTAGCATCATATATAGGTATAAAATTATCTAATATATGAGATGCACATGTAGTTTTCAAATCTTTAGTTACTATATTATCTTTAATAGCTATTGGAAGTCCAAATAAAATATTATCAACTTCTTTGTTTTCTAATTCTTTAGCTTTTTTAATAGCTTCTTCTTTATTTAAAGTAATATAAGCATTTAAATCTTTATTTTTTTCTATATTATCAAAGGCTTCTAATACTAAATCTATTGGTTTAATAGTTTTATTTTTTAATAAATTATTTATTTCTTTAATACTCTTATCTAAATACATATTAAGCTCCCTCACTTTCACCAATTACTACGGGAACTTCTATGTAGTTACCACTATGTTTTGGAGCATTCTTTATTACTTCTTTAGGATCTAACATATCACTACTTTTATCTTCTCTTAGAGTAGTATTATCACTCCAAGGAGCAATCATTCTTTCTTTATCATAACCTTCTACGTCATTAATTTTCTCTACTTCATTAAGTAATTGTTTTAATTCTACTCTATATTTTTCAATCTCTTCATCAGTTAATTTTACTCTTGCTAAAGTCGCAACATGTAATACTTCTTCCTTAGTTAATTTATCTTCCATAAAGATCCCTCCAACTTAATATATTATACCATGTATAATAAAAAAATAGTAGATGTATTCTACTATTTTAATTTATTAATATCTTCTATACTAAGTCCTGTGCACTTATAAATAATATCAATACTAATATTCTCATCAAGCATAGATTTAGCTATACTAATCTGTTCCTCTTTTCTTCCTTCTTTTCTTCCTTCTTTTCCTCTTTATTTTCCTCTGTATCTGCTGAATCCTTGTTTTCTTCCTTTTTCTCTTCCTTCTTTTCAGGCTCGATTACTTCGATGACAACATCATCATCGCGCTTCTCGGATTCATTTATTGTCTCTGTTCCGTCCTCATTCTCTTTTGAAAGATAAATTTCATATGGCATGAATGAAC
>JAFQXM010000013.1 GCA_017406955.1 Bacilli bacterium | reverse complement strand
ACGTGATCCTATTTCTTTTAACATAGATCCATTCTTACCTATAATTATTTTCTTTATATTATCTCTATCTACTACTATTAATACTCTTATATTTATTATATTTCCTTCTTCTTTAAACTCCTCTACATAACAAGTTACTGTATGAGGAATTTCTTGTTTAGTTAATTCTAATACTTTTTCACGAACTAACTCTGCCATAATAAATCTAGTAGTAACATTAGTTAATTCATCTTCTTCAAATATTTTATCTGTATTAGGTAAACTATTTTTTATACATTTAATTAAGTCTCCTAAATTATTCTTTTTCGCAGATATTGGTATTATTTCTTTAAAATCATATAAGTCTTTTAATTCAGTTATTTTTTCCAATAAAATACTTTTATCTTTAATTTCATCTATTTTATTTAGTAAAAGAAATACTGGTATATTTTTATCTTTAATCTTATCTAAAATAAACTGATCTCCTTTACCAAATCCTTTAGATATATCTACTAAAAATAATATTAAGTCTACTCCCTCAGTGTTATTATAAGCCTTTTTATTCATTAAATTACCTAACTTATGGCTAGGTTTATGAATACCAGGAGTATCTATAAATACTATTTGTGATTCACTATCATTATAAATACCTTGTATTATATTTCTAGTAGTACCACTAATATTAGAAGTAATAGCTAACTTCATATTTAAAATACTATTAAGTAGTGTACTTTTTCCAACATTAGGTCTACCTACTATACTTACAAATCCACATCTCATATTTATTCCTTTCTATTTAATATCTAATAATTCTATACATATTTTTTCATATATATCTTGTTCATTCTTAATTGTATCAATCAAATACATTTTATCTCTTTTATACTCCTTTAATCCTCTTAAATAATAATTTTTATCATTATCTAAAACAATAAATGGCATAATATTATTTTTTAAACATTCTTTAAACATAATGATTCTACCTACTCTACCATTACCATCACCAAAAGGATGAATACGTTCAAATCTATAATGAAATTCTATTATATCTTCTAAAGTTTTATTTTCTATATTATTATACCAATTTAGTAACTCATCTATATCTTTATCTACGTTTTCAGGTTTAGATGTATTAATAACATTTATAAGTCCTATTTTATTAGGTAAAGTTTTAAAACCTCCTACATTATATCTAGGATCATCTTCATCAGTAGTACCTCTTTTTAAAATAACATTCATTTTTATTATCATTTCTTTTGTTAAACTATTATCTATATTATCAATCATATAATCAAATAGTCTAAAATGATTCTTAGATTCTACAATATCATCAAATTTAATTAATCCATCATTTTTTGCGATAAATGAATCTGTATCATATATAGCTTCTGTTTCTTCACTAGATAAAGTACTACCTTCCATCTTATTAGAATTATAAGAAAAATTAATTTGCGAATAATGATATATATTACCATCAAACTTAGATTCTTTTTGTTTTATTAATTCATTCTTTAAATTTAAAACATTCATAGATAATCACCATTAAATTATTTTAAACATAGCAAGTATTTTAGGTACAAATATCATAAGTCCCGCTATAGTAGAAATAATTGCCATCATCAATACTCCTGCACTAGCTGTATCTTTAGCAGCTTTCGCTAAAGGATGTATATTAGGAGATATTAAATCTACTACATATTCAATAGAAGTATTAAAAAACTCTGCCATTAACACTAAACATATTAATACTAAACATATCAACCATTCAACATAACTTATTTTAAATATAAAACCACACACTACTACAATTATTGCGATAATAGTATGTATCTTCATATTCTGTTCACCAAGATATGTTTGCTTTACTCCTTGAAATGCATATTTAAAACTATTTCTTAATCTCTTTTTATCTAATTTAGTATTCTTATCTTTTAATTTTACACTCATCTAATACTTCCTCCTGCTTTCTAAACATTACTTCTTCCTCTTCTTTTGTTTGATGATCATATCCTAATAAATGATAAAAACCATGGACTGCCAAAAAGGATAATTCTCTTAATAAACTATGATTATATTCTTTAGCTTGTTCTTTTGCTTTATCAATAGAAATATAAATATCACCAAGAACTCTTGATTGATCTCCTATAATTAAACTGTCATCATCTTCTAAAGCAAATGTAATTACATCTGTTTCTCGATCTATATTTCTATATTCTTTATTAAGTTTATGAATATATTTATTATTAACTATAATTATATTAAAACTAACATTTTCCAATCTTTCTTTCTTTATAGCATAGTTAATAACTCTTTTTATTTCATCTAACTCATCTATATTATTATCTGTTTTATTATAAAATTCTACTTTATTCATTAATACCTCCTAAAGAATTATCATAAATAAACCAATTAAAATTAATATTGAAATAATATTTAAAAATATTTCACTCTTAAATACCTTAGGTAAATTATGACCAATATTACTTAAAATATGATATAAGAAATACCCTATTAATCCACCTAATATATTAAGCAATATATCATCTACATCAAATACCCTACCAATTAACATTTGAACTTCTTCTATAGAAATAGATGCGATAATAGTTAAAAACAAAGGTGCTTTAAAGTCATCACTTTTTAAATAATAACTAATAAAGAAACCAAATGGTAAAAACATTACCATATTTCCTAATACATTCTTAAAAAACAATCTACTACCTATATCATATCTGAATATTTCTTTCAAAGGAATAAAATTATTAGTAGCCCATGATACTTCATCTTGATATGTCACTACTTGGAATAAACATAAAATATATATTATAAAACTAAGCATCAATAATTCTTTATATAAAACTAGTTTTTCATGATTTTTAAGTAGATAAGTAAGTCTAGTAGATACAATAATTATAATAGATATAATTATCATTGGCCATGTTAAATTAACTACTCCTTGAATTGTATTAGAAAGTGGTCCAAACAAAATAATCACTGCTCCTTATTAATCTTATTATTCTCTTCTTCTATATCTATATTTTCAATACTAGAAGTATCTGTAATATTTTCTTTTACTTTAAAAAATATTTCTACTACTATTTTACTATTTTTTTTGTACTTTTTCAAAACTTTTTTAGTAATTATTCTATCTTCATTATTTATCTTATTTTTTAGCTTTTCAGAAGCAATTTTAATAGCTTTATTATCAATAGTTAATAAATTATACTTTTTACTATTATTAATAACCTCCCTATAATTAGAAATATTTAAACTAATAGGTAATAATTTAGATTTTATTAATACTTTTCTACTAGTTTTATAATCTCTATAAGTATTAAATAAAGGATAATTTTTATTTAATATACTTACTTCTATTAAATGTCTCTCATTATTAGTAACTTTTTCTTCTTTATAATTTGTTGGTAACTCTACCTCTACTTTATACCAAACCTCTCCATAAACTTTACCTTTTGCACACTTCTTACTAACTATTTTTTCTTTATTATGAATAAGACCACTAATTATAACTTCACCTTTAGAAACGTAATCATACTTCTTCTTAACAACTTCTCCACTATAAGCATCAATATCTAGTATCATAGCATTCTTCTTGGCAATTATATTTTGTAATGGACAACTCTTTTCTTTATATTTTTTCTTCCTTTGTTCTACTCTAACAATATATTTAGTACCTACTTCTTCTATTTCTAACCACTCTATATCATTAGTTTCTTTATCTAATATCTTATCTATTATTATTTCTTTAGTTTTAAAACTTTTCTTAAATCTATATTTTTTTATTCCATACTTATTTAAATCATCTCTAATAATATTTCTGATTCTTTTATTAGAATGAATTATATCTATATCAAGTATCATATTACTTAAAATAACATTTATAAAAATACCTAGTATTAAAGCATAAATAAAAACAGAATATTTATTAATTAAATATTTTATTTTAATAATCCCATATCTATTCAATACTTTATACTTATATTTTCTCTTTAATTTTTTAATTTTTTTATAACCTATATCATCTACTACAACTATTACTTTATCTTTATAAACTTCTACATCATAAATAAATATATTATCTTTAATTAATTTATCTACTAATAATCTACCTCTAATTAATAATTTATATTTACTGGTCATATTTAGCCTCTATACTAGATATTTTACCACTTACTAATATCTCCTTATCTAATAATTTTTTTAATACTAAATTATTACCTTTGATTATTACTTTACCTTTATCTACCTTAAAAGATATATTATTATTTTCTAAAGATAATATTTTTTTATAATTAGTTACATATATTCTATCTTTAAATAGAGTTAATCTAAATTCTGTATCTTTTATATAATTCTTTATTTTATCTAACATTAAATCACCTAATTTAATATATGAAAAAAAAAGACTATTTAGTCTTTATTGTAATTTAGATCTAATTATTTCACTAACCTTTTTCATATCACATCTACCCTTTACTTTAGGTGTAACCATTCCCATAACTTTACCCATATCTTTCATACTTTCTGGCTTTACTTCATCAAATACTTTATTAATAATGTCTTCTACTTCAGTATCTGATAATTGTTCTGGTAGATAAGCCATTAATATATCTATTTCTTCTTTAGTTTTTTCTATTAAATCTTCTCTATCTCCTTTTTCAAATTCAGAAATAGAGTCTCTTCTCATCTTAATTTGTTTATTAACTACATCTATTAACAAATCATCATTCTCTTCCTTTTTATGATCAATAACCTCTTGTTTAATAGCTGCTTTTACCATACGTATTACAGTTAATTTATCTTTATCTTTAGCCTTCATAGCTTCTATCATATCTTTATTTAATTTTTCTAACATAATATATCTCCTTCATTAAAAGGGACTTATTAGTCCCTATTATTTCTTCTATTTCTTTTTTGAGAATTTTTTATTCCCTCTTTTTTAGCTTTTCTTCTTTTTACTCCTGGTTTATCATATGCTTCACGTTTTTTACATTCTGAAGGGACACCGTCTCTAGCCACTTTTTGTTTGAACTTTCTTAGTGCTAAGTCTAAATTACCATTCTTAACTGTTACTTGAGTTGCCATCATTATCCCTCCCTTCGCATCAACTACTACCGATTATATCAAATAATACTTTAATTTTCAACAATTTTTAACAAATTTCTAAAAATACAAATTTATACAATCATACGATATAAACATCTAATAAAAATTCCTAAATAATTACCACTACTATTTATAAACTTTATAAACACATAAAATATAGGTAGAAAATAAATAATAATAAGAGAAATAATCACATTATTATACTTTTTTATTCTAGAGGACATAAATTACCTTCACCAATTCTTCTAACTGCAGAACCAGTATCATGTCCTGCTTCTAATAATAACTTAATTATATTAGTAAAAGCATTAACAACTGCACTACTAATAGTAGTAGTTCCTCCACATATTTTTTCTAAATCATTTCCTTTAATTTTCTTCATTCACCACACTTATTTGGATTAGTAATACCTTCTAATACTCCAGCTAAAAATACTACTATAGCCGCAATACCTATTCCCATCCAAACTGAAAAACCTCCTATTATATTTTCTAAATCTTTTGATTTTAACTTTTCCATCATACTCCTTTCCAAATGACTTTAATCATTTTAAAAACAGTTATTTTACCATTAAAAAATAATAATTTAATAGTATCGTTTTCTTTTACTTTAGAATTTAATTTTACTTTTAATAATACACTGTGATAATAATGACTATTTCGCTTAAGTACTTTTTTATTTATATTTTCTAAACTAATTATTGTCTTTTTTTTATTAATATATAAATATTTATTATTATAAATTGTTTTCAAATCTTTATCTGTTACTAATAACTCTACTAAATTACTTTTAACTACAATAGAATTAATTACTTTATAAGTTCTAATGCTTTTTCTCATACTAAATAATATTAAAAAAAATATTAGAATACCTAAAATAAAAATACTAGCATATAAAAAAGACCTAGACTCATAATTTTTTGTTTTCAACAATTTTTCCTCCTTCTAATTTAATTACTCTATTAAACAAATCGCAATTATTAAATCTATGACTTATAACTATTACTGTTTTATTTTTTAAATATTTAAATATATTTATTAAAATTTTTCTTTCTTTATCTATATCTATTTGACTTAATGCCTCATCAAATATATAGATATCACTATTTTTTAACAATGTTCTAGCAAGCACTATTCTTTGACGTTCTCCTCCACTAAAATTAAATCCATTTTCTTCTACTATATTTTGATAACCTAAATTATTTTTAGAAATCACTTCATCCAATAATACTATTTTTGAAATGTTTTTTACTTCTTCCATAGATACTTTTCTATTTAAAATAATGTTATTATAAATAGTATCAGAAAATAAGAATTCAGAATTAGAAACATAAGTAATTTTATTTCGTAAATTATCTAGATGATAATGATTTATATCAACATTATTTATTTTTATCATATCAAATGGTACTTCTACATATCTCATTAGCATTTTAATCAAAGTAGATTTACCACTACCACTAGATCCACATATTAATATTTTTTCTTTAGATCTTATTGTTAGTTTTAAATTATTAAATAAATTTACTCTGTTATATCCATAAGTTAGATAATTATATTTAATATCACCAACTAAACTAAAATTATTATATTTATTACCGTCAAAAACTTCTTGTTTTATAGTATACATATCATGTATTCTATCTAATGCAGCTTTATAAGATGTATGTTCTTGTTTTAGAAAGATAAGATTATTTATACTAGTTAGAAAATAACTTAGCATTCCCTGATATATAAATAATTCCGCAACAGATATCTTATTATTAATAACTGATATAGTTCCAAAACCATAAACAATTACTAATAAAAAATTATTAATAATATTTTTAAAGAAAGTATTAATCTCATTTAAAATAGACATTTTATAAAATGATTCTAAATAATTTTTATATTTTAATCTAAACTTAGTTAAAGTATTATTCTCAATATGTAATCCCTTAATAGTTTCAACGCTAGTTAATGACTCAATTAAATATGAATTTAATTTTTCTTCATTATTATAATAATTTTGTATTCTTTTTCTTTTTAATCTAGTTATTAAATAATTATAAATAAATATAATACCTATTATTAATAAAACACTTATAGTTAACTGATTATTAATATTAAACATAAATATAATAAAAATAATAGCCGTAAATAAATCCGTAGTAATAGAACAAATAAAATTTCCTAAATAAGTCTTAACAATATTTAAGTCTTTTATCCTTGATATAACTTCTCCAGTAGTTCTATTTTTATAATAAAAATATGGAAGTAGAAGAATTTTTTTATAAGTATTAGTAGTAACTTTATAATCAAATAAACTTGTCATTTTTAAAAGTAAAGTGTTTCTTAAAAATAGTAATAATTCTTTTACAATGTATATAATCAAGAGGTAATAGCTTATGAATAAAATATTAATACTTAACTCATAGTTAATAACAAACTGGAGTAAATATTTGAAATGAAAAGCTACAATTATATTTATTAGAAAATATATTAATGATAGTATAGTAATAATAACTATTGGGAGTAGATTATGGTGACAGAACTTTTTTATATCTTCTAATATTATTTTTCTTTTAGTTACTACTGGTAGTTTCTTTATTGGTTTTAAAAATATATAGTTATTACTAGATAATAATCTAAAGTAAGAAAAACTTAATATTTTCTTTCCTTTAGCAGGATCCATAATTAATACTTTTTTATTTATTAAATCTATATCATATATAGTAACAAAATGTTGATAACTTTTATTAATTATTAAATGGGCAATACATGGTAAGTTATTTTTATCTATATTTTTAATATCACCTTTACATCCAAATCCAGTAAAACCAATTTTTTTAGCACCCTCTAAAAGTTTGTATGCAGATACTCCAGATTTAGTAGTATTTGTTAACTCTCTTAAATATTCTTTAGATACATCTCCTCCATAAAATCTAATGATAGAAAGAAGAGAACAAATACCACAATCTTTAATACCATCTTGCATAACAATCTTCATGAACTTTTTCTTCCACCTCCTACTATATTATTATCAAGTTATTAAACTTTCCCTACTACAAAATAAAATATTTATCATATTTTAATTTATTAGTCGCATGTAGTGTCAATATATAACTACTTAAATATAATATAATGAAAGGAGTAGATTATATGTACGGATGCGGAATGCCTTGTTATAACAATAATAACAATAATGGCTGGATTTGGGCTATTTTTATTGTAATTATTATATTATTCTTTATTTTCTGGGGAAATGGACAAAATAATAATTTCCAATAAAAAAACCGTTAAATAACGGTTATTTTTCTAAGTGGCGTCCACGACAGGATTCGAACCTGTGACCGATCGCTTAGAAGGCGATTGCTCTATCCAGCTGAGCTACGCGGACAATTAACTGACAAGTTAAATTATACAATAAAAGTACTTATCTTTCAAGTACTTTTTTTATTTTATATCATTTCTTCCAATAGACTTAATATTTTTACCATTAACCTGTAACATAACTTGATTAACATCATAATTATCAAATATAGAATAACAAATTGTATATATAACCTCTTCTTCTATCTTATTATTACCATCAAATATATAATCATTAAAATTTAATATCATAACATTTTCTTGTTCCTTATAATCTATAAGTTTTGTATTACTATTTAAAAAACTCATTAAATTTTGTTCATAAATATAATTAGTAGTTAATTCTTCTACTATTATTTTAACTTTATCTCTATTATCATTTAAATATTTAGTTACTGGTACATAATAATTATCATTATCTATTTTATTAACATAATAAATAACTGTTTTAGAAATATTATTTCTGGAAGACAAATTATATTCTTTGTTAATTCCTATTTCTTTATCTAATATATTAGGCAATGATTCCTTAGTGTTAGGATAATTTTCTAATATTTTACCATCTATCAAAATAGATATTTTATCTACTTCATCTAAATCTAAAACACTATATACTAATCCAGATATAATTTGTTTTTCTGATACTACTTTCATATTTAAAAATTCTTTAGAAAAGTTTAGAGTAACTAATTTATCATTATAATTAATATCTAACAATTTAGTACCTCTAGGTATATATGATTTTAATCCATTAGAAAATTTTGAATTATTACTGATAGTTAAATTATTTATTATTTTTCTTATTTTTGCTTCTAAACTATTTGAATCTAATAATATTTTTGTTTTTACTAAAAAATTATCACTATTTAGTAAGTAAATATTATTAGTATATAAGCCAGTAGTAGTTTCAACTTCTAAATTAGTTTTTAAAACATTATTGTTTATGGTATTTGGTATTGAATAAACTACTAATAATATAAATAAAGTTAATGTAGTTATAAATATCTTTCTTATTGCTTTAGTTTTTAGCATCATATCACCTACTTAATAATATGAAAAATCGTACTAATTTAGTACGATTATAAAGATAATTCTTGTAATTTTAATAATTCAACTACTGCCCCTGCACGACCATTTACTCCAAGTTTCTGCATAACATTAGAAATATGATTTCTAACTGTTTTTTCACTTATATTTAATTCTTCAGCAATATCTTTTGTACTTTTATTAATTATCAAAAGTTCAAAAACATCTCTTTCTCTTTTTGTTAATATACCTTTCGCCATTCTAATTCACCTAAATTATTTTATGTAATATTAACACTTTGTTGTATGCTTTTGACCAATTTATGATTTTTGAAATTTAACAGTTATATAAAGTTTTTCATTATTATCTTTTTGTATAAGACGCATGATGTTATTTGCCAATGCATTATCATGTTTATTTGACACACAAACTACTGATACATTTGAATTATCCATTTTTACAAAACAGTCTAATTTATATTGCTTCTTAATATTTTTTTCATATGTTTCCTCTTTGCCTTTTACTTCATTTAAATATTTTAATTTTTCATATGCATTATTTTTCTCCTGACTACTCATATCTTCATCTGTTAATTGTTTTTGTAATTCAGTTTTTTCTGTTTCTCTTTCTTCATCTAAATTTACTCTCATAGCAGTAAGAGATGATGCATCCTCTATTGTTTTTTTTGTTTTATTTTTCTCAGATATACTAGTATTATTAGCCTTAGTCAATAAATCATTAGGCATAGTAATATAGTATATACTAAGTACTAGTATTAATGTAAATAAAGTTAAAAACCACAAATTTTGTTTATTTATCATACGACTCCTCCTTTTCATAATTAAATATATGTGCAAAAAAAAAGAATATTCTAAAATATTCTTTATTACTTTATCTTGTTGCCACAATTTGGACAAAAGCCAACATTAGCATCTAATTTATTGCCACAATTTGAACAGAACTTTGCAGTACCTGATTGGTTACTAGCTACATTAGATTGTTGATTATTTTGACTTTTATTAAATGCTGCCATTATTGGATCATTCATTGGAGTTGGACCAACATATTCACTTGTGCCAACACCTAATGCAAATGAGAAAAATGGTGCTAAGAAATAAAGACCGATTGCCCATCCTGTATCCTTTCCAAAACTATTAGCAGTACTACCAGCTAGCATTATTCCAAAATAAATTGTTACAGCCATAACAAGTAATGAACCTATTACTGGTATAAAACTTAAAAGCGATGCACAAAAAGTTATAACAATCCACCATGGATTTACCCCAGTAATTTTACATAAAATATATGTATTATAAATTGGTACTAGAGCTGCCCATCCTGGTTCACCTGCTTTCTTAAACATTTTCCAATGTCCAATTATTTGGAATATACTTACAATAAATACTATTAATAATACTATCCCAAGTATAGCAAGTACCACAGCAATTATTCCACCTGCAGCTGCACTAGTATCCATTGTATCAATATAACTATCCATAAATTACCTCCTTATCTCTGATAGTTTTAACAAAGCATTAACTAATCCTAATTTACCATAAGGATAAGTTAAAGAACCTTGCATATATGCAATATATGGCTCTTTCAATGGTCCATCACAAGATAGCTCAATAGATGATCCCTGCGTAAAAGAACCACTAGCCATTATTACCTTATCTAAATATCCTGGCATATCAGAAGCTTCAATAATTGCATTTGAATCTACTGCCGATCCATTCTGTATACCTCTAGTAAAATTTATTAATTTGTCTTTATCATTAAAAACTATACTTTGTACTATATCAACTCTTTCATCATTATATTTCGGTTCAACAATATAACCTAACTTTTCCATAATCCTACTAGCTAATATAGCCACTTTAACAGCAGAATTAACCACTGAAGGTGCCATATATAATCCTTGTAATATCTGTTTATTAATACCAAGTGTTGGACCAACTTCCTTACCTTCTCCAGGTAAAGTTAATCTCTCAGCACATAATTTAACTAAATCTTTTTTACCAACTATATATGCACCATTAGGAGCAATACCACCACCTAAGTTTTTAATTAAAGATCCAACAACAATATCAGCTCCTACATCAGTAGGCTCTAATTTGTTAACCATTTCACAATAACAATTATCTACCATAATAATTATATCACTATTAATACTTCTAATAAAATTAATTACTTTCTTTAACTTATCTATTGAAATACTTTTTCTAGTTGAATATCCCTTACTTCGTTGTATTTCTATTACCTTTACTTCTGTTTTTCTTAAATAATCTTCTATTTTATTATAATCAAAATCATCATTTTTTAGATCAATTTGATCATATTTAATACCATAACTCTTTAAAGAACTACTATTTTCCACTATACCAATTACTTCGTCTAATGTATCATATGGCTTACCAGTAATACTTAGAAGTAAATCATTAGGTCTTAAAATAGCAAACAAACAAACTGTTAAAGCATGTGAACCAGATATAAATTGACTACGTACCAATGCATCTTCCGCATTAAAAATGTCTCTATAAATATTCTCAATAACATCTCTTCCAATATCATTATATCCATATCCTGTAGTAGAATTAAAATGAGATTCTACTAAATTATTTTTATGGAAGCTATTCAAAACTTTCATACTATTATATTCACAAATATCATCTGCTTTTTTAAACTCTTCTAAACAATCTTTTTCACATTCATCTATTAATTGAAAAATCTCATTCTTATCCATTATATCTACCACCATCTACTTTAATAATACTATCATTAATATAACTAGCTTTTGAACTAACTAAAAATACTACAACTTTAGCTATTTCTAAAGCACTGCCAAACCTATTTAGTAATATTTTACTCTTTTCTTTTTCTATTTGGTCAATAGATAAATCTTTATTCATATCTGTTTTAATCCAACCAGGACAAATACAATTAACATTTATATATGGCGCAAATTCTACTGCCATATTATGTGTTAAAGAAATAACCCCTGCCTTAGAAACATCATAATCTAAGCTCTCTGGATAATATGAATCAATAGCATTACTAGATGAAATATTAACAATTTTACCTTGTTTATTCTTTTTCATTATCTGCCCAACATATTTACTACATAAATAAGTACCAATTAAATTAACATCTATAATTCTTTTAAAATTTTTAACACTCTTATCAAAAAAAGTACTATCATTACATATTCCAGCATTATTTACTAAAATATCAATCTTACCAAAATTATCTGTTATAGTATTAACCATATTGATAACTTCTTCTTCTTTAGATACATCACACTTTATAGATAATACAGAAACATCATAATTCTTTTTTATATAATTTTCTAATTCTAAAGCTTTACTCTCATTTTTATTATAATTAATTACTACATTAATTCCTACTTTTGCAAGTTCTATAACTATACTCTTACCTATTCCTCTACTACTTCCAGTAACTAAAGCTACTAAATCTTTCATAATGTCATCTCCAACTATAAATCAATTATATCTTATATATTTTTAAAACTCAATAATTATATAATAAGATATTTATTTGTAATGTAAACTAAATTATGTTAAAATCTAAATGAGTGTGATAATATGTATTTAAAAATTAACAAAAGAAAATATAAAATAGTAGAACTAACTAAATTTAGAGAAAGATTTAAAGGTCTAAAATTTAAATTAGAAAAAATTGATTACATTATTAAATTTCCTCATAAAAAATTTGTTAGTACTGACTTTATTTGCCAAAAAATAGATATTATTTTAACAGATAAAGATGAAAAAATTCTCTATATATATGAAGACTTTCCATCAGAAAAATATATATTTCCGAAACGAAAAGTATATAATGTTTACTTTTTACCAGTAGGCCTTAGCAAAAATTTTAAAGTTAATGATATATTAAATATAATAGAAAAATAAAATATGATAATTAAATATCATATTTTTTATAAATTATATTGTCATAAGTTCTTCTTCTTTTGCTTTTAATAACTCCTCAATTTTTTTATTATATGTATTAACTAAATCTTGAATTTGTTTTTCTAAAGATTTTTTTTCATCTTCAGATAATTCTTCTTTATCAATCATATTTAAAGCTTCATGTCTATTATTTCTAACAGAAATTTTAGCATCTTCAGCTAGAGATTTAACTTGTTTAGCAAGTTCTTTTCTTCTTTCTTCTGTCAAAGCTGGAATTACTATTCTAATTGTCTCCCCATCATTAGAAGGATTATAACCTAAATTAGCCGCAATTATACCTTTTTCAATATCTGCCAAACAACTTTTATCAAAGGGCTTTATTAATAATTGATTAGCCTCTGGTACTGTTATAGTAGTAAGTTGTTTAAGAGGTGTTTCTACTCCGTAATACTCAACTTTAACTCCATCCAAACTAGAAGGATTAGCTCTACCTGCCCTAACACTAGTAAATCTTTTTTCTAAATTACTAATTGCATTATCCATATCAACTTTAGTTAATTCTATTATATCACTATCCATTTAATCATCTCTCCTTAATTTAATTATATAATATTAAACTTTTAAAATAAAGAAAAAATGTTATTTATTTTATATAATACAAATGAAAATAAAAATAATAACAAATACAACTAAAAATATAATAAAAAATTTAGTTAAAAATCTAATGATTTTATCTACTTCTTTTTCATCATCTAAAACTTCATTTACTTTACTTTTTTTATCTAAATAATTATTTTTTATTAAAGTCTTACTAAATCTTTTAGATTTTTTATCACCATTTATACTCTTTTTGGCATTAGTTTTCTTATTATCTTTCTCTAAAGCTTTTTTAATTTCATCTAATTTCAAAGTTTTTGTCTTTGTCTTAGTAGATGTTTTAATTTTATCTTTTTCCTTCTTTTTTAATTTATCTAATTTCATTTTTTCATCTAACTCACGTCTATTAAGAAATGGCGTATTAGTATCGTCATTTTTTTTAAGTTTTTTTATTTGAGCATCTAATTTATCAATTGAACTTTTTTTACCCATAGTATCACCTTCACGCATATTATAACACATTATTTAAAAAAAAGATATCATTATTTGATATCATTATATTCCTATTTTCTTTATACTTACTAGATAATAATTATGATTATTTTTATCATATGAAAACTTATATTGCATTTTATCTAGTTTTTTGTAATCCTTATCAATATCAAAAGTTGTACTATTTATATCGTCAATAGCTCCATATCTACCAAGTATTTCAAATTCTGAAGAACTATTTTCCTTAGCTTTTTTTAAACCTACAGATACATTAATATATAGGTTATTATCATCTATTTTAGCCGTAGTAATTTTTCTTAAAAGTGATGATGAACTTGTACCTCCACATCCAGCACTTGGCTCATAAGTATATTTTTTTTCGATACTATCATACTTAAAGTTACCACAAGCATATGTAAAATCACTATCACTAAAAGAAACCTCATTACCAAACAACTTAGTATATGATGTATTTAATTCATCACTAGTAAATCCATTAAATAAACCTACTCCAGTATTTTCATATGCCATCATTAACCTAGTTTTAGCATCAATATCAGAAACTTTTTTAATATCTTGTTTATAAATATTATTATATACATCCTCTGTATCAGTATTGTATTGATCATATCTAGCAACTAAATCTTTTACCAAAACACTATCAACATCTAATTTTTCCTCTGTAGTATCTTCTTTATCACATTTAACTACTGTTTTAGTAGTATCTTTATGCATATACTCAAAATAATAATAACATCCACCAGCACCAATCAAAATACCAGCAATTAAAACAAGAAATACAATTAATCCTGTATGTCTTTTTCTTGGTTTTTCATATTCAGTTTCTTCTACCATATTATCACTCCTATAATAACAACCATCCCTATAGTATAAATTATAACATAATAAAAAGTTTATTATAATTACATATAAAAATATTATTATTACTTTACGTAAACAAAAAAAGAATGCTTAACATCCACCAGAGCATTCTTTTACATTATATTTACTTATAAGTTCTATATATTTATTTTTTAATTCTTTCTTTGTTTTTTTATTTAATGCTTCATCTACACTACCATTCATAGTAGCAGTATCATTATTATGTCCAATAATTTTACCATTTTTTACAAAATAGATATCTGGTAAATATAAATATGGATTATTATCTTCATCAGTTTGTAAATAATCTTTTAATATACTGACTAATTTCTTATAACTTTTTGTATTTTTGTCTCTAATTTTTTTAGGATTATAATAATATACTTTTGAAACATTTTTATAATTAAGTGCATCTGTAAATACTTTAGCTGTAGCACTACACCATTCACAATCAGAATCAGCTAAAAATACTATTCCAGTGCCACCATCAAAAATTTTCAATATCTCATCAATATTACTATACTCGTATGGATTATTATCACTTACAGAATACTCAGCTGCAAACTTCTCTGAATCTGTAACTTTTTCTGCTTTTTTTACTTCACATCCACTTACTACTAGTATTATTAAAATTGATATAAATAAAACTACTACTTTCTTCATAAATTACACCCAATAATTAAATTTATGAATTTTCTATTTGACTCATTACTTCTTCAGCAAAGTCTTCTTCTCTTTTTTCTATTCCTTCACCAACAGCAAATCTAATCATAGAAACAATACTACCATTATTAGATTTAACATAATCTAATACTGACATATTAGAATCTTTGATAAATGCTTGTTCTTCTAAACAAATTTCTTTATAAAATTTATTTAATCTTCCAGTAACCATTTTTTCTGCAATATTTTCAGGTTTTCCTTCAGCTAAAACTTGTTCTTTAATAACATGAGATTCTCTTTCAACTAAATCAGTTGGTACTAGATCACGTCTTACAGCAGTTGGATTCATAGCAGCAACATGCATAGCAACATCTTTAGCCACTTCTTCAGTTGTATCAGAAAGTACTACTAGTGCTCCAATTTTTCCTCCCATATGTTTATAAGAACCAAATACTTCATTATCTTTCTTAGTAACTTTTTCAAATCTTCTAAAACTAATCTTTTCTCCGATTTTAGAAGTTAAAGCTACTATCTTATCAGAAATTTTTTCTCCATTATCTAAATAATTTAAAACATTTTCATTAGTTTTAACATCATTATTTAAAATAATATCTACTAAATAATCAACAAAACTAGTAAATTCTTCATTCTTAGCAACAAAATCAGTTTCAGAGTTAACCTCTAATATAACTGCATTATTACCTTCAGTCTTTATTTGACATAACCCTTCAGCAGCAATTCTAGATTCTTTTTTAGCTGCTTTTGAAATTCCTTTTTCTCTTAGCCAATCGATAGCTTTTTCCATATCACCAGAAACTGCTTCTAATGCTTTCTTACAATCAAGCATTCCAGCTCCTGTTTTCTCTCTTAATTCTTTAACATCACTTGCTTTAATCATCTTATCCTCCTCATATTCTATAAAATAAGAGGGATAGTTTTACCCTCCTACTTTGATTATATCATACTTATTTATTTAATGCTTCAATAACTTCAGCTTTTTTCATAGTAGAATAACCTTTAATTCCAGCTTCCTTAGCTTTCTTCTTTAATTCTACTAAAGTTAATTTGCTCAAGTCTTCTTTTTCTTCTTTCTTAGTTGTTTTCTTAACTTCTTTCTTTTCTTCTTTTTTAGGAGTTTCTTTTATTTCTTTTTTATCTTCTTTCTTAGTTTTTTCTTCCTTAACAGGTTTAACCTCTTTTACCTTTTCCTCTTTCTTTTCTTCTTTTTTAGGTTCATCTTTTGCTTTAGCTTTATCATCTTCATTAATATAATCAACTATTTCATTACCATTAACTTCAGCTATAGCATTAGTAAGTACTCCAATTAATAACTTAACAGAACGAACTGCATCATCATTACCAGGTATTACATAATCAACTAAATCTGGATCACAGTTAGTATCTACAATACCAAATACTGGAATACCTAAAATACGTGCTTCTCTAATAGCATTTTCTTCTTTACGAGGATCTACAATAATTAAAGCTTGAGGTAACTTGTTCATTGCACGAATTCCTCTTAAGTTTCTATCTAATTTAGCATATTCTTTCTTTATACCTATTACTTCTTTCTTAGGTAATAAATCAAACGTTCCATCTTCTTCCATTTTGTCAATTTGATCCATTCTTCTAACTCTTGAGCGAATAGTTTTAAAGTTAGTTAAAGTTCCACCTAACCATCTTTCATTAACAAAATACATCTCAGTTCTAACTGCATTTTCTTCAGCAGCTTCTTGAGCTTGTTTCTTAGTTCCTACAAATAAGAACTTTCCTCCAGCTTCTGCAATTTCTTTTACTTTAGCATAAGCTTCTTCTAATTTTTTAACTGTTTTTTGTAAATCGATAATATAAATATCATCTCTTGTTGTATAGATATATTCCTTCATCTTAGGATTCCATCTTCTTTTTTGATGTCCAAAATGAACACCAGCTTCTAATAAATAATTCATTGATACTATTGTCATAATTTTTTCTCCTTCGTTTTTTTCTTCTATTAGTTTCTAATACTTATCACCCTAAGGCACTAGATAAATAAATTCACTAATATGTTTATTTTTATTTTAAAGCCTCAACTAATTCAGCTTTTTTCATTGTAGAATATCCTTTAACTCCAGCTTTTTTAGCAGCTTCCTTTAATTCTGCAACTGTCATCTTAGAATAATCAGTTCCCTTTTCTTCTTTTACTTCTTTTTTAGTTTCTGTTTTCTTAGTTGTTGTCTTCTTACTTGTAGTTTTTTTAGTACTCTTACCTTTTACAGTAATTTCATTAACACTAACCTTTTCATCCTTTTTAATCTTACCAGCTTTACCATCTTTAGCAATCTTAACAAATTTAGCAAACATCTTTGGATCATTGATTGCGATTTCTGATAACATCTTACGATTAACTTCAACTCCTGCTTTAGTTAATCCTTCTATAAATCTTGAATAACTAATGTTATTTTCTCTACATGCTGCATTAATTCTAGTTATCCATAATTTTCTAAATTCTCTTTTTCTTTGTTTTCTATCTCTATATGCATATTGTCCTGAATGCATAAGTTGTTCTTTAGCAGTTTTATATAATCTATGTTTACTACCAAAGTAACCTTTAGCTTGTTTTAATACTTTCTTATGACGAGCCTTTGTAACTGCTCCATTTTTTACTCTTGCCATTTTTTAATCCTCCTTAAAATTTTTATATAAGATTCTTTAATCTCTTTTTATCTGAACTACTTAAAGTAGATCCTTTTCTACAACTTCTATTAAAGTTTGATGATTTTTTACCAGTATTATGTCTACTACCTGGCTTACCAATTTTATAATCATTTTTACGTTTTTTAAATACTTTTGCAGTAGATTTATGTGTTTTAATTTTTGGCATAATAATTCCTCCTAATATTTATTTTTTTATTGGTACTAGAACGCAAGACATATTTCTTCCATCTAGTTTAGGTTTTTGATCCATAGTTGCAATATCTTTTACTCTTTCATAAAAACGTTCCATAACTTCATTACCCAATTCAGTATGAGCCATTTGGCGTCCTTTGAATCTTATAGATAATTTTATTCTATCTCCTTTTTCAAGATATTTAGTTGCATTTTTAAGCTTTGTTTCAAAATCCCCAACATCAATAACAGGCGATAAACGATATTCTTTTAATTCAGATCGATTAGCTTTCTGTTTCTTTAAAGCCTCTTTTTCTTTTTTCTTTTTTTCATATTTGAACTTATTATAGTCCATTACTTTACAAACAGGTGGATTAGCATTTGGACTTATTAACACTAAATCAAGCGCAGCATAAGTCGCTAAAGTTAATGCATCCGCAATTGGTTTAACACCCATTTGTTCCCCATTAGGTCCTATTACTAAAACCTCTGGCACTTTAATTTGATCGTTTGTCAACATGTTATCATTTTTCTTTGCGATATCTAACACCTCCATATTATAGATAAAAGAAAAGTGAGTATAAATTTATACCCACTTAAAAACCTAATTATACTATCTAATTTGGCTTTTTACCTATCGCTATTCGCAGATCAGGTGGATATAAATCTCTTTCCTTTTTTCTAAACTGTTATAATTATATGTTAATTTATTTTATTTGTCAACTATTTTTACTAGTTTATTTAGTAAAATATTTCTTTGTTAACACTTTTTCTTTAACCTGTTCTTTTTGATAAAATAATCCAGCAAAATTTCTACCTGCTTTAGATTTATCATTTAATCCATATGGACTAGCTGCTGAATTAGAAAAATAATATGGATTAGTAATAGTATCATCTTGATTAAATTTTACTTTCCTAATACCAAGAATATTTCTTTCATGTAATTGTTTAGAAATAACTGTTCTCATATCAATATGAAATATCCCTTTTTTATCTTGATATATAGCTTCTTTCCATAATTCCTTATCCTTAGCCCAATCTGGCCATTTATCATATGTCCAATTAGAACCAGCACAAGCACTTACATAAGTATATATATCTTCATCTTTACTTCCTGCAGCTTCTACTAAAGCATCAGCAATCATCATAGGTAATTTTTTATCAATCATCTCAGCACTACAATGACCAATAGCAGAAATACCATTTTTGTAATCTGTCATCATAACAACAGGACAATCTGCAACTGGATGACCAATAACTACTTCTGGTATATCTTCAGTAATTAATAAAATATCTTCATCTATATCTGCATCCCATCCATCAGCATATGCTTCTACATATTCTCTATCTAATTTCTTATAAGTTCCTTTTTTATCATTTTGTAAAGCCATAAAAGTCATTCTAGGATCAAAACCATAATGATAAGCAGCGTTACATCTGTTTAAAAAGAAATCTTGTCTTCTTTGTTCTGCAGTATAATCTTCTGGAAAAAAAGCTTTATTAGTATTCATATTACCAAACAATCTACCAGTATCAACATGAACTACATTTCTATTTTTCATAATATCCCCTCTTTCAAAACACGGCCAATATTATAACAAAAAACAGCAAAAAAGTCAATAAAAAAAGGCTTATTAGCCTAATCTAAATTCTTTTGTAATTCTTTCAAAGTAGTTAAGAACTCATTAGTTTTCTTTAACTCCTCATCAAGTTTTTCATAGTTAGCTGTATTTTCTAATTCCATATCATTAGCCGTAGTACCTAAATTAGATTCAATACCAAATACCGGTGAGATAACAGGACTACTTTTAAACTTAGGAGCTTCTTCTACAGTACTAACTGATGTTGTAACACTCTCAAAATCATCTAACTTAATTAATACAGGCTCTTCTTCTACTTGTTGTTTAGCTTTTTCTAGATCTTGTAAACTAATAGGTTTACTAGACTCATCTTCATACTTATCCAATTCACCCTTTTCATATAAAGTTTGAGTTTTTGACATTAGCTCATCTATACTTATAATTGCGTTCTTCTCTTGTTCTTCTTCAAATTCAGTTAAATCAATTGTCTTATTTTCTTCTTCCTGAGCTTTTTCTAAAACTTCAGTAAGTTTTTGTAATTCTTCTTGAGCTTCTGTTTTATCAGGTTCCACATTAGTATATTCTAAAGTTTCAATATTATTTTCTTCAACTATTATTTCCGGTTTCTCTTCTATAGTAGTTTCTAATACTACTTCATTATTAACTACTTCAACCTTAGTATCTTCTTCACTAATTTCTTCTTGAACCTTCTCTACTAATTTATTTAACTCTTTAGTATTATGACGTCTTTTTCTCTTATAATAACTTCTATCTAACAAATAAATAATGAAGCATAATAAACAAGCTATCCCCACTACTATATATACAACCATTATTTCTGTTGATGTTAAAAACTCTACTAAATCGTTCATTTACTTCACCTCTACTACCTAGTCTATCATAAGATATTTATAAAAATTACTTAATTGTTTATTTATTAAAATTTATTTTTAATATTTTACAAAACATTTACAAATAAAATTTTCGGATATTATGTGTATGAAATTATAATATCATAAAAATAAATTTAATAAAACACTTTTTAATATTTTTTTATAATAAATAATAATTATGCATATTATCTAGTATGAAAAAAAGTTTCAAACAATCAGTTATAATACTATTAATAGGTGGATTACTAACTAAGATACTAGGCATGTTTATAAAAATAATTATGAGTAGAATGTTAGGTACAGAAGGAATTGGTTTATATATGATGATATTACCAACCTTCACATTATTTATAAGCCTAGCTCAATTTGGTATGCCTATAGCTTTATCTAAATTAGTTGCTGAACACAATAGAAATAATATAAAATTATTTTTTTCAGTACTACCGATATCACTATTAATAAATCTATTATTAATATTTATAATAATTATAATAGCTCCTTATCTATCAAATAATTTACTACATGATAATAGATTACTCTTATCAATAATTTCAATAGCTTTTGTAATACCATTTACAAGTATATCTAATATATGTAGAGCTTATTTCTTTGGTAAACAAGAAATGATACCACATGTGGTATCAACAGTAATAGAAGATATATTTAGATTAATATTAATGATAATAGGTATTCCTTTTTTTATGAATAAAGGTTTGAAATATGCATTATGTTATATAATACTTTCTAATATAATAAGTGAAATAACTTCTATATTAATACTAATATTTTTCTTACCTAAAAATATAAAAATAAGTAAATATAATTTATTACCCAAGAAGAATTATATAAGAGAATCACTATCTATTGGAATACCAAATACTACAGGAAGACTTATTGGAAGTATTGGATATTTTTTAGAACCAATTATTCTATCTACAATATTATTATCAGTAGGATATAGTAATAAATATATAACTAATGAATATGGAATAATATCTGGATATGTTATGCCTTTATTATTATTACCATCTTTTTTTACTCTAGCCATATCACAAGCACTACTACCAGTAGTATCTAAAGAATATTCAAAGAAAAATATAAAGACTGTAAAAATAAAAATAAAACAAGCTATAATATACTCATTAATAATAGGAATACCAATAACAATTCTTTTTATGATTACTCCAACTACATTTTTAAAACTAATTTACAACACTAATAAAGGAGCTAAATATATTATATCTCTAGCCCCTATATGTTTAATTCAATATATACAAGCTCCACTACTATCTAGTTTAGATGCTATGGGTAAAAGTAAAGATTCAATGAAAGCAACCACTATAGGAGTAATAATTAGAACCATACTCTTAACTATATTATCACTACTAAAAATAAAAATGTGGAGTCTAATAATATCTATAAGTATGAATGTAATAATAGTAACACTATATAGTATAAAAAAAGTAAAAGAAACATTAAATTAATGTTTCTCATATTACCAGTCATGATTACTTATGCTTAGATGAATCATTACTACAATTTAAGTATAACTCATTACCTGTAGTACCATATTTACCCTTATGTTCAGAATAACAGCCACATTCTTTATCTAAATTTTCACCACATTTTTTTTCTGGAGTCCAAGGTATTACAACTGCGTCTTTAGCAAAAGTTTTACATCTATTTGTTCCATCACTATTTTTCCCATATGCACTACCACATAATCGCATCCTATCTTTTGCATTACAAGAACAATATACTGCTGGTCTGTCAGTGTTTTTCCCTTGATTAAAATGTGGATAAACAATACGTCCTGAATAATCTTCACATTTATACATAGTTTCTTTCTTTGCTGCTGTTTTATATGTATGAGATATTTTCCATACATCGTCTCCCCATTCATTTACATCATTTGCTCTAGGTAAACCATCAAAATCTTCATATGTTCCATTGTTGGAAGAATCAACTGTGAAGTCTTTTATACCTGAAATAGAATCATAACAATATAAAAACCTATAATATTTAGTTGATCCAGGCTTAGTATCAAAACCTAGCTGAAAAACCTCAGGATCAGAGCGATCTACTCTTACACGTCTTACGATAGCATAAGACTCATTACATGCTTTATCAACTGTTTTATACCCAACTCTTGATTTACCTTCTGCAATAACATTTCGATAGTTGCAATTATTATCATTACTTCCACTTTCAGTAGCACTTTTCGTTCCTTCATCCCAATCATATACCTCAAATTTATAATGACCTCCATCAGTATTCCCACTCGGAATAAGTATTACTGGTTTTTGAGCCCAAGTAGTATCATAAAGTGATCTATATCCGCTATTTAGTGTTGCTCTATTCAAATTACCACTATTATTCTGCTTGTATTTATTATATTGTTGATCTGTCCACACATACATATTAACAGTCGGTGCAACTGGTGCAAGAGTATCTATATTTATATTTTCAATACATTCCCCTTTATTTCCTAATTTATCATAAACATTATATGTTAATTCTGTTTTCCCTTCTCTTTTATAGATTTTAACACTATCGGTAGAACCTGATACACTATAATTATTTGATGTTGCTTTATAAGAATAATTATTAGTACAACCACTACCTTTGGATTGATCTTCATCCTTATCATCACATTTAGCTGTTGCGGTTAATGGAAAACTTGCTTCTGCATTATAATATCCATTACAACTTCTTTTTGGTAATTCTATATTACATTTAGGAGGGTCGTTGTCAAACTTATATGATCCAAATGATTGTGTATTAGAACAATGCCCTGCTGTATCACATATCGCATAAATACGTAATTCATACACTCCTGATCCTGTTGGATAAACATCTTTTGTTCTAGTAATTTCCTTTTCCCATTCAGAAGTTTGGTTTGGATTACCCATATTCAATGTATTCCATTTCTTCCCATCAGCAGTTTCTCCTTCTTTTACCCATTGATATTTTATTGTCGTATTTGACGCAAATCCTACTCCATTTTCTTTATTTGTATCTTTTATTTTTATTCTTATATTTGGTGCAGTATTGTGACTTTCCCAATCATTAGTTGATGTATTTGTAAATTTCAATGGACTAACACTTACTTCTATTCCCCCCATATCAATAGTTGTATCACATTTTGTATTTGGTGCTGTTGCTTCTTCTCTATATACTTCATTTCCATTCTTCTTACATCTTATACTTACATCAAAGTCATACCCTTTATCATTTTCCATCTTTGTATTCTTTTTTACATATACATATGTATTATCATCTTCACATGTTTCGTCGCCTTGATATTTTTTCAATAATTTCCTATTTATTAATGTTTGATATGTTAGCTTTATACAAAAATAATCCTCATTAGAAGACATTATATTCTCTCCATATGAATCCATATATAATTTTGCCGCTCTTTCCATTGATCTTGCATATGCATTATATTTCCTTGTTTTATTCCTTGCCATTAAATTATCTACTGCTGGTGCAGCTAATCCTATTAATATTCCCATTATTGT
>JAFQXM010000012.1 GCA_017406955.1 Bacilli bacterium | reverse complement strand
TCACAAAGAGAATTAGCAAAAATAACAGGTATAAGTAGAAGTACATTAAATGATATAGTTAATGGAAAAATAAAAAAGATCAAACTAGATGATCTTTATCAAATATCAATTCCTCTAGAATTGAATTTAGAGGATTTATTAAATGCCTGTGGATTTAATAATGTTATAAAAACTTTAAGTAGAGATAGATATGAAGGTATGTCTACTCGACAATTAAAGGAACTATTAGATGAATATCAAAAATCAGAGTATGATCTTTTAGATTGGGATGCCAAAAAAAGAAGAACTACTTCTTCAGCTAGAGATAAATTATTTGCAATTACTAATAAAATTGAAATGTCAAAACGCAGTGATATGAAATATACAAAGGATGATATTGCAAAAGACGTGAAAGAAGCTTTTGATGAATTAGAATCAGTTCAAGTTAAATATGATTATTCTAAATTACCTAAAAAGCCATAGGAGGAATATATATGTTAAAAGGAAAGCCATTTGTAAAATGGGCAGGTGGAAAAAGACAAATTATTGATAAACTTCTAGAGTTGGTTCCTTATGAATTTGATACATATTATGAACCATTTATTGGTGGTGGTGCATTACTATTCGAATTATCTCCAGAAAAGGCGGTTATAAATGATTATAATGCAGAATTAATGAATGTATATGAATGTATTAAAGATGCTGATAAATACAAAAAAATGTGTTCAGAATTGAATCATCATGAGACAAATCATTCAGAAGAATATTATTATGAAATTCGTAATAAGGACAGAGATAAATCTAAGTTTAATAAAATGGCTGATTATAAAAGAGCAGCTAGAACTATCTATTTAAATAAAGCATGCTTTAATGGACTTTATAGAGTTAATAGTAAAAATGAATTTAATGTTCCATTTAATAGAAAAGAAAAAGTTAATACTTACGATAGAGAAAATTTGGGTATTATTCATTCGTATTTAAATTTTAATAATATTACATTATTAAATACTGATTTTGAAGATTCAGTAAAAGATGCAAAAAAAGGAGATTTTATATACTTTGATCCCCCTTACGATTCAGATACTGAAACATTTACTAGTTATACTGATGAAGGATTTGGAAAAGAAGAACAAAAAAGACTTGCTGATGTATTTAAAGATTTAGATAAACGTGGTTGCTATGTTATGTTATCAAATCACAATACTAAATTAGTAAACGAATTATATAAAGACTATAATATTCATGTTATTGAAGCTAAAAGAAATATTAATTCAAATGGCAAAAAAAGAGGAAAAGTTGAAGAAGTCATTGTAACTAATTTTGAAAATAAAAAGGGATTTGAAGAATAAAAAGATAATAATATTAATGGGAGGATAAATTTCAATGAAAAAAAAGTATTATTATGATGATGATAACTTCAAATTAATATTAGGCGATTCATTAAAAGAACTAAAAAAAATCGAGCCAAAAAGCATTGATATGATTTTTGCAGATCCTCCTTATTTTCTTTCTGGTGATGGTATATCTTGCAGTGGTGGAAAAATGGTTTCCGTTAATAAAGGTGAATGGGATAAAAAAATTGGAATTGATGAAAAGCATAAATTTAATAGAAAATGGATAAAGCTTTGTTACAATATTCTAAAAGATGAAGGAACAATTTGGATTAGTGGAACACTGCATAATATCTATTCAATAGGTATGGCATTAGAACAAGAGGGCTTTAAAATAATTAATAATATTACATGGAAAAAATTGAATCCTCCGCCCAATATAAGTTGCAGATATTTTGTACATTCGACTGAAACAATATTATGGGCTAAAAAAGATATTAAAAAAGCAAAACACAAATTTAATTATTCATTGATGAGAGAATTAAATGGTGGAAAACAAGCTAAAGATGTATGGGAATCTTCACTCACAAAACCTAGCGAAAAGAAATGTGGAAAACACCCAACTCAAAAACCAATTGCAATATTAGAAAAGTTAATTCTTGCATCAACTGATGAAGGAGATTTAATATTAGATCCATTTAATGGAAGTGGAACTACAGGTATAGTAGCAAATAAACTAGGAAGAAAATATATTGGAATAGATCTTGAAAAAGAATATTTAGATATTACTATAAGAAGAAAGGAAAGTGAAAAAAATGAGTAGAAATTTTAATGAATGGTTTAGTAAATTTAAATCAAGCATTTCAAATTATAGCTATTACGTAAATTTTGACAAAATATATGAACAAGCTGATAAGTACAAAGTAGAATTAAATATTTTAAATTCTTTAATTGGAAGCAAAAACATTGAAGAAGAATTTGAAAACATAATTGTTAAGTATCCTGAAACTTTAGAAGTTATACCAATGCTATTGGCTGTAAGATCAAATGAGATTTTTATAAAAGATAAGACAGATGAATACTTATTTAAATTTAATAAATTAATATATTCAATTGAAGATTATATTAAATTTATGAGAGAAACAGGGCTATTCGAGTTGTTACAGAATCACATTATTAATAATTTATATGATTATTTACTAGGTGTTGAAGTTGGATTAGATTCAAACGGAAGAAAAAACCGTGGAGGTCATCTAATGGAAGACTTGGTAGAAGAATATATTATTAAAGCTGGATTTGAAAAAGGAACAAGCTATTTTAAAGAAATGTATTTAGCAGATATAGAAAAGAAATGGAATTTAGACTTATCAGCTATGTCTGGAAATAACACTTCAACCAAAAGATTCGATTTTGTTATCAAAACAGATAATCAAGTTTATGTTATTGAAACAAACTTCTATTCATCTGGTGGTTCAAAATTAAATGAAACTGCAAGAAGTTATAAAATGTTAGCTGAAGAATCAAAACAAGTTAAAGGTGTTACTTTCATTTGGTTTACTGATGGACTTGGTTGGATTGGAGCAAGAAAAAATCTTGAAGAAACATTTAACGAACTTGAGACTTTATACAATATCGATGATTTAGATAATGGTATTTTAGAGAGATTAAATTAGAAATAGTTTAATCTCTTTTTTAATCGGAAAATAGTAATATTGCGATGAGTAAGAAAGATTGAAAAGTATGGTATAATATCATTTAAAAGACAAATTACAATTTATAGAAATGTTAAAAAACTTTGACACACTTCCAAAGACATTTGGTAGTAAGCAAACCTTTGCAAATATATAATTGTTTTTGAAAGGAGGAAATATTGTGCTTGGTAATAATATTTTAGAATTAAGAAAAAAACTTGGTTTATCGCAAGAAGAATTAAGTGAAAAGGTAGGTGTTACTAGACAAACAATATCTAATTGGGAATTAAATGAAACTCAACCTAATCCTGAACAGTTAAAACTACTTTCAAAAACATTGAATGTTTCTATTGATGAACTTCTTGATAATGATATTAAATCTGTTTTAATAGAAAAAACAATAAAAACAGAAAAAAATTCAAGTCAAGTTTTAAAGGTTGTTAAAATTATTCTAACAAGTATATTAGTATTCTTTGTTTTTGTTTGTGTGATTGTTGGTGTATTTGGCGTTAATTTATCAAAAGACAATAAACAGTTTGAGGAAAATCAGGGAGTAACATTAAATTGTTCTTTAAATGATAAAACATATTCTTATCTTATAGAAAGCGATAAAGAAGATAATATCATTGATCATAGTGGTAGTGAATATATTTCTAATATATTAAAGGATAAAGAATTTAAAAAAGGCAAAATATTAGTAGAATACATTATTGATTATTTCAAAGATAATAACGGAAAATGTAATTAAAATTTCAAATTATAAATAATCAGAAGATTAAGATATTCCGTTAAATGATTTATGACATTATGACATTAAATTTGTGGGTGGTGTACCTTAAAAGAAATGTCATAAATGTCACTGATAAAAGCGATAAAAAAAGAATGTAATCTATTGCTAGACTACATTCTTTATTTCTACCCATTATTCACCCATTATTTTGAATAGATTTTGATAAAATTTTATTAAATTTAAGTAAACTCAAATAATGGAAAAGCCTTATTTTACAGGGATTTAAGCCTAGTCGACACTTGGTAAAAATCTCCCCCTGAAGAGAGCCATAAGGCTCTCGCTTTTTGTTAGAAGCTAATCTAACTTGAAAAAATCATTAAAATATGCTATTATGTATTTGTCAAGGAAACTTGCATACAATAAAAATGGGAATACTTAACTTCGCATGGTTGAGTACTCACCATAATTTGGGTATTGTACTTAATCTATGTTAGATTGAGTACTATTTTTTTATAGATAGAATCATTAAAGAGACTATTAATAAAATGATAATCATTATTAGAAATGAGATTAGTATATCTTTTTTCTTCATATTATCAAGCCTCCTTCCTTCAAGAAGTTGGCAAGTATTCAACTGTTAAGTATTCCTAATTTGAGTATACTACTAATTAACACATAAAACAATCGAACAAAGCAATAAAAAAATAATAAACTAAGTAATTAGTCTTTTTATGTTATAATTTAAGTAGGTGATCGAAATGAGTGAAAAGAAAGCTAAAAAAGGTGGAGAAAAATATATTCCATATAATGAAAGAACTAGTGATGAGTCTATAGTATATTTTACTAGAGATTTAAGTCCCAAAGGATTAAAAAAAATATATGAAAGAGTAAATGAAAATATAGATGGTAAAATAGCTATTAAACTACATACAGGAGAACCACATGGACCTAATATAATACCAGTAAGTTGGATAAAAGAATTTATTAAAGATGAATGTAGTGATGCGACTATAGTAGAAACTAATACTTATTATGAAGGTGATAGATATACAACTAAGCAGCATAGAAAAACTCTAAAAGTAAATGGTTGGGATTTTTGTAAAGTAGATATAATGGATGAAGATGGTACTATAGATTTACCTGTTAAGAATGCTAAATGGTTTGATCATATGACTATGGGTAAAAATATAGTTAACTATGATTCATTAATTACACTTACACACTTTAAAGGACATACTATGGGAGGTTTTGGTGGAAGTAATAAAAATCTTGGTATAGGTTGTGCTGATGGAAGAATTGGTAAGAAAATGATTCATTCTTATCCAAATGAAGGACAATGGTCTATTGCAGAAGAAGATTTTATGGAAAGAATGACAGAAAGTACTAAAGCTACAGTAGATCATTTTAAAGACAAGATTACTTTTGTTAATGTAATGAGAAATATGAGTGTATCATGTGATTGTGAAGGAGTAGAAGCAGAACCAGTAGTAACACCAAATGTAGGAATATTGGCATCCCGTGATATATGTGCTTTGGATACTGCATGTATAGATTTAGTATATGCTATGAAAAAAGAAGAAAACCATGACTTAGTAGAAAGAATAGAAACAAGACATGGACTAAGACAATTATCATATATGCATGAATTAAAAATGGGTAATACTAAATATAAATTAATAGATATAGATAATGATGATAAAGAGCTAACACAAAAAGAAGCAGTTAAAGATTTAAAACCATTCAATAACTAATATAAGGAGGATATTATGAGTAAAATATTAGTAAGTTATTTTTCAGCAAGTGGAGTTACAAAAGGAGTTGCCGAAAAAATAAGTAAGGCAGTAAGTGGAGATTTATTTGAAATAGAACCAGTAGAAAAATACACACAAGAAGATTTAGATTGGACTAATCAAGAAAGTAGATCTTCAAAAGAAATGAAAGAAGGTATTAAACCTAAAATAGTTTCTAAAGTATCTAGTTTAGATCAGTATGATACTATATGTATAGGATTTCCAATATGGTGGTATAAAGAACCAACTATTATAGATGAGTTCTTAGATGAAAATAATATGCTAGGTAAAAAAGTATATGTTTTTGTAACAAGTGGTTCTTCAACAATAGATTCAACTTATAAAAGTTTAAAAACTAATTTCCCAGATTTAAATTTTATAGATGGAAAAAGATTTACTGGAAGTGAGAAAGAAGAAGACTATAAAGAATGGTTAGTTTAAAAAGAGGTGTTAATATGTCAATTTATGATTACAAAGTAAAAACAAGAGATGATAAAGAAGTACCTTTAAAAAAATTTAAAGATAAAGTATTAATAATAGTTAATACCGCAACAGGTTGTGGTTTTACTCCTCAATATGAGGGATTAGAAAACTTATATAAAAAATATCATGATAAGGGTTTAGAAGTATTAGATTTTCCATGTAATCAATTTGGTAATCAAGCACCAGGTACAGATGATGAAATACATGAATTTTGTGCTTTAAAGTATAATACATCATTTGATCAATTCACAAAAGTAGATGTTAATGGAGAAAATGAATTACCATTATATACTTATTTAAAAGAACAAATTAAAGAAGATACAATTACTGGTATGAAAAATAAAATGGCTATGAAAGCAGTAGAAAAGATCAGTAAAACAGCTGTTAAAGATGGAGATATTAAATGGAACTTTACTAAATTCTTAGTAGATAAAAAAGGTAATGTTGTAGGAAGATATTCTCCAACTTATAAACCAGAAGACATGGAAGATAAAATAAAAGAATTAATTTAAATATTAAAACGACTTAGTTAAACTAGGTCGTTTTTAAATAAATTATTAATATTATCTATTACTAAATTCATCATAACATCATAATCCATATCATTATGTTTATGAAAAATAACCTCATGACATAAATTATCAATTAATCCTACCATAATATGAACTTTCTCATATAAATTATCATCTTTAAAACCATTAGAAATTAATAACTCTTTTATAGAATTAGTCATTTCTAATTCTCTTTTATAATAGTAATCAGCAACCTTCTTATCAGAATGAACCATAGACATTATTTCTTCATGCGCAACATTAGATACTTTATGATTACTTATATAGTATTCAATCATATTTTTAATAACGTCATTAAAATCTTTCTTATTAAACTCTATACTTTTATTTTTTAACATAGGGAAGAATATATCATCACCATATTTTTCTAATCCTAGTATTAAAATATCATATTTATCTTTAAAATATTGATATATAATTCCAGTAGATACACCTGCAGCTTTAGCTATCTCAGCTGTATTTGTATTATAATATCCATTTTTACATATAAGATTAAAACCAGCTTTAATTATTTTTTCTTTCTTTTCAATAGCTCTTTTTTGTTTTGGTTCTCTAATATTATCATTCATATAAGTCACCTCATGTAAAAATTATAACATATATGAAATAATATTCATATTATTATTGACTATTTTATATTATAATAATATAATTAATATGAAACATATTTCATATTTAGAAAGAGGTATAAAAATGAAAAACTTTATAGAATTAAAAAATGTAGTTAAAACATATGTAGTAGGAGAACAAAAATTTAATGCTTTAGATGGAATAGATTTAAGTATTAATATAGGAGAATTAGTAGTAGTTTTAGGACCTTCAGGAGCAGGTAAATCTACATTATTAAATTTATTAGGTGGTATGGATAAAGCTACTTCTGGAAGTATATTTATAGGAGAAGATGATATAGCTAAATTTAATGATAAAGAATTAACTAGATATAGAGCTAATGATGTAGGTTTTATATTTCAATTTTATAATGTAATGCCTACATTAACAGTAGATGAAAACATTAATCTTATTAAAGATGTTACTAATACATCAAAAGATTCTAAAGAAGTTTTAAAAAGTGTTGAATTAGAAAAACATGCTGATAAATTTCCACAAGAATTATCAGGAGGAGAACAACAAAGAGTATCTATCGCTAGGGCAATCATGAAAAATCCAAAAGTTTTATTATGTGATGAACCAACAGGAGCCTTAGACTCTAAAACTGGAGTAGAAGTATTAAAACTTTTAAAGAAACAAAGTGATTCTGATACTACAGTTATAATAGTTACTCATAACTCTTTAATTGCCGATATTGCAGATAGAATAATTAAAATTAAAAATGGTAAAGTAGTATCTAATGAGGTAAATAAACATCCAAAAAATATAGATGAGGTTAAGTGGTAGTTATGTTAAAGAAAAAAATGTTTAGAGATATTCGTAAAAACTTATCTCAGTTTATTGCTATCTTTTTAATGATTATGATTGGAATAATGGCTTATTCTGGAATAAAAGCATATATGGATGGTATGAAAAAAACATCAGATAAGTTTTATTCTGAAAATAATTTATTTGATTTAAATGTAGTTGGACCTCTAACTCATAATGATTTAAAAACTATTAAAGATATAGATAATGTTAAAGATGCAGAATTAAAACTATCAGTAAATGCTACTACTGATAAAGAAAAAACTTTATTATTAAATTTTATAGAATCAAATAATATATCTAAATTTTATGTTTTAGATGGAGAAAAATTTAATCCAAATAAATCTGGTATTTGGTTAGATAATTTTTATTGTGAAGAAAATAATATAGATGTAGGAGATACTATACTTGTTAAATATGAAAGTATGGAGTTACATGAAAAAGTATTAGGTAAAATTAATGTACCAGATCACCTATATGATACAAGAGATTCTTCAGAATTATATCCAGATAGAAAAGACTTTGGATTTGCTTATATGAGTACAAATGAAATAACTGAAGATTATATTAAATCATTAGTTATGAAAGAGATGAATATAAAAGATGAAAAAGTATTTGATACTATCATGCTTAATTTTAATTATAAAGATTATATACCATATTCTAGTATAATGGTTGATGTTAAAAATAAGAATAAAAAATATAAAGTTAAAAACAATATAGAAGACAAAGTAGAAAATGCAAAAGCTATTATCAATGTAGAAGATACAAGTTCTTATGTAACATATCAAGGAGAAATAGACGAAGGTAAAACTTATGTAGGAGTATTTTCTGGTATATTTTTATTTATTGCTATGCTTTCTATAATTACTACTATGACTAGAGTAATAAAGAAAGAAAGAGTCCAAATAGGTACTTTAAAAGCATTAGGATTTAGTAATAGAAAAGTATTATTACACTATATTGGTTATGGTTTTTGGATTAGTATATTTGCATGTATTACAGGATTAATATTAGGTTATTATGTTATAGGTAATATATTTATAAACTTAGAAATGGCTTTCTTTGAAATACCAAATGGAGCGCCTTCTATGAATATATCTAGTTACTATGTATCTTTAATAGTAATAGGTATAGTAGCTTTAATAATATATATAACTGGTAGAAATATATTAAAAGAAAATCCTGCAGAAACATTAAGAACAAAAATACCTAGTATTAAAGGTAATATATTAAATATTACTAAAAAGAAATTCTTTAAAAAATTTAAATTTGAAACTATATGGAATATAAGAGATATATTAAGAAATAAAATGAGAACATTTATGGGACTTGCTGGAGTAGTAGGTTGTTGCACCTTAATAGTTTGTGCTTTAGGAATGTTAGATTCTATGAATTTCTTTGTTAAATTACAGTTTGAAGATTTATATAATTTTGATTATAAATTAAATATTAAAGAAGATATTAAAAATAATGAATTACAAGTTTTATATGATAAATATGGTACTAATACATCTAAGAGTTTAGGAATAGAAATTAAAGATAAAAATGGTAAAAGAGAAGCTAATAATATATTTGTAACAGATGCTTCTAATTATGTTAGATTTGTAGATAATAAAAATAGAATAAAAGATAAACCAAATAATAAAGGAATTTATGTTACATATAAATTAGCTAGTACTAAAGGTTATAAAAAAGGAGATATAATTACTTGGCATATATATGGAGATAATAAATATTATAAATCTAAAATAATAGGATTTAATAAAGATCCACAGAATCAAAATATATCTATGACTAGAAAGTATTTAGAAAGTTTAGGTATTAAATATAAACCAGATTCTCTATATACAAATATAGATTTAAGTAATACTAAAGAAATTAAAAATATAGAAACAATACAAGATATAGAAAAATTAAAAGAAGGTATGGCTGGGATGCTTTCTATGATGAAGACTATGTTAATATTAATTATTGGTATAGCAGTTATTTTAGGTGGAATAATTATATATAATTTAGGAATACTTTCATATACAGAAAAAGAATATCAGTTTGCTACTTTAAAAGTATTAGGATTTAAAGATAAACAAATTAAAAATATCTTTATAAAACAAAATAATTGGATAGCAATTATATCCATTATATTAGGACTTCCTATGGGATTTTATTTAACAGATTGGTTATTTAAAACAGCAATAGAAGAACACTATGACTTTGGAGCATATATTACTCTAAGAACTTATATAATATCTGCGATTGGAACATTTATAGTATCATATTTAGTATCTAAGTTCTTAGCAAGAAAAGTTAAAAAAATAGATATGGTAACTAGTTTAAAAGGTAACGAATAAGCTAATATTATAAATTATTTTAAGATTTATAATAATGGTTTTATATAATGAAAAGAGAATCAAATTAATGATTCTCTTTTGTTATATCTTTTAATCCATTATTAATAAGTTTAGAAGTAAACTTTATAGCATCTTCCATTGGTACTTTTTTACCACTTAATGCCCAATATCTATACATCGCAACTGTAGTAGAATTTAAATATACCCTTGTCATATCATATTTAAAACTATCTAAATGCTTAATGCTATCAAAATGATTAGTTACTTTCTTAACTACTTTAACTGAAACTTGTTCTCTTATATAGTTTAAATCTGTATTATTATTTAATTTTTCATATAAAGGGTTATTATTAGTAAATTCAAAATAATCTTTAACAATTTTATCTACATTAGAAAAATGATCATAACCATTAGTGTATTCTAAAAAACTTTGTGCCATATCTTCTAATACATCAGTCATAATATCATCAATAGAGTTATAATGTAGATAAAAAGTTCTTCTATTAATCATAGCTCTTTCACATAATTCTTTAATAGTAATTTGTTCTAAATTATTTTCTAAAAACATTTCTTTAAATGTATCTTTTAATACTTTTTTAGTTCTTTGTACTCTTAAATCTTCTTTAGGCATAAATACCTCCTTTAATACACAAATTTCAAAAAGTGAGAATTAATACACATAAATTATAATATGTGGTATTAATTACTTATAAAGTGTATTATACTAAAAATGTAAAAGTTAAGCAACACGTGTGTATAATAAAAAGGAGGAAATTATTATGACAAAGACACTTATTACATATTTTGGTACTTATGGAACTACTGAGAAATTTGCTAAAGATATTAGTGAATTAACAGGAGGAGATTTATTTGAGATTGAGCCAGTAAAACCTTATGATAAAGATACTGCTTATTATGAAGAATTAGCAGATTATGCTAAAAAAGAAAGAGATACAGACGCACGACCTGAAATTAAAACTTTACCAAATGTAGAAAATTATGATTATATATTTATAGGATATCCAATGTGGTGGTATACATATCCACAAATAATTAGAACTTTTATTGAGAATGTTGATTTAAGTGGTAAAACAATTATTCCATTTAATACACATGAAGGTAGTGGAGATGGAGGAACTTATAAAGAATTACAAGAAGCCCTACCAAATTCAAAAGTATTAATTGGACTTCCTATAAGAGGAGAAAATATAAAAAATTATGATCAAAAAGGAAATATTAAAGAATGGTTAGATTCTTTAAAAATAGATTGGAGTAAATAATATGGAATATGTTAAATTAAATAATGGTATAGAAATGCCAATACTAAACTTTGGGGTATATCAAATACCACAGAAAGAAACTAAAGAAGCAGTATTAAATGCTTTAAAAGTAGGATATAGAGGAATAGATACTGCACAAAGTTATTTTAATGAAAAAGAAGTAGGGGATGCAGTTAAAGAATGTGGTATTCCTAGAGAAGAAATATTTATAACTACTAAAATATGGATAGATAATTATGGATATGATAAATGTAAGAAATCAGTAGAAGAATCACTTTCTAAATTACAAACAGACTATATTGATTTAGTATTATTACATCAACCATTTGCTGATTATTATGGAGCGTATCGTGCTTTAGAAGAATTATATGAAGAAGGTAAGATTAAAGCTATTGGAGTATCTAATTTCTATGCAGATAGACTTGCAGATATATGTTTATTTGAAAGAAAAGTAATACCTGCAGTTAATCAAATAGAAACTAATCCAATTAATGCTAGATTTAAAGATCAAGAAGTAGCAGAAAAATATGGAACACATATTATGGCTTGGGCTCCATTTGGAGAAGGTAAAAATAATATGTTTACAAATCCAACATTAGTAGAGATTGGTAATAAATATAATAAGAGTGCTGCCCAAGTTATATTACGTTGGTTAATACAAAGAGGAGTTATTATAGCTTGTAAATCAACTCATTTAGAAAGAATAAAACAAAACTATGAAGTGTTTGATTTTAAATTAAGTGATGAAGATATGGAAACAATTAAAGGATTAGATACAGGAGATTCATTATTCTTTAATCATCAAGATCCAAATATGGTAGAATGGTTTGATAATATGATTAAAGTAAGAAGAGAACAACAAGATGCATCTAAAGAAAAGAAGACTTGGGAATAATATAAGGTGATAATATGAGTTATAAAAAAGGATATGTTTATGAATTAATGGATCAAGGTGGTCCAACTGATGTAAGAGAAGAATATTTTAAAGAAGCAGTAGATGAGATGATGAGAGCTAGAACACTATGTCAAAAAGCTAATAATAAATTACCTAATGATGAGAGTTATGTTAATGATCTTGAAGAATTATTTAATAGGAAGCTAGATGATGTTAGAATTTTAACTCCATTTATATGTGATTTTGGAAATAGAGTTAAATTTGGTAAAAATGTTTTCATTAATCATTCTGCTATATTATCAGCATCCGGAGGAATAGAATTTGAAGATGGAGTATCAGTAGCACCTGGTGTTAGAATAGCAACTATTAATCATGATTTTAATGAAAGACATACAAAATATACTTATGGAAAAGTATTAATTAAGAAAAATGCTTGGATTGGAATGAATGTAACTATTTGTCCAGGAGTTACTATTGGTAAGTATGCTGTTGTTGGTGGAGGATCAGTAGTTACTAAAGATATACCAGATTATGGTGTAGCAGTAGGTAATCCTGCTAAAGTTATAAAATATTTAGATGAAAAGGAGCAAAAAGAATAGTATGAAAGATAAGAAGAGTTTAATTATTTATTTTAGTAGAGCAGATGAAAACTATTTTGGTGGAGAAATGAAATATATTGATAAAGGTAATACAGAAATAGTTGCAGAATATATTAAAGATATAACTGGAGGAGATTTATTTAAAGTAGAACCTTTAAATCCATATCCAAAAGATTATATGGAATGTATTGAAGAAGCAAAAGTAAGAACAGCTAATCATAATGCTCCAATAAAAGAAAATGTTCCAGATATATCAGATTATGAAGTTATATATGTAGGTTCTCCAATATATTGGGGAGGAATGCCAGAAGAATTATTTACAGCTCTTAAAGGATTAGATTATAAAAATAAAATTATTAGACCATTCACAACTCATGAAGGATCAGGATTATCTGGAGTTCCTAGACAATTAAATGAAATATGTGAAGGAGCAGAAATTACTTCTGGTATCGCAATAGTTGGTTCACAAGTTAAAGATTCAAAAGAAAAAATAGAAGAATGGATATAATTATGTCTGATGAAGAAATAATTAAAAAACTATATATAGAATTATCTGAAGCTAGTGTTAATAAAGATATAGATAAATTAAATTCTATACTAGCAGATGATTATATACTTGTTCATATGACAGGTATGAATCAATCTAAGAATGATTATATAGAATCAGTATTATCTGGTGAATTAAAATATTATGAATCAAAACATGAAAGTATTGATGTTATAATTAATAATGATAAAGCAAAAGTTATAGGTAAAACTAAAACTTTAGCCTCACCATTTGGATCATCTAAATCATGGTGGAATTTAAAACAAGAAATAGAATTAGAAAAAATAAATGATAAGTGGATTATAAAAAAATCTATTGCATCTACTTATTAAAGGAGGAATAAATATGGATTATGTAGAATTAAATAATGGTGTAAAAATGCCAAATGTAGGAATTGGAACTTTTATGTTACAACCAGATGATGCAGAAAATAGTGTTAGAGAAGCACTAAAGATGGGATATAGATTAATTGATACAGCAAATGCTTATGTAAATGAAAGAGCAGTAGGAAGAGGAATAAAATCTTCAGGTGTAGCTAGAGAAGAAATCTTTGTATCAACTAAACTATGGCCAACTGAATATGAAAACCCTAATGCAATTGATGAAACATTAGAAAGATTAGGACTAGATTATATAGATTTATTATTCTTACATCAACCAGGAGGAAACTATAAAGCAGGATATGAACAATTAGAAAAAGCTTATAAAGAAGGAAAAATAAAAGCAATTGGAGTATCTAATTTCGAAGATGAATTTATTGAAGATATTTTAAATAATTTTGAAGTTACTCCTCAAGTAGAACAAGTAGAATGTCATCCATATTTTGAGCAAGAAAAATTAAGAAAAATAACAGAACCTAAAAATATTAAAATTATGTGTTGGTATCCATTAGGTCATGGAGATAAATCTTTAATGGAAGAATCTATTATTACGGAACTAGCTTCTAAATATAATAAAAGTTCTGCTCAAGTAATATTAAAGTGGCATACACAAATGGGATTTATAGTAATACCAGGATCTAAAAATGTAGATCATATTAAAGATAATTTTGATTTATTTGATTTTGAATTAACAGAAGAAGAAATGAATAAAATTTGTTCATTAAATAAAAACCATAGATATTATTATCCATCTATGGAACAATTAAAAGAATTTGCAAAATTTCAACCTGAATATGAAACAAAATAATATATAAAAAATTAAAGCGAAACTATTAGTTTGCTTTTTTTATTTATCAGGTAGTATAATTAAATAGGTGATAATAATGAATAATTTAATTTTTTTAATAAATGAATTAATTAGAGAAGATAATAAATTATCTAATATAGAAATACCCACATCTTTAGAAGGAAAAAAAGAATTATATCGTGCTTTAAGAAATATAAGAAATCCAAAACCAATAAATGAAGAATATTTAAAATTGCAAGATGAATATTTACAAAATGAAATTAAAGAAAAAGGAATAACTGATGAAAAAAACATTTCATTTAATAAAAATATTATATCTATCTGGCAAGGAGATATAACAACATTAAAATGTGATGTTATAGTTAATGCTTGTAATGAATACTTATTAGGTTGTTTTATCCCTGGACATAATTGTATAGATAATGCTATTCATTCATTTGCTGGAATTGAGCTTCGTGAAGAATGTAATGATATTATGAAAGGTAAAACTCTTCCTAATGGAGAAGTAGTATTAACTAGTGCTTATAACTTACCAAGTAAATATATTATTCAAACAGTAGGACCCAAAGTTAGTGGTATTCCTACTAAACAAGATATAGAAGATTTAAGGAATTGTTATTTTAACTCATTAGAATTATGTAAAGAAAAAGGATTAAAGACTATTGCTTTTCCATGTATATCTACAGGACTTTATGGTTTTCCTAAAGAGGATGCTAGTGAAATTGCAATTAATACTATAAAAGATTATTTAAAAAACAATAAAAATGTATTTAAACATATTATATTTAATGTATTCACTGATGAAGACCTAGAAATATATACAAACAATTTAAAATAAAGGTAGTGATAAAATGGTTGATATAAAAAAGATTAGAGATTGGATTAATAAAGCTGATGCTATTATTATTGGTGGAGGAGCAGGATTATCTGATGCTGCTGGTATTCATTATAATGGAGAAAAGTTTGAACATGATTTTAAAGATTGGATTAAAAAGTATGGAATAAAAGATTTATATACATCGTCATTTTATCCATTTAAAACAGAAGAAGAAAAATGGGCTTATTGGGCTAAACATATATACTTTTCTTATTATGAGAGAAAACATATTGATCTTTATAAAAATTTATTTAACCTAGTAAAAGATAAAAACTATTTTGTAATAACTACTAATACAGATGGCGGGTTTATAAATAATGGATTTGATAAAGATAAAGTATTTGAAATTCAAGGAAGCTATTCTAAACTACAATGTTCTACTCCATGTCATAATAAACTATATGATAATGAAAAACAAGTTAAAGAATGGTTATCTAATATAGATAAAGATTTAAAAATACCTACATCTTTAGTTCCTAAATGTCCAGTATGTGGAGAAAATATGTCAGTTAATTTAAGATGTGATGATACATTTGTAGAAGATGATAATTGGTATAATATGCAAAGTAAATATACAGATTTTATAAAAAATAATTCTGACAAAAAAGTTTTATTATTAGAATTTGGGATTGGATTTAATACACCTGGAATTATAAGATTTCCATTTGAAGAAATGACTTTTACTCATAATAATTTTAGATTAATAAGATTTAATGATAAGTATGCTATGATTCCTGATGAAATAAAAGATAGATCTATTCCAGTAACTGATAGTATTAGTGAAGTTATTGATTTAGTGGAGAAAATAAAATGATTCTTAATATAAGTGGTAAAACAGATATAGTCGCATTCTATTCTGATTGGTTAATGAATAGATTAGAAGAAGGATTTATAGATGTTAGAAATCCTTTTAATCCTAAAATGGTTAGTAGAATAAATTTAGATGATGTAGAATTATTATTCTTTTGTACAAAAAATCCAATACCAATATTAGATAAAATAAAAGATATAAAAAAGAAAGTATATTTTCATATAACTATAACAGGTTATAAAAAAGATATAGAGCCTAATATACCACCTAAGAAAGATATAATAGAAACTGTTAAGAAATTATCTAATATTATAGGTAAAGAAAATATTGTGATAAGATATGATCCAGTATTTATTAATGATAAATATAATCTAGATTATCATGTAAAAGCATTTGATAAATTATGTAATTTATTAGATGGATATATAAATAAAATATTAATATCATTTATAGATGATTATAAAAATGTAAGAAAAAATTATAATATTTTAAAATATAAAAAATTAACAGAAGAAGATTATAAAACTATAGGAATATCTTTTAGTAAAAGTGCAAAAAAACATAATATAGTAGTTCATACATGTGCTGAAGATAGAGATCTAGTTGAATATGGTTTTATTAAAGATGAATGTATGTCTAAAGAATTAGCATTCAAGTTAACTGGTAGGATATATAAGAAATGGAAAGCAAGAAAAAATGTAGTTTGTCAATGTGTAGAAATGGTTGATATAGGAGTATATAATTCTTGCAGGCATTTTTGTAAATATTGTTATGCTAATTATAGTGAATTACAAGTAAATGATAATTATAATAAACATAATCCTAAATCATCTTTATTAATAGGTGATTTAGAAAAAGATGATATAATAAAGGAAAGAAGGTAAGTATATGAAAAAACAAACTGCAGGTAGAGATAATTTAGGTAAACTTGCTCCTAAATTTGCAGAACTTAATGATGATGTATTATTTGGAGAAGTATGGTCTAGAGAAGATAAATTATCTTTAAGAGATAGATCAATGATTACAATAAGTGCCTTAATGGCTGGGGGATTATATCCACAAGTAAAAGCACATTTATTATTAGGAAAAGAACATGGATTAAAAAAAGAAGAAGTAGTAGAAATGGTAACACAACTTGCTTTTTACTGTGGATGGCCTAAAGCATGGAGTGTATTTCCTTTGATAGAGGAGGTATATAAAGATGGAGAATAATCATGGAGGAGCATTTGGATTAGGACAATCTAATGATGCTTATGCTAAATACTTTACAGGTAATAGTTATTTAAATCCATTAACAGATATAAATAAAACAAGTTTATTTGTTGCTAATGTAACATTTGAACCAAGTTGTAGAAATAATTGGCATATACATCATGCAAAAAGTGGTGGAGGTCAAATACTAGTTTGTGTAGATGGAGAAGGTTGGTATCAAGAAGAAGGAAAAAAAGCACAAAGATTAAAAGTAGGAGATGTAGTCTCAATACCACCTAATGTAAAACATTGGCATGGAGCAGTAAAAGATAAATGGTTTTCCCATTTAGCTATTGAAGTTCCAGGAGAAGATACTTCTAATTAATGGTTAGAAAAAGTATCTGATGAAGAATATAATAAATTAAGCTAAGTAGCTAATAACTTGAAAAAATCATTAAAATATGTTATTATTAATATGTCAAGGAAACTTGCATACAATAAAAAAGGGAATACTTAACATAGCAGAGTTGAGTACTCACCTTATTGGTTGTTGCACTTAATCTTACTAGATTGAGTGCTTTTCTTTTTTATAATTCATTATCATTTTAATAATAGAATAATAAGTAGAATGATGATAATGATTAAAGATAGAACTAAAAAATCCTTCTTATTCATTTTCATCACCTCCTTTCGGAGGTAAGCACTCAACTATTAAGTATCCCTAATTCAAGTATACTACTAATTAACACGCAAAACAACCTGACATTGATTGTTTTTCTATGTTATAATTATTTATATAATTTTATTTAATCTTTATTTAATAAATAAATGATTAACTATATTTAGGTGGTGATTATACTTGAGAATATTAATAGTAGAAGATGAATCATCTTTAGCTGATTTAATTTCAACTAGATTAAAAAAAGAAAAGTATAGTGTAGATATATCTAATGATGGAGAAGATGGTTTATATAATGCATTAGAAGATCTATATGATCTTATTATACTTGATATAATGTTACCTAATAAAAATGGTATAGAAATACTAAAAGAAATAAAGAAAAATAATATAAAATCTAAAGTCATAATGTTAACAGCTAAATCAGAATTAGAAGATAAATTATTAGGATTTAGTGAAGGAGCAAATGACTATATACCTAAACCATTTCATATAGATGAATTAGTTGCAAGAGTAAATGCTCAACTTAGAATAGATAAAGTAAAAGATAATACAATTACTTATGGAGACTTAATACTAGATTTAAAAACATCTAATATTATAAATAAAAATACAAATGAAAATATAAATATAATAAATAAAGAATTCCAATTATTAGAATACTTTATGAATAATCCAAATCAAGTATTATCTAAAGAATTAATATATGATAAAGTCTGGGGATTAGAAAATGATTCTATATCTAATAACTTAGAAGCATATTTATCTTTTATTAGAAAAAAATTAAAATCAATAAATTCTAAAGTAGAAATAAAATCATTAAGAAATCTAGGATATAAAATGGAGTATAAAGATGAAAGAATTAAATAAAAAAGTATTTAAAATATTATTTTTAATATTATCACTATTTATAATATCAGGTGTTATTATTTATAATGTAAGAGTTTATACAAAAGAATATGATAATATAAAAAGAAATTTAGACTTTATGCCTGATAACAAGCCAGGGCCAAATTCTTTTGATAAAGAACCTATAGATAATATGATAATTATGGATTATGAAGTATATACTGTTAAAATAAAAAATAATAATATAGATGAAGTAATTAATCATAGTAATAATACAAGTAATATAGATATAGAAAAAATATCTAAAAAGATAATTTCTAAAGATAAAGGTTCATATATAGGTAATTTATATAATAGTAAATATTCATATAATTATAAAGATGATACTATTACTATTATAAATACTAAAAGTATTACTAATAGATTATTATTCACATTATTAGAATCAATTATAATATTATTAATATTTGAAATAATAATATACTATGTATCTAAGAAATTAACTAAAAGAATAACTAGACCAGCTAAAGAATCATTTAATAAACAAAAAGATTTTATCGCAGATGCATCACATGAATTAAAAACACCACTTGCAGTCATTATGGCATCTGCAGATGAATTAAAAGAAACTAAAGCTAATAAAAAATATATAGATAATATAAAATATGAATCTAATAGAATGAATAATTTAATAAAAAATTTATTAGATTTATCTAAATTAGAAAATGGTGTATCTATAAGTAATAAAAAAGCAGAAAATATATCTAATACTATAGAAAGAATTAGTTTAACATTTGATTCTATTGCTTATGAAAATAATTTAAAAATAGAATCTAATATAGATAAAGATATAATGTTTAAATGTTCTAAAGAAGAAATAGAAAAACTAATATCTATAATATTAGATAATGCTATTAAACATAGTTATAAAGATACTACTATAAATATAGATGTATTTAAAAATAAAAATAATATAAATATAGAAATAACTAATATAGGAGATCCTATAGATAAAGATAAAGAAGATAAAATATTTGAAAGATTTTATAGAATAGATAAATCTAGAAATAGAGATAATAATAGATATGGATTAGGTTTAAGTATTGCTAAAAATATTGTTAATAATCATAATGGTATAATAAAAGCTAATTCTAAAAATAATAAAACAACCTTTACAATTATTTTAAAAAAATAATGAACATTAATTAAATTTAATGTTCATTTAATTTTTATGTAATAAAGTGTATATAGAAGAGGAGATGATATATGAATATAATAAATAATAATTAAAAATTATGATAAGATAATAATATATAATTATAAATAATAGGAGGGATAATATGAAAGAAAAGATAATTATATTTTTTATAGGTTTATTAGTAGGGGCAGTAGTATCAACAGCATCATTCTATGTTTATACTACAACTAATAACAATAATAATTCTAATAGTAATAATCAAATACAACAACCAAGTGGTAATCCACCATCTATGGATAATAACTCATCAAGTAATTCATCAAGTAATTCAAACAGTAACAATAATGGACAACCACCAACACCACCTAGTGATAATAACAATAACAGTAATAGTAATAATACACAAAGTAATAATAATTAATATATAGAGGAGATATAAAGATGAATAAGAAAGAGACATTGATAGGTATAATAATAATTATAGTTTTAAGTTTAATACTAGGTTTATTATGGTTTTTAATTATTAATAATACTAATAAAAATAATAATATCAATAGTAATAATCAACCTAGTATGAATAATTCTTCTAATATTACTTATTCTTCTGTAAAAACAATTACTAAAGATAAAACTATAAGTAATAAGACATATAGTTCTTCTAAAAAAGATCAAAATGTAATATTAGTAAAAAATAAAATAAAAGCAACCTTATCTAATTTAAAAATAAATAAGAGTGGGGATTCTGATGGAGGAGATAATACTAGTTTTTATGGAACTAATTCAGGGATATTAGCTAAAGATGGAGCTAATCTAACTCTTAAGAATTTAACTATTAAAACTAATGCTACTGGAGCTAATGGTGTATTTAGTTATGGAGGTAGTGCAACTACAAATAATTCTTCTAATGATGGAACTACTGTTAATATTAGTGATTCTAAAATTACTACTACTAAAGATAATTCAGGAGGAATAATGACTACAGGTGGAGGAGTGATGAATGCTACTAACTTAACAATAAATACAGCAGGAACATCAAGTGCTGCTATTAGATCAGATAGAGGTGGAGGAGTAGTAAAAGTAAATAAGGGAACTTATACTACTACAGGAAAAGGCTCACCTGCTGTATATTCAACTGCAGATATAACGGTAAAAAATGCAAAACTAGTATCTAAAGCATCAGAAGGATTAGTAATAGAAGGTAAAAATAAAATATCAATAGATAATGTAAAACTAACAGATACAAATAATACTCTAAATGGACAATCTACTACTTATAAAAATATATTTATATACCAATCTATGTCTGGAGATGCTGATAATGGAACAGCAGAGTTTTCATCAAAAAATTCTACTATAGTAACTAATAAAGGAGACACTATATATGTTACTAATACTAAAGCAAATATAACATTAGAAAATAATAAAATAACTAATAATGATAAAAAAGGTAACTTTATTAGAATTAAAAAAGATTCATGGGGAAATAATGGTTCTAATGGAGGAAGTGTTAATTTAAAATTAATTAAACAAAAAGCAAAAGGTAACGTAGTAGTAGATTCTATTTCTACACTAACTATGAAATTATCTAATAAATCATCTTATACTGGAACTATTAATAATAAAAATACTGCTAAAAAGATAAAAATAGTTCTAGATAAAAACTCTAAAATAAAATTAACAGGGGACTCATATATTTCAGAGTTAGATGATAAAGATACAACTTATTCTAATATAGATTTAAATGGTTATAAATTATATGTAGGAGGTAAAGAATTTAAAAAATAAATTAATGGAGGAAGATAATCTTCCTCCTATTTACTCAAATATAAAGGAGGTAATTATGAATAAATTATATAGAAATATAATAATAATACTATTATTAATATTAGGATTATTTGGAGTACTTTTAACATTAGAACTTTCTAAAAATAATTCTTCAAATACTACTATTAAATACTCATCATCAAGTAATCTTCATATAGATATGTCTAATTGGAGTTATGATTCTAAAAATAAAGTATATTATCAATTAGGATTAGTATATACATCTAAACCAGTAGCTAAAGAATATGAATCAATGGCTATATATGTACCTGCAGATTATATGAATTGTACTAAAAAAGGAAGTAAATATACATGTAGTCTTAATAAAACAAATAAAATAAAAGGATATACTTCTAAAACAGCTCCTATAGTAATGCCTATTAATACTGCAGGATATTCAGCACAACAATCACCTACTAGTTATAATTATAATGAAATAGAAAGTTATATGAAAAGAGGATTTATTTATGTTTATTCTGGAGCTAGAGGAAGAAATAATGGAAATAATTATTCAGGAGGAGCTCCATGGGGAGTAACAGATTTTAAAGCTGCTATTAGATATTTAAGATATAATAAAAATAGTTTAGCTGGTGATGAAGAATCAATTTATGTATTTGGAGGTTCTGGAGGTGGAGCTCAAAGTAGTATATTGGGTGCTTCTGGAGATAGTAGTTTATATAATAAATATTTAAATAAAATAGGTGCACTTATGAAGGATGATGATGGTAATAAATTATCAGATGCAGTAAAAGGTGTAATGGCATGGGTTCCAATAACTAATTTAGATACAGCTAATGAAGCATATGAATGGAATATGGGACAATATATGACAACTGGTACAAGAAGTTCTTCTACATGGACAAGTGCTTTATCTAAAGATTTAGCTAAAGAGTATGCTAAATATATAAATAAATTAAAATTAAAAGATAGTAATGGAAATACTTTAACATTATCTAAAACAAGTAATGGTATATATACATCAGGAACATATTATGATTATTTAAAAAGTGTTATAGAAAAGTCTTTAACAAACTATTTAAATGATAATTATACAAATGTATCTGATATGAAAAACTATGTATCTAAATACTCATGGGTAACATTTGATGAAGATACTAAGAAAGTAACTATTACTAGTGTTAAAGACTTTGTTAAAGCATGTAAGAATGCTACTAAAGATGTAGGAGCATTTGATGATCTAAATAGAAATCAAGCAGAAAACTATGTATTTGGAAACAATAAAACAGATGCACTACATTTTGATTCTATTATGAGTAAACTTTTAAATAGTAAAGATTATTCTAAATACTCTGATTATAATTCTAAATATGCTAAAGAGTATAAAAAAGATATGTCTAATAAAGATAGTTTAAATACTGAATCAAGTACTAGACAAAATATGTATAATCCAATGTATTATTTAACTAAATATTATAAAGGATATAAAAAATCTAGTGTTGCTAAAAACTGGAGAATAAGATCAGGTATAACTCAAGGAGATACAGCACTAACAACAGAGATGAATCTAGCACTAGCTCTAAATAATTATAAAAACTTAAATGTAGATTTTGAAACAGTATGGGATCAAGGACATACCAATGCAGAAAGAACAGGAAATTCAACTACTAACTTTATATCTTGGGTAAATGAAAGTATGAAATAATAAAAATTATTTTCTAATTATAAGGAAAAATAAAACATTTCGTATATAATTTAAATAGAGGTATATTTCAATAAAAAGAAATATACTTTTTTATTATTTAATAATATTAAATAATTTCTAGTCACAAATTGTGACCAAAAATATATATTAGAAAGGAGAAATATGAATTACTATAATGAAATAAAAGAAAAACTAATAAAAAGTGAAATATATGATAGAGTAAAGGACTATTCTAAGGATAGAAATAAAGTTAGGGTGTATTTTGAAATTGGAAAGCTTTTAAGTGAAGCTGGTAAAGAATATGGTAAAAATATAATAAAACAATATTCAGAGAAATTAATAACTGAAGTTGGTAAAAAGTATAATGAAAGAAATCTTAGATACATGAGAAGATTTTATGAAGTTTTCTCAAATATAAAATGGAACCCAGCGGGTTCCAAATTGAGTTGGAGTCATTATAGAGAAATGTTAGTATTGAAAAATACTAATGCAATAATATATTATATTAATATTTGTGAAAAAAACTATCTTACGAAAAAACAACTAAAAGATAAGATTAAAAATAGAGAATATGAACGTATAAGTGATGAAACAAAAAACAAACTAATAACTAAAGAACAACTAGAAGTAAATGATTTAATACCTAATCCTATAATTATTAAATCAAATACATTAAAAGAAGAAATGAATGAATATGCGTTAAAACAAGCTATAATAAATAACTTAGATGAGTTTTTAATACAATTAGGTAATGGTTTTATGTATGCAGGTAGTGAATATAAAATAAAAATAGGTAATAGATACAACTATATAGATTTACTTCTATATAATAAAAAATATAAATGTTATGTAGTAGTAGAATTAAAAGTAACAGAGTTAAAAAAAGAACATACTGGTCAGATTATGACATATATGAATTATATAGATGAAAACATTAAAGATATTGATGATAATAAAACTATAGGAATAATTATTTGTAGAGAAGATAATAAATATGTAATTAAGTATTGTTCTGATGATAGAATAATTTCAAGAGAATACGAATTAGTATGAGATATTAAAGATTATATTAAGTAAATAATTTGAGGTCGAAATTTTCGACCTCAAATATAAGAAATAAAAAAGTGTCGCCATTTGCGACACAATTAACAATGAAAAATTGACACCAATGGTGTCAAAATTAAGTTGGAATTATTATATAGAATTATTTAGCAATCGAAAAGTCGCACCACTGGTGCGACAATTGAGTTAGAAGCACTACACAAAGTTATTATCAATAAATGGTGACAAACTGTCACCAATTTAAAATAGAAAGATAAGGAATAAAAAAGTGACAACATTGTTGTCACAATTGCCATAGTAACATTATTATGACTTTATTTTATAATATATTTAAAAATGAAAAAGGTGCGACACTGTCGCACCAATTAACGTATAGTCACAACACAACTTATCACCACCAAAAGACCAACCCCCAGTCTTTTTATTTATGCTATAATATAAGTAGGTGGTATATATGAACAATATAATAAAAAAACTATTCCAACTACAAGATAAAAAATATAAAGAATTTCAAATAAAACTAATACCAACAATAAACCCTAATAACATAATAGGAATATATACTAAAGAACTTAGAAAATATGCTAAAGAATTAGTTAAAGATAATAACTATATATCATTTATAGAAGAATTACCACATAAATACTTTGAAGAAAACCAATTACATGCATTTATTATTTCAGAAATAAAAGATTATAATAAATGTATAGAATATATAAATAAATTTTTACCATATATTAATAATTGGGCTACTTGTGATCAAATGTCTCCTAAGATATTTAAAAAATATAAAGAAGAATTAATAAAAGAAATTAATATATGGATAAATACTAAAGAAGAATATACTATTAGATTTGGTATATGTATGTTGATGAGATATTATTTAGATGAAGAATTTAAAAAAGAGTATTTAGATAAAGTATGTAATATTAAAAAAGAAGAATATTATGTAAATATGATGAGAGCATGGTTTTTTGCGACTGCATTAGTAAAACAATATAAAGATACAATACCATATATAGAAAATAATAAATTAGATACATGGACACATAATAAAACAATACAAAAAGCAAGAGAAAGTTATAGAATAACAAAAGATATAAAAGAATATTTAAAAGGGTTAAAGAGGAAATAAGACGGATGAAAATCCGTTTTTTATGTGGTATAATAATTGTGTGAGGTGTCTTTATGAAAGAATTACAGGAAAAAATAGAAAAGTTTAATGAGGAAAGAGACTGGGATCAATTCCATTCACCAGTTAATTTAGCAAAAAGTATTTGTATTGAAGCAGGAGAATTATTAGAGTGTTTTCAATGGGATGAAAATTTTTATGATTCAGAAGAAGTACAAGACATTCTAAATAACATGACTTTTAAAGCAAAATCTAAATAAAATACTTAGTCCTAGTTTACTAGGACTTTTTATATGGTATAATTATATTAGAGGTGATTATATGGACGATATAATTAAACAATGTATTGATGGAAGGATGAGTGTATTTAATGCTTATAATCCTACTGATGAAAAAATACTTAAGAAGATAGAAGATTTATCTAAGAAGATGAATGAGTTTGGAGAAGGTTGTAAGGATGCAATGGAATTTAATGATAAGTTTATGAAAAGTCCTTTAAACGAAGAATATAATAACTTAATTGTAGAGGTAGCCAAGGGTGAGGTAGAGATTTCTAAACCTAGTATTGGAGAAGCTGTTGCGGATAGAGTTGGTACTAGTATAAGAAATGAAGTTATGCCTTCACGTGCAGTTAGAGCAGATAAAAGAGATCAAATGATAAGAGATATTCCTGTAGTAGGTGATGTAATGCAAGGTAAGCAAACTTTTGATTTATTTAAGAGATTTAAAAAGGATAAATAATTATTGTTTATTTATATTTCGTAAAGTATAATTAGAATAGAAAGGAGTGTAGTAATGAAAAAATCTTTTAAAATTTTGACTATAGTACTAGTTTTAATAGTAATAGGTATCATAGCTCTTTGTATTAAGTATACTTTATCTTTAAGATTTAAAAATCCTAAAACTATAACTATTAATAAAGATAACACTAAAGTATCTTTAACTTATGATGATGATGGTAAATATAATATAAATAAAATTGATAAAAGTGAAATTATTCTTAAAAACTCATCTAAGAAATTTCGTATTGATTTTATGTATGGATATCAATCTATAAAGAAACAGAAGAAAGCTATGAAGTATGCTGAGAAAGATAATAGATTATTAGTAATAGAAGATGTTGAATTTCATGGATATAAAGGATATGCTTCAATTAATAGAAAATATGGTACTGTAGATATTTATCTATATTTAGATGAAAAATCTGATGTATATGTAAATATTAGAATTGATACAACAGATACCAAAGAGATTTTAAAAGAATTAAAGAAAAGAGATCCTGATAAAGTTTTATACAAGAAGAGTTATATTCAGAAAATTTTAAGAACAATAAAATATAAAAAATAATTTGTAGGAGTGTAGTATGAAAAAATTAAAATATTTAGTATTTGTATTAATATTTACTTTTTTATGTACAGGATGTGTTAAGTTTAATGCTAATATGGATATAAAGAAAGATAAATCTATGGATTTTTCTATTATATATGCTTTAGATTCAACTTATTTTGGTAATAAACAATCAGTAGATAAGAAGAATCAAAAAGAATTAAAAGAAAAAGGATATAAGATCGAAGATTATTCTAAAGATAAAATGAAAGGTGTTAAAATAACTAAGACTTTTAAAAATATAGATAAGATAAGTTCTAATAAAAATGTTAATTATAGTTTATCTGGATTAACTGAGGGTAAGAATAAAAATGATTATGTTTTTAAAGTAAAAAAAGGATTATTTAAAAACCATTATATAGCTAAATTTGATTTTAATATGGGAGATAGTAGTGCTAGTAATGGTTCAACTGATATTAGTAATTATCCTAGTAGTATGGATTTAAGTTATAATGTTACTTTACCATATAAGGCTATTAAGAATAATGCTACTAAAGTTAATAAAAATAAAACTAAATTAAGTTGGGATTTAACTAAGAATACTAAAGATAAAATTGAATTTGAATTTGAATTATATAATACTTGTACTATAATTATTTTTGTAGTATTAGTTATAGTAATTATAGCTGGTGTAGGAGTAACAACATTCTTTATAATTAATAATAAAAAGAAAGATAATAAAAAAGAAGTAAAATAATACAAAAAAATAGTAAGCATTACATTTGCTTACTATTTTCTTTATCGTTATTTATAGTAATTGATACTTCATTACCATCTTTATCCAATACTTTTATATTGCTTTTATCATCTAAGTAACTAAATACGTGTTCTACATATTCTTTATCTCCAGTATTTAAAAATGCTCTATAATTTAACCAAGCAGTATTGGTAGAATCATTTTCTAATGTTTCTACTGGAATATTTTCTGATTGACTACAAGTATTTAATACTTTATTAATATTTCCCGGTCCAAAGTTATACTTTTGTACAGCTAGGGGAATATTACAATTGGTATTATCTATACATTGCCTTAGTATCATAGCACCAATTCTAATGTTAGTATCTAAATCTTGTAAGTTATATCTACTTACTGTAACAGATTCATTCTGTTTTGTTTCATAATTATAAGCAGAAATTGTTTCACCTATGTGGACAGCTTTTTCTATTTGCATTATACCTTCAGCAGGACCATTATTTAAGTTATTATAGTGATCTCCAGCACTTTCTTGAGCTGCAATTGCCATAAGCAAGTTTTTATCTAATCCATATTTTTTTGCATATTTTTTAAATTTATGTTCATATTTTTTAGCGTTTTCCATATTACTATTATTTGTTCTATCTTCATATGAAAAGTGAAAAGTTTTATTAGATAACATATCATTAAGTTCTTTTTTATTATCAGTGTTTAGTTTGTTTTTTTTCTCATTATGAATTCTTTTTGTTTCTTTATGTTCTTTGTTAGTTTGTTTTTCTGTAGTATTTAGTTCATTAGTTTCTTTATTATTTGTAGTTTGTGTTTCATATTGTGTAGTGGGACTATTTTGTCCTGATATTTGTTTTTGTAAAGCACTAGCACCACAAACTGCTATAATTACAGCTATTCCAGTTGCAGTTAATCTTTTTCTTAGGGCTATATTTTTACGATTTAGTTTCATATTAGGTTTAATATTGCCTGTTACTTCTAAATCATATTTCTTTTTAGAATTATACCATTGTTCATAATCATTGATAATATTATAAGAATATTTTTCAATAATACCTTCATTATCTACATCATATCCATATTTTTTACATATTTTAATTAATTTTTTCAAATTTCTATAACCAGTTACTTTTTTATATTTGTTATTATTATTTATTTTCGCAACTAATTTATTATCCTTATTATAATAAAAATCAATATAATGCATATTATCACCCTATATATAAGTTACCATATTTCATAGATATAAACAAGTATGTTTACTTTTGTTTTGTACATATTAATAGTGGGAGGAAATTTATGACACAAAAAGAATTATCATATTTAGAAGATGCAATTGGACATGAAGATAACATTATTAAAATATGTAGAGAATCAATTAATTCTATTGAAGATGAGAACTTAGTTTCATTTATAAATGATGAGATTGATAAACATCTTACTATAAAAGATAAGATGATTAATATGTTGGAGGTTATTGGTAATGAATGATGAGTTATTTATGAATAATTATTTATTAATACTTAAAAGTACTGTAGAAGTTTTTGTTCATGGAACATTAGAAAGCTCTAATGAAAATGTTAGAAGTTTATTGAAAGAAAACTTAGGTGAAATACTAACTTCTCAAGCTAATACATATGATGAAATGGTTAAGTATGGATGGTATAAAGTTAATAATGTAGAATCTTCTAAAATTATGAATACGTTAAGTAATGTTAAAAATAACTAAATTTAATTATTTAGTTATTTTTATATGTTATAATTATAATAGTAGGTGTTGTTATGAATAGTAGAATTTTATTTATGATAATTGATAATCAAGTAATGTATCTAGAAAACAGTAATATGGATCATAAGGAATGGTATGAATCTTTGAATCTTAATATAGAAGATTTTGATAATGTAGTACGAGGATTTATTATGAATAATATGATTATCTTTTATAAAGGTTTTTTTAATTATGATAATGAAACAATTAGAATGGCTGAAAAATTTTATCCTGATATAAAGAAAAGTTTAAATAACCCTAATTTAGAAGTATATTGTGGAATAGTTCCAGGTAAACCAGGGCAAAAATGGGAACCAATTTTAAAAATAGATGGTAAAACTAATCTAAATAATAGATTTACTAATGATACAAAAATAAATAAAAATAATAGTAATAATATAAAAACTTCTAAAAAATTAGAACCTATAATAGATTTTAAAAATAATTATAATGATAGTAAGGTTTTAAAAAACGCTAAAATAATGACTATTATTGTATTAATAATAGATGTACTTTTAAAGATAATATTATATAGTAGAGGGAGTCTTAGTGGTGGTTTATTTGATACCATAATAGTATTTACACAGTTTGTTTTGTTAATAGTTTCTATTGTTGGTTATACTAAAGGAATTAATAAAACATATATTTTATCTTTTATCGCATCTATATGTATAATTCTATCATTTAATATATTGGATATAGTTTTAGGATTAATATATTTTACTTATACTATAGATCAGTCATTCATAAATAAATTTATTTTAAAAATAAAAAATAGACTAAAAGTCAATCAAAAGTAGTAATTTAGTTGACTTTTTTTTTGTTTTATGTTATAATATGTCCAATTTAAAGAAAAGGGGGGATTAGGCATGGATTCTAAAGAGCTAAGAAAATTGGAGGAAATTTTAGCTGGTGTAGAAGCTACTCCACAAGTTATGCAAAAATTAATGAATGACCCTAAAGTTAAGGATCGTTTAGATAAAATATTTAGTGATACTAAGGAAATTAGATTTGCTTCAATAGCAAATATATCACAAAATGATTTAGTAAATGATCTAGTTTATAACTATGCTCAAAATAATTTGAAATTAATTGACGATTTAGAAGCATCGAATACAAGTGGTACTTCTAGCCTTTCTATGTATATAAAAGAACTTGCTTATTATCCATTATTAACCAAAGAAGAAGAAAAGAAAATTGCTACTATGGTTAAAAGAGGTAATAAAAAGCAAAGATTAGAAGCAAGAAATAAACTTATTCAACATAACTTAAGATTAGCTGTTAATATTGCTAGAAGATATACTGGTAGAGGTGTAATGTTAGGAGATCTTATTCAAGAAGGTAATCGAGGTTTAATGAAAGCGGCAGAAAAATTTGATGTTGATAGAGGTTATACCTTTTCTACTTATGCAACTTGGTGGGTTAGACAATCTATAACTCGTTATATTGCAGATAATAGTAGAGATGTTAGAATCCCAGTTCATAGATTTGAACAAATTAGTAAAATAAGAAAATTAGAGAAAGAATATATAAATAAATTTGGTAAGGCTCCTAGTGACTATGATTTAGCAGATTATATGGCTAAGGAAAAATTTGAATTATATAAAACTGATAGTATTGAAAATGATATAAAGGATAGTATTTTATTGCCAGAATCAAAACGTATTTATTATGAAGATGAAAGATATAAAAATATTGCTAAAAACAAAAATTATGACGAGGATAAAATTGTAGTAAAAAAAGGTAAAAAATATAATTTAAACTTTAAGAAAGATGTAGAAGAATATAAATATGATTATTGTTTTGAAATAATTAGGGGAGTAAAAGAAGATGGTGCAAACATTGTTAGTTTAAATACAGAAATACGTGCCAATAATGATACGGAAGATGGTTCTGAATTACAGGATTTTATCGCAGATAATAATCCAGAATTTGATCCAAGTGCTAGTATTGAAAAAAGTGATGTTCAATCAATTATACAAGAAATAATAAATGATCCTGAATATGACATTAGATCTAGAGAAATTATTAGATTGAGAAATGGTATACAAAATGAAAGACGTATGACTGATGATGAAATATGTAAAATATTAGTTGATAAAGAAGGAACTAGAACTAGAGAGTCAATATTAAAAGATATTAAAAAAGTAGAGAATTTAGTTAAAAAGGATCCAAAAGAAGCTGAGTATTTAATGTTAGGAAATACGAACAATTCTAAATTAACATTATACCAAAGAGAATTAATGGAATTAAAATATGCAGTTCCTGCATCAGGACATAAAACATTGGAACAAATAGGAGATATTTTAATGTTAACACGTGAGCGTATTAGACAACTGGAATCAAAATTATGTAATAGATTATTGATGTCTTGTAAATATAAGTATAGACTTAAAGGTTATGCTGATAAGGTAAAAACAGAAGATGATAAAATGAATGAATTAATTACTCATCATAAAAAACTTGATGAATTATTTGCTCATATGTTAAAGCCAGGAGAAAAGGAAGAAATTAAGGAAAGAATATATAAAATTGAAGAAGATTTAAAAAAACATGTTCAAAGACTTGAAGAAAAATTAGAGCTAGTAGAAAAAACAAATGATAAAGAAGCAATTGAAAGCACTCAAGGAAAACTAAATAAGGTTAAAGGAGTATTTATTGATGGTTATAATGATCCTAAACCTGTTAAAAAGAAAAATTCAAAGAAACTTGTTAAAACTAAAAAACCAAAAAATATAAATAATAAGTAATATTTAGTTTTTAATAAAAGTGACAACTTGTCACTTTTGTTTTTTATTTATTGAAATTATACAAAGTTGCTTTGATATTTTTAAATAATAATATATAATGTATATGAGGCGGTTTTATGAAAAAATTATTAGTAATTAGTGCACTGTGGTGCCCATCTTGTTTAGTAATGAATAAATATATAAAAAATATAAATGATGATTTTTCTAATATAGAAGTTGTTAAGTTAGATTATGATTTTGATGAAGAAGTAAAAAAATATAATGTTGGTAAAACGTTACCAGTATTGATTCTATTAGAAAATAATACTGAAGTTAATAGATTAATAGGAGAAAAGAATTATACAGAAATAAAAGAATTTATAGAGGAGAATTAATATGAAAAAGAAGTTATTATTAGTACTTAGTTTATTATTGTTATTAATACCAATTAATTCTTTAGCTTTATCTAAAGATTATAAAGATGTAGTTTCTTCTATTACTAATGAAAATATAGAAAAAGATAAAGTTAATATATATTTATTTAGAGGAGAAGGTTGTCCTCATTGTAAAGAGGAAGAAATTTGGTTAAGTAAGATTAAAAATATTTATAAAGATAAAATAAATATATATGATTATGAGGTATGGCACAATAAAGATAATGCTCTTTTAATGAAAGAAGTTGGTAAAAAGTTTAATTATAATGTTAAAGGAGTACCTTTTACTATAATTGGCGATAAGTATTATGTTGGATTTTCTGAAACTATTAAATCTGATATAAAAAGTAGAATAGATGAATCTTTAGGTACCAGTTCTGATACTGGTATGATTAAAATTCCTATGTTAGGGAAAGTAAATAAAACTGAAGTATCACTACCATTAGTAGCTATTATATTAGGGTTAATAGATGGCTTTAATCCATGTGCTATGTGGATACTATTGTTTTTAATTAATATGTTATTTGGGATGAAAAGTAGAAAGAAATCTTTAATACTTGGAATAGTATTCTTATCTGTATCTGGATTAGTTTACTTTTTATCAATGTTGGGAATTAACTTAGTATTACAAGTTGCGACTATATCAATATTAAAAATAGCTATAGCTCTATTTATATTGGGAGCAGGTATATATAATATTAGAAAATATTTAAAGATTAGAGATGAAGAAGCAGGTTGTGTAGTAGTCGATGATAAGAAAAGGAAGAAGATTATTACTAGAATACAAAAGATTGTAAGTAGTAAAAGTTTTATATTATCTCTAATAGGAATATCAATACTAGCTATTAGTGTTAATTTAATAGAATTAGCTTGTTCACTAGGTTTTCCTATGATATTTACAGAATTACTAGCTATTAATAATATTACAGGAATACATAAGATTATTTATTTACTTATTTATATATTCTGTTATATGTTTGATGATATGGTAATATTTATAATATCTATGGCAACTTTAGAAGCTACAGGTATTACTAATAAATATACAAAAGTAACTACTTTAGTTAGTGCTATTATAATGATATTAATGGGATTATTAATGTTATTTAAACCAAGTTGGTTAATGTTAAATTTTTAGGAGGTATTTATGATTTATTTAGATTATGCAGCTAATACTCCAGTAGATAAAGAAGTATTAAAAGTATTTGATCAAGCTACTATGAAATATATTGCTAATCCTAATAGTTCTCATGATTTAGGGAAATTGGCTAAAGAAGAGATTGATAAAGTATCTGAAAATATTTCTAAATATTTTGATACTTCAAAAGAAAATGTTATTTATACTAGTGGTGCTAGTGAATCTAATAATTTAGTTATTAAAGGAGTAGTAGAAAAGAATAAAGATAAAGGAAAACATATAATTATTTCTGCAGTAGAACATTCTAGTATAATTGCCCCTTGTAATTATTTAGCTAATTTAGGATATGATATTAGTATTATACCTTTAACTAAAGATGGTATTGTTAATATAGAAGTATTAAAAGAAGAATTAAGAGATGATACTATTTTAGTAAGTATATGTTCTGTAGATAGTGAATTAGGTACTATTCAACCTATAGAAGAAATTGCTAAAATAGTTAAAGAATATCCTAATTGTATATTCCATACAGATGCTACTCAAGCTATTGGTAAAATTAAACAAGATTATTCTCTAGTAGATTTTATAACTTTTGCTCCTCATAAGTTTTTTGGATTGAATGGATTTGGAGTATTAATAAATAAAAATAATAATGTAATAATACCAATTATACATGGAGGTAAATCTACTACTATTTATAGGAGTGGAACTCCTGTTACTGCTAATGTAATAGCTTTAAATAAAGCTTTTGATTTAGCTATTAATAATTTGGATACAAGATATAATTATATAAAAGAATTAAATACTATTTTAAGAGAAAAATTATCTAAAAATAATAATGTACATATAAATAGCCCATTAAATACTATACCTAATACATTAAATATTAGTTTAATAGGAATTGATTCTAAAGAAGTAGTAAAAGAGTTAAGTAAAAGAGGAATATTTTTATCTACAAATACAGCTTGTTCATTAGAAAATTCTATTTCTAAATCAGTACTTGCTTTAACAAATGATGAAGATTTGGCTAGTAATACAATTAGAATTAGTATATCTCATTTAACTACTAAGAAAGAAATAAATATATTTTTAAAAGAATTAGAAAAAATATTAAAAAACATTATTTAAGTATAATGTTTTTTTTATTGAAAAAAATAATAAAATATATGTTATAATTATAATGGAGTGATTATATGGATAATGAATTCGATGTAAAAAAAGAACGTATAAGTATGCTTAAAAACTATAGTGAGAACTTATCTGCTGTTGAATATATTACAAATCCAGCTATAGGAAGAGATTTACAAATAAAACAATTAATATTAATATTACTTACTCCAGACAAATCAGCTATATTAGTTGGTAAACCTGGTGTTGGTAAAACTGCATCTGTTGAAGGATTAGCTTATCGTATACAAAAGGGTAATGTTCCAGAAGCATTAAAGGGATACCAAGTTATTAAAGTTAATACATCTTCAATGTTAGGACAAGATCCTAATACTGGAGAAGCTAAAATTAATACTTTAATAGATGAAATAAAAAATGAGAGCAAACTAATATTATTTATAGATGAAATTCATACTTTAATGGGAAATAAAGGTGAGGCACTTGATTTTGCTAATATGTTTAAACCAGCTTTAGATAGAGGTGATATCAAAGTTATAGGTGCAACAACTTCTGAGGAGTATGAAAGATATATTTTAAGAGATAAAGCGTTTGTTAGACGTTTTCAAAAAGTTGAAATTTTTGAACCAACTAGAGAAGAAAATATTCAAATATTAATTGGTACTTTACCTAAAATAGAAAAAAGAACTGGTGTAAAGATGATGTATTCTTCATATTTTAAAAGAAGAATGATGGAGTTTATTACTGATATAACTAGTGAATATAAAAGAGTATATGAAATAGGAGCTCGTTATCCAGATGTTTCTTTAACTATAGTTCAACAAGCTTTTTCAAATGCGCTATTTGATAATCGTTTAGAGGTTAATGTACTTGACTTTAGAAAAGCTCTTATGACTACTAAAAATGTTTATAAAGATGTTATTGATAAATCTATGCCAGAGTTTGATAAAATGTTTGCTGATGAAATAAACCAAGCGGAAATCAAACATCCGGTATATGATACACTTGACACTAGTCCTGAATAAAAGACTTTAAGTCTTTTTTATTTTATATAAATTTTTATGATATAATATACATATAATGAATAATAGAAAGGAGTAAAATTCATTTAAGCGCCAGGACTTTAAATAGTTGACGAGGTTAGTAGTTATCGAAATATTCGGCGGATGCTACTACGGATTAGTGATTCGTAAGATATATATTAAAAAATAAAATCAATATTATAACAAAGTATATATCCACACTATATTATAATTAAAAGGAGTTTATTTATGTGTGGAATAATTGGATATATTGGAAAGAGTAGTCCAATAGATGTTTTAATAGAAGGATTAAAAAATTTAGAATATAGGGGTTATGATTCTGCAGGTATTGCAGTTAAAAATAAAGAGGAAGTACAGAAAGTTAAAAGTGTAGGTAAGATAGCTAATTTAGAAGAAAAAATTAATAATACTAAATTAATTGATTCTAATTTAGGTATTGCTCATACTAGATGGGCAACTCATGGTAGTCCTACAGAAATTAATGCTCATCCTCATACAGTGGGAAATGTTACTATAGTACATAATGGTATTATAGAAAATGCAGAAGAATTAAGAAAAAAGTTAGAAAAAGAAAATATTAAATTTAATAGTGAAACAGATACAGAAGTAATTGCAGTATTAATAAATAAGTATTATAAAGATAATGAACTAGAAGCTATAAAGAAAGCCTTAAAAGAATTAAAAGGTTCTTATGCACTAGGTATATTATTTTCTGGTAGTGATAAATTATATACTACTAGGAAAGATTCTCCATTAATAGTAGGTATAGGCAAGAACGAAAACTTTATTGCATCAGATATTGCGGCTATTATAAATTATACTAATAAATATATATTATTAGAAGAAGGAGAAATAGGAGAGATTACTAAAGATAAAGTAGTAATTTATAAAGATAATAAAATTATTAAAAAGGATATATTAGAAACAGATATATCTGCTGATGCTAAAGATAAATGTGGATATGACCATTATATGTTAAAAGAGATAATGGAAGAACCTATTGTATTAGAAAAGACTTTTAAACCATATTTAAAAGATTTAAGTTTATTACCAAATTTAACTCAGTATGAAGAAATACATATAGTAGCTTGTGGTAGTGCTATGTATGCAGGATTAATTGGTAGTAGTCTACTTGAAGAGTTTGCTAATATTAGAGTATATGTAGAAGTGGCTAGTGAGTATAGATATAAAAATATAGTTTATAACAAAAAAACATTAGTAATATTAATTTCTCAATCAGGAGAAACTGCTGATACTATTGCAGCTATGAGAATGGCTAAAGATGCGGGTATTGATACTTTAGCAATTGTTAATGTAAAAACATCAACTATTGCAAGAGAGTCTGATAAACAAGTATTTATAGAAGCAGGTCCAGAAATAGCTGTTGCTACTACTAAAGCTTATATCTTACAAGCAGGTATTTTATCTTTACTTGCATATAAAACTGCTAAAGATAAAAATTTAATTAAAGAAGATATTATAAAAGAAGTTAAAAAACTACCAAGACTTTTAAAAGAAGTTCTAGATAGAAGAGAAGAGTATTTAGAAATTGCTAAAAGTATTTATAAAAAGGATAATATATTCTTTATAGGTAGAAAAATAGATTATTCTATTTGTATGGAAGGTAGCCTAAAGCTAAAAGAAGTATCTTATATTCATAGTGAAGCTTATCAAGCAGGGGAATTAAAACATGGTACTATTTCATTAATAAATGATGGATATCCAGTATTTGCAATCATTACTGATGATAAAGTTAAAGATAAAACTATTTCAAATGTAGAAGAAGTGATATCAAGAGGTGCAGATGTAATAATAATTAGTAATGAAAAAATAGCTAATTATAAAAAACAAGTAATAGTTCCAAAAATTAATAGTTTTATGCAACCATTACTTGTAGTACCAACTTTACAGTTAATAGCTTATGAAGTAGCAAAACTTAGAAATTGTGATATAGATAAGCCAAAGAACTTAGCTAAAAGTGTTACAGTCGAATAAAATAAAGTGTAGATTATCTACACTTTTTATTTTACATATTATTCATAAAATTATTATTCATCATAAAGCCTTCAATTATTGAATTATCCATATTATTCATATTATTATTATTTTTTAATTTACCATTTTTTAGCATTTTTTCATAGTATTCAAATAATTCTTTAAATCTATTAAAATGAACAATTTCTCTTTGTCTTAACCAAAGTAGAGGTCCAATAACATCTGGATCATCAGTTAAATCTATTAAGTTTTCATAAACTGCTCTTGCTTTTTGTTCAGCTGCCATATCTTCTGATATATCAGCAAGAGGATCTCCAGTAGTGGCAAAATAAGCTACACTAAAAGGTACTCCGTTGGCATCAGTAGGAAATAATGCTTTATTATGCTCCGCATAATGAGTATCAAGTCCAGCCTCTTTTAATTCATCTAAAGTTGCTCCTTTCATTAGTTGATAAATCATAGTTGAAATCATTTCTATGTGAGATAACTCCTCAGTACCAATATCTGTAAGTAAAGCTTTACCTCTATTATCTGGCATAGTATATCTTTGATTTAAATATCTAAGGGCAGCCGCTAATTCACCATTAGATCCACCATATTGAGTAACTAAATATTTAGCTAAACGTAAATCTTTTTTCTTAATATTAATAGGATATTGTAATCTTTTTTTGTAACTAAACATTAAACTTCGCCTCCCATGGCCATATGCCTTCTTCCCAGTTAAATGGTGTTTGATTTAAATTATTACTATTAGAATTTAATACACCATATTTTGATTCGTATTCGTTAGTTAATTCATTCATTTTGTTTCTATAATCATTAAATAGTGTAAGCATACTATTATCATTAGGATTTAAATCTAAGTAAAGTTTTAATTCGTGAGCTGCAAATGATGCTCTTGATAAATCCAATAATAATCTTTCTCTATCATTTTTAGGTTTTAAGTTTTCAGGTTTATAATTTTTGTATGGATCGTATAGATTACTAAACATATTACCATTATCATAACCAACCTCAGGACTAAATAATTTAGGCATATCATTACGATAGAAATCACTATTAGATCTATATAAATTATTATTTAAATAGTAGTTATACATAATTTTTCTCCTTTCAATTTAATTTATTCAAAGTAGGTATTTGTGTATAGTTAAATACCCAGTATATAAAAAACACTTGCTTTTTTTGGCTAATTATAATAAAATAAAAAAGTCAAGTGAATATGGCGCCGTTGGTGAAGTGGTTAACACGCTAGTTTGTGGCACTAGTATACAAGGGTTCGATCCCCTTACGACGCCCCATTATGTGAAATAAGAGTTTAATACAGAAACTCTTTTTTTATGTTGTTAAAGAGTTGAAAGAATAAAATAATTATGTTAAAATTTAATTAATAATGGGGTATAGTCATGAAGAATAAAATAGGGATAATATTATTTATTGTTTTTGTTTATTTTATGTGCATATTAGATGTAGAGGCATCTAATAATTTGTTGGTTGGAAATGAAAAATGGAGAGGTTATTTTAGTGGTAATAATAAATTAGATAAATGGACAGGAGCTAAAGGTAAACTAAAATCTGATTCAATTAATAGTTTTTCTATTGATATGTCTTCTGTTGGACATTGGGTTGAAGGAGATCCTTCTTGGCAATTTGGAGCTCAAGCACAATTGAAAGATAAAAGTATAAATCTTAAGATTGGTGAAAAATATCGATATAGAGCAACTATTAAATCTGATAAAGATAGAAGAATATTTATAAAAATTGCTGAAGTTGAAATGAATACTGTAAAACAGAATTATGAAGATATAGATAACTTATTACTTGAAAAATGGATTCACTTAAAAGAAAATACTCCTTATCATTTTGATGAAACTTTTATATCTACTTCAAATGTAAAAAGAGTTAGTTTTTATTATGCTGTTGGTTGGAATCATGCTAGAGATTGTGAACAAAATTCACCTAACAAGATAAAAGTAAGTAATATTAGTGTTTCTAGAACAAATAAAAATAAAAAAATTAAGTATAAAAAAATTACAGGTATTAAGAATTATAGTTATGGTGTTGTTGCTGGAAAAACATCAGTAAAGAGCAAAAAAATTAAAAAGAAAAAGAATAATATTAAACTAGTAATTGATAGATCATTAAAATATGTTACTAGTATAAAAGTAAATAATGAAGAAATTACATATAAAAAATCAGGAAAAACTATTCTTATACCAGTTAATAAATTTAAAAACGAATTTAATTCTATTAATATATATTCTAAAACATTACTACAGCAGAAAAAATTTATTTTATCCAGGGTAATTATTAAAAATAGTAAAATTACTAAATATAAAACTAAAAAAATTAATCTTATTTCTAAATATAAAAATAAGAATAAAAATAGTAATATAAATTTATTGATTAAAAGAACAAAAAGAGATATTAATACTTCTAATACTAAAGATGATATCGACAAAGTTTTTGATGAGTTTAAAATAGATTATGATATTCAAAAGTTAATTGAATCAAAAAAGAAAATCAAAAATAATAAAAAAAATATAAATAAAGATAATAAATATATTTATAAGTTAGAATTTATTGTAGGATTAATATTATTTGTTTCAGGAATCATTTTATTAATTATGGCTATTAAGACGAGATTATTTAAAGAAAGAGAGATTGAAATAATATGAAATTATTAAAACAAATTGGTAAGTTTTTAATAAATAATATTCTATTTGTATTAGTATTTATATTTATTCTTAGTCTTAACTTGCGTTATGTAGTAAATAGAAGTTTTATTAATAAAATTGTAGTAAATAAAATGTCCGATAATATTGTGACAATACTAGATGATAATTTTAAAAACTTAAATGATGATGATATAAGTGATATAAAACAAGAAATACAAAATAATAAGAAAGTTAATAGTATAGTTGAAAAATATACAGATACTACATTTAATTATTTAGTTGATGGTAATGCGGCAAATATTAATATTACTAATGATATAAAAAGTATTATTAAGGAAAATAAAAGTGATATAGAAACAAAATATAATATTACAATTAGTGAAGAAGAAATTGATAAAGCAGTTAATAAATTTGATAAATTATATAATATAAATGACTATTATAAGAAAACTATTAAGAAGACTTCTAAAAGTTTAACCAAAGAACAAAAACAGACTTTAAAAATATATAATATAATTACTAGTATTAAATTTATATTGATAATAGGTATTTTGATTATAATTACTATTGTAGTGATAGGTTTATATAAAAAGTCGTTTTATAAATGGTTAAAGAATATCAGTATTAGTGGTATAGTTTCTTCTGTTATAGTGAGTATACTTTTTATAGTATTTACATTATATATAAATTCATATATTAATACTATTAATCTTAATATATTGAAGTCTATATTAATACCAATTTATAGTTTTGTTATATCAATTATTTTATTAATAATATATGTTATTTTTAATAAACAAAGAAAAATAAAGTGCTAATCATAGTGCTTTATTTTTTTTGACAGTTACTAAAGTAAATGTTATAACTAAGGAGTAGATAAATTTTAGGAGAGTGATTTTATGCGTAAAAAGAAGTTTAAATCAGAATCCAAGAGATTATTAGATTTAATGATTAATTCAATTTATACTAATAAAGATATATTTTTAAGAGAGTTAATTTCTAATGCAAGTGATGCCCTAGATAAACTATATTATAGATCTTTAACTGATAAGAAGATTAAAGTAGATAAGGATAAATTAGAGATTAATATTTCTTTTAATAAAAAGACTAGAATAATTACTATTTCTGATACTGGTATTGGTATGACTAAAGAAGAATTAGAAACTAATTTAGGAACTATTGCTACTAGTGGATCACTAGCATTTAAAGAAGAAATGACAGAAAAAGAAAAAGTAGATATTATTGGACAGTTCGGAGTAGGTTTTTATAGTGCCTTTATGGTTAGTGATGGAATAGAAGTAATATCTAAATCAGTTGACGATGATAAAGCTTATAGATGGTTTAGTGAAGGAGTAGAAGGATACACTATAGAAGAAGTAGATAAAAAAGATGTTGGTACTACTATATCTATACATATTAAACCTGATACAGATGAGGATAATTATTCTTTATATTTAGATGAATATAAATTAACTAGTTTAATAAAAAAATATTCAGACTATATTTCGTATCCAATAAAAATGGAAGTTACTAAACATGAGCTTATTGATGAAAAAGAGAATAAATACGAGGATAAATTAGTAGTAGAAACTATTAATGGTATGGTTCCACTATGGAAGAAAAACAAAAAAGATGTTAGTGATGAAGAATATGATAACTTCTATATGGATAAATTTAATGACTTTGATAAACCATTAAAAGTTATACAAACATCAGTAGAAGGAATGACTACATATAAAGCATTACTTTTTATACCAAGTCATGCTCCACATGATTATTATCAAAAAGATTATGAAAAAGGATTAAGCCTATATACTAGTGGAGTATTAATAATGGATAAATGTAGTGAATTATTACCAGATTATTTTAGTTTTGTAAAAGGAGTAGTAGATACAGAAGATTTATCATTAAATATATCAAGAGAAATACTTCAAAAATCTAATAGCCTAAATTTAATTGCTAAAAATGTTGAATCTAAAATAAGAAAAGAATTAGAAAATATGTTGAAAGAAGATAGAGATAAATATATAGAATTCTTTAAAACATTTGGTGTTGGGCTAAAATATGGTGTTTATAATAATTATGGTGCAGATAAAGATAAGTTAAAAGATTTAATTATGTTTTATTCAGCTAATAAGAAAAAATTAATTACATTAAAAGAATACGTTGAAAAGATGAAAAAAGATCAAGATAAGATTTATTATGCATCTGGATCATCTATATCTAAAATAGATATGTTGCCTCAAGTAGAAAGAGTTAAAGATAAGGGATATGATATCTTATATTTAACTGATTATGTAGATGAATTTACTATAACTGCAATTTCTGAATATAATGAAAAGAAATTTTCTAATGTAGAAAGTGATGATACTGATTTTGAAACAGAAGAAGAAAAAAATAAAACTAAAAAATTAAATGAAGACAATTCTAAATTATTAGAAACTATGAAAGATGAAATAAAAGAAGTTAGTGAAGTTAAATTTACTAATAAATTAAAATCTCATCCAGTATGTTTAACCAGTAAAGGTGATGTATCTATAGAGATGCAAAAGGTATTTGATGCTATGCCTGATGAAATGGGTATTAAAGCAGAAATGATTTTAGAGATTAATGAAAACCATCCAATTACTAAGAAACTACAAGAGTTATATAAATCTGATAAAGATGAATTTATTAACTATACAAAAATACTTTATAGTGAAGCTAAAATAATAGCGGGTTTACCTTTAGATAATCCTACAGAAATATCTAATTTAATATGTGATGTTATTTCTAAAAAGTAGTTGAATAGTATACATTAATATGATATATTGAATATAGAAGAGAAATCTTCATAAAATAAAAGTGGAATACCCCCGCAATGGGTTAGGTTATTCTATAGAGAAATTCCTAATCATTCTTAGAAGGATGATTAGGGTCTTTTTTTATCGCAAAAATTATTAATAACTTTATTTGAAGATTAAGACAAATTGAAATTATCAATTTATTCATATTATCACCTCCATAGTAGTCCCCCTGAAAAGATAAAATGAAACCTAACCATAGGTATTCCTAATATATTATTGTCGAAAAGTAGTAAGTATCCTACAAGATAATTAAAAAGTTATCTTTTTTACTTGGAAAAATATTAATAAATGGTATAATGAATAATAGAAGGGTGTTGATATATGTGAAACTAGATGGAAAAGTTGCAGTTGTAACTGGTGGAGCCATGGGTAATGGCTTAGGTATAGTTGAAGTATTTTTGAAGTATGGTGCAGATGTAGTAATAATTGATTACTCTGATCAGTTAGCTAACACTTTACAAGAATTAAATAGTCCTAAAGTATTGGGCTATAAAGCTGATGTTAGAGATTTTAATATGCTACAAGCTATTGTTAATGATGTAATTAACAAAAAAGGAAAAGTTGATATTTTAGTAAATAATGCAGGGGTTGCTAAACTGGATACTTTTGCTAACATGAGTGATGAAGTGAGAGATTTTCATTTTGATGTTAATATCAAAGGTACTTGGAATATGACTAAAGCAGTAGTTCCATATATGATGCAAAAGAATTATGGAAAAATAATTAATTTATCTAGTGTAACAGGACCAATGGTAGCAGATAGTGGAGAAGTTGCTTATGCAACTACAAAAGCTGCATTACTTGGATTTACTAAATCTTTAGCTATGGAACTTGTTAATAATCATATAAATGTAAATGCAATTATGCCAGGATATATTATGACACCTATGGTAGAAGGTATTGCTAAAGATACTAATCCTAATGATCCTAATAGTGTAGTTGATGGAATAGCTCAAGGTATTCCAATGGGGCGTTTAGGAACGATTCAAGAATTAGGAGAACTTGCGGCTTTTTTAGCAAGTGACGAATCATCATATATTACAGGACAGGGTATAGTTATAGATGGGGCATCTACATTACCTGAGACAAAAAGTGTAGGAATATAAGGAGAAGAATAAAATATGGCAATGACAAAAAAAGAATTAACAAAAATGAATGCTTATTTTAGAGCATTAAACTATTTATCAGTGGCACAACTTTATTTACTTGATAATCCACTTTTAAAAAGGCCACTTAATATTAATGATATAAAACCAAATGTAGTAGGTCACTGGGGAACAGTTCCAGGACAAAATTTTATTTATATGCATCTTAATAGAGTTATTAAGAAATATGATTTAAAAATGATTTATTTATCAGGACCAGGTCATGGTGGACAGGCTATGGTTGCGAATAATTATTTAGAAGGAGTATATTCTAAATATTATCCTGAAATAACAGAGAATGAATTAGGATTAAAAAAATTATGTAAACAATTTAGTTTTCCAGGAGGAATATCGTCACATGCGGCACCTGAGACACCTGGGTCTATTCATGAGGGTGGAGAATTAGGATATTCTTTAGCTCATGCGGCAGGAGCTGTTTTAGATAATAAAGATTTGATTGCTGCTTGTGTAGTAGGAGATGGAGAAGCTGAAACAGGACCACTCGCAACAAGTTGGCATATCAATAAATTTTTAAATAAAAAGACTGATGGAGTGGTATTACCAATTCTTCATAGAAATGGATATAAAATAGCTAATCCTACAGTTTTTGGTAGAATGAGCGAAGAAGATATAGAAGATTTCTTCTATGGATGTGGATGGAAACCATATTTTATTAGTGGAAAATCACCAATGAAGATGCATGAAGAAATGGCTAAACTGATGGATAAAGTAATAAAAGAAATAAAAAAAGTTCGTTCTAAAGGAACAGGACGTTATCCTATGATAATTTTAACTACTCCTAAAGGATGGACTGGACCTAAAGAAGTGGATTATAAAAAGGTAGAGGGTAGTTTTAGATCACATCAAGTACCAATACCTATTTCTAAAGATCATCCTGAAAATTTAGGGTTAATTGAAAAATGGTTAAGGAGTTATCATCCAGAAGAATTATTTGATAAAGATGGAAAATTAATTAAAGAATTAAAAGCATTATGTCCACCAATATCTAAATGTATGGGAGCTAGTCCATATGCTAATGGAGGGACATTATTAAAAGATATAATAGTTCCAGTATGGGAAAATTATACACTAGATGTTAAACATCCAGGATCTATAGTTGCTCAAGATACTGTAGAACTTGGTAATTATATAAGAGATTTATTTATATTAAATAAGAATCATAAAAACTTTAGATATTTTGGTCCAGATGAAGCTATATCTAATAGGCTTAATGAAACTTTTAAACACGAAAATAGAACATGGAATTATAAGAGATTAAAAGGTGATGATCATTTAAGTAAGAATGGTAGAATAATGGATTCTTATTTATCAGAACATTTATGTCAAGGAATGTTAGAAGGATATTTACTTACAGGTAGACATGGATTTATTCATAGTTATGAAGCATTTGTTAGAATAGTTGATTCTATGGCTTCACAGCATGCTAAATGGTTAAAAGTAAGTAATGATCTTCCTTGGAGAAAACCTATTGCGTCACTTAATTATTTATTAGTATCACATGTTTTCCAACAAGATCATAATGGATATACACATCAAGATCCAGGTTTCTTAAATCATTTAGTGACTAAAAAAGCGGATGTTGTAAGAATGTATTTACCACCTGATACTAATTGTTTACTATCATGTTTTGATCATTGTATAAGAAGTAAAAACTATGTTAATGTTATAGTGGCATCTAAACATGAAAGGCCACAATGGTTAACTAAAAGCCAAGCTAAAATTCATTGTACTAAGGGATTAGGTATTTGGAATTTTGCTAGTAATGATGGGGGCAATCCAGATATAGTTATGGCTTGTGCAGGTGAGACTCCAACATTAGAAACTCTTGCAGCTGTTGATATCTTACAAAAAGCAGTTAAGGGTATTAGAATAAGAGTAGTTAATGTAGTTGATTTAATGAAATTACAATCTAATGATACTCATCCACATGGTATGACTGATGCAGAATATGATGCTATATTTACTAAAAACAAACCAATAATATTTAATTTCCATGGATATCCATCATTAATACATCAATTAACATATAAAAGAACAAATAGAAATATTCATGTTCATGGATATAAAGAAGAAGGAACTATTACTACGCCATTTGATATAAGAGTACAAAATGAAATAGATAGGTTTCACTTAGTAATAGCTGCTTTAAAAGAAATATCAAGATATAAGAGAAATTCACAAGTATTAATAGATTGGTGTTATGATATGTTAAAACAACATAAAGCATATATTTCTGAATATGGAGAAGATATGCCATTTATTAGAAATTGGAAATGGAATTAAAAAAGAAACTAAAAAATAGTTTCTTTTTTATATGAATTAGTCGAAAAACAATTAATTTTTGTAAATAATTTAAGTGGAATACTTAACACTTGAGTGCTTACCTCCGAAAGGAGGTGATATAATGTCAAAGAAAGATTTATTAGTCTTTTCTTTAATCATTATCATCATCCTACTTATTATTAAAATGATAATGTAAGAAAGGCACTCAATCTATATGTAGATTAAGTGCTAACCAAAATTAAGGTAAGTACTCAACCTCACATTGTTGAGTATTCCTTTTTTAATTCAAGTTTCCTTGACACTTTCATAGTAGCATACATACATATAATTGTCAAAGTTATAAAAAGAAGCATACATAAATAATAATTCTTATAAAAGTATAAAAAACCATTAGTTTCTTTTTTTGCATACAAATATGTATTTTACATAAACTATAATATATTAGCACTCGCTATTGACAAGTGCTAAAAAAAGTGGTATAACATAACTGAAAGGAAGATGATATGTATGGATTTAATTCCAAGAAGATTTTATTTAGATGATATCTTTGATGATTTTATGCCTAGTAGAAGGGGAGATAATATGAAATGTGATATTTATGAAAAAGATGGTAATTATCATATTGAGATGGATATTCCAGGTTTTAAAAAGGAAGATATTTCTATTGAAGTTGATGATGGATATTTAACTATTGAAGCAGAAAAAACTAATGAAGAAAATAGTGATAATGAAGAAAGAAATTATATTCGTCGTGAAAGATCATATAATTCCTATAAGAGATCTTTTTACTTAGGTGACCTAGATCAAGATAATATTAAAGCAGAATTTAAACACGGAATGTTAAAAATTACTGTACCTAAAAAAGAAGTTACTAGTAATAAAAAGAAAATAGATATCATTTAAACACCATTTTGGTGTTTTTTTCTTTTAAAATATGATAATATATTAATAGGTGGTGTTATATATGAATACAAGAAAAAATAAAATATTTCCAATTATTATTACATTAATAATAATAAGTATAGTTACTTATTTATTTATGAATATAAAACAACCTTATATTGAATGTAGTAAAACTACTACGTATGATAAAAATGTGAAGATCATTGAGAAAGTAAAAACTACACTTGATAGTAATAAGATATCTGAGTTAAAAGTAGTTAAAAAGATAGTATTACCGGATGAATTAACAGATGACAAACATATAAAAAGTATTAAATTAGCTTTAAAAGATGCATATCAATATTTAGGAAAGAAGGCTAAAATTTCAGAGGAAGGTAATTCTATAATTGTTAGTATTGATATTAATAAGAATGAAACTGTTATTTTGAGTGATATTAGTGTGGTTTATAATGATGATGTAGAATTAAAGATTGCATCTAATACAAAAAGTAGTGATGTTATTAGTTTGAAAATAGATGATAATTATAAAGAAGGAGATTTAATAACTAGATTTAGAAATTATGGTTATTCGTGTAAATAATGGATGAATATATAAAAGAAATATCTAATAGCCTAGATTTAACTTCTAATTTTTTAGAAGATATTGGTAATGGTATTTTTCTTTCTAAAAAAGAAATGGAAGTTTTAGATAAGTATAATATTGATTATAAAAATAAATCATCATTAAAAAGCATATTATTAGAAATAGAAAGTATACTGAACGAAGAATCTTTAGAGGATTTAGATTTAGTATCTGAAAGTATATCAGAAAGAGTTTATTATAATGACATTAATAAGTGAGGAGAAAATATGAAATATACGGAATTAAAAAAAGTTACAAAAAATTTACAAAGTGATTGTTCTAAAGATGTTCTTAAAGAAATATTAGATACATTTAATATAAATGGTATTAAAGAGGAAATTGCACCTAATATTATTTTATTAGATAGTGATGATGAAGATCAGTTTAATATTGCTTGTAGTAATAATGATAGTTTTTATTTTTTAAATGGCGAATATAGTGAATTATCTAATATTATAAAATATCAGATAAAAGAAGAACCGAATGTTAATATAGATAATAAGGGTTATAAAGAAGATTATTCTACTGTCGTTAATGTTACTAGTTATACTGATAGACCATCAGAAATTGTAGTAAGAGAAGAACAATATGTAGAAGATAAAAGTATGAAAGAGAAACTTAAAGATTGTTCTTTTGTTGCAAGAAGACCAAAGATTGATAAGTATGTAATACCACATGAATTAGTTTCTAATAATCTTTATGGATTTGATATTCATATGTATGATTATAATAATTGGAATGATCCAGTATTAAAAGAGTGGTATATAGAAAATTTTGTTGAATATTTTACTAATAACAATTTAGATGTAAAATTAAAAAATATATTGAAAGAAAATAATAAAGTATTAAAGAAAGAAAAAAATAATAATTAAAATAGGAAGTGGTACAGTGATTTATTTAGATTATAGTGCAACCACACCAGTAAATGATGAAGTGTTAGATACATTTGTTGAAGTAAATAAAAAATTTATTGGTAATCCTAATTCTATACATAAATTGGGAGTTGAGGCAAAAAAGTTAATAGATGCTTCTAGTAAACAAATATCTGATATTTTAAAGCTTAGTAATAAAGAAATAATATATACTAGTGGAGCAAGTGAGGCTAATAATTTAGCTATTAAAGGAATATGTTTTAAATACTTAGATCGTGGAAAACATATTATTACTACTAAATTAGAGCACTCATCAATAATAGAAACATTAAAATATTTAGAAAAATTAGGGTACAAAATAGATTATGTAAAACTAGATAGTAATGGTTTAGTTGATTTAGTTGATTTAGAAAAATTAATAACAGATGATACTATATTGGTATCAATTTCTAGTATTAGTAGTGAACTTGGTATAAGACAACCTATAGATGAAATAAAAGAAATAATTAAAAAATATCCAAAAACATATTTTCATAGTGATATGACACAAAGTTTTGGTAAAGAGATTATTGATACTGAAGATATTGATTTAATTAGTTTTTCTTCACAAAAGTTTTATGGATTAAAAGGTATAGGTGGGTTAATCAAAGATAAAAAGATTGTTATAGAACCATTGATACATGGTGGTAAGTCGACTACTATTTATAGAAGTGGAACACCATCACCTGCTTTGATTGCTTCAACTGCGAAAGCTTTAAGATTAGCTTATGATAATCTTAGTGAAAAGCAGTCTAAAGTAAAAGAACTAAATGAGTATTTGGTTGGTGAGTTAAGTAAGTTAGATATTTATATAAACAGCAATGAATTTCCCATTAGTAATATAGTTAATATCAGTTTAAAAAACATTAAGTCTGAAACTATGTTGCACGCTTTAGAAAATGATGAAATTTATGTATCTACTAAGACAGCTTGTTCTAATGGTGATATTTCAGATTCAGTTTTAACTGTTACTAATGATTTAGAAAGATCTAAAACAAGTATAAGAATTAGTATATCTCATTTAACTAGTAAAGAAGATATAGATAAGTTTTTAGAATCATTTAGTAATAACTTATTAAAATTAAGTAAATTGAATAAAAATATGTAATTATCTCAGTTTACATATTTTATTTTTTTTTGTATAATTATTTTGAATAGAGGGAGTTGCTTATATGGATGATAAAAAAATGATAGAGATTATAAATAGTGAAGGTATTAAAAATCAAGTAGAATTGGTTACGTTTTTAAATTCTGAAGATGATACAAGACAATATATTGTTTATACTAAAGGTGAGACTCAAGGTGTTAATAAGGATATTATAATATATATATCTAGAATAATTAATGATGATGGTATTATTAGAATACAAGAAATAGAAGAAGATACTGAGTGGGTAGATGTACAACATTTACTTAAGAAAATAGCTAATAAAATAGATTAAAGAGGGTATGATTATGGCAAAAGAATATGTTGATTATGAAGAAGCTGCTACTGATATAAAGGCAGTAATATTTGATATTGTTGATAATGAGAAGAAGACTACTTATAAATTAAAAGAGCAAATGTCACAAGAAGTAGATGAAAATAAGAATAATAAAATTAATGAATTATTAAGTAAGAAAGAAGAAAAATTAGAAGAAATATTATCAAATATTGATATAATAGTTAAAGATATTGAATCATTAAATAATATAAATATTAAAAATAATTTGATGGTTAAGGACTCAGAAGATGAAGAATCGTTTGATATTGAAAACTCGTTGTCTGATAATTTAAATAGTGATAGTAATACAGATGTGAAAATAGATAATGATAGTGGGTCTATTGAATCAGAAGAGGATATAGTTCTTAATATTGATTCAGATGATAATAGTACTGAATCAGAAAAAAATATCGAAGAAAGTGTTGCTTTAGAAAATAATGAATTAGAAGAGAGTATAGATATTTCTGAAGAAGTTGAGGATAATGGTAGTGAAGCAGAGGAATCTACAAATTCGGAAGAAGATGTAGAAAATTCTGAAGCTAGTACTGAAATAAATAATTCTGAGTCAAATTCAGATATACTATATGCATTTAATAAAGATACAAAAATAGCTCCTAAGGCCATTATGGTGAAAAAAGATGATCAGTTTTTGAAACTAAAAAATTCTTGTGAAAAACAGTTAGAGAAGTTACAAACTACTGGAATTTTTGATGATTATGATTATGAAGTTAGTACTGCTAATACGTTAAAAGGTGACGTTATCGATAAAGATATAGAAGAAGAATTAAAATTAGAAGAAACCAAGTATGATGATGTAGAAAGATTTATAGAGGATCTTACAGTTAAGGCTAGTATATATACTAACGAAGGTGAGATGGAAAAAGCTAATGCTATAAATAAGAAAATTGCAGAACTAAAAGCTAATAATACTTAATTAAAAAAAGAGAGTAAGTAAGAAAATAACCTCTTTTTTTTTGTGTTAATCTTTGATACAATTATTATAAGGTGGTATAGATATCATGAAGAGAAAAGATAGGGTAAATTTAATAAAACTTATTATTAGTCTTTCTTTTGTTGTGATATTTTCTGGGATAGCCTTTGATTTTAATAATAACAAAAAACTGATTAATCCAGAATTAGATACATATGTATTATCTTCAAATAAAGATAAAAATGGAACTATATCAATCACTACTGTTGATAATAAAGATAAAGATTCAAAAAAGAACACAGCTATTGCTGGTAATAAATCAACTAATAATGTTAACAATTCACAAGGTAGTAATATTAGTGGTAATAATAGTAGTAATAATAATACTGTAGTTATTGATGCTAATGATCAACTTAGAAGAAATATTCAAAACAAGTATGGAATTAGTGTTAAGTATGGTACTGAGACTAATGGTTATACTGTATCAAATCTTAGTGTTATATCATTAAGTGATGATAATTCAATAAAACTATCTTTAAATCAACTTGATAAGAATTTGAGCTATTATCCATCAAATTTATTTAAAGAAATGAAGAATAGTGGTTTTAATTTAACTATATATTTGATTCGAAAATATAGTGTTGATAATGTTACAGGTATAACTGATTCAACTAATAAAAATGTTATTATTTCATTAGCAGCAGAATATCAATTTAAAGAAAGTGTTCATCATGAATTATATCATTATATGGAAAGATATATGTATTCTAAAGGGGTTAGATATACAACATGGAATAGTTTAAATCCTAGTGGTTTTAAATATGGAAATACTAATTCCTCGTTATCATTCAATAATACTGGATCGGCAAATGCTTACTTTGTTAATAATTATGCACAGACTTCAGCAGAAGAAGATAGAGCTTCTACATTTGAATATATGACTGCTGATAGTAGAACTGTATGTTTATATAATGGTAGACCGATATGGTTAAAAGCAAAATATATGAGTGAACAAATAGATATAGCATTCGCAACAGTAAATGCTAATACGATAGAATATTGGGAAAGGTTTGTATATTGATGGAGAGGTTATTTATAAATAAAGAAAATTTAAATATTGATAATATTGATGGTAGTGAAACTAGGGTAAAGGCATTTCTTAGAAATAGTAATAATGAAGTGTTGATGATTCATAATAATTATACTTATCAATTACCAGGTGGTCATCAATTAAAAGATGAAACACTAGAAGATAGTTTAAAAAGAGAGCTTAGTGAGGAAACAGGTATTACTGTCGAACAGACAATTGAACCATTTATGATGATTAGAGAATATAATAAAAATTTTTTGAATACTGGAAAAAATATTTGTAACACTATATATTATTATAGTATTGAAAGTGATGAGTTACCTAATGGTGCCAAATTAAATTTAACTGAATTAGAGAGTAGAACTAAATTAAAGTTTTATTACATTAAAATTTCAGAATTAGAAGAATTCATAAAAAAAGAACAAAAGAATAAAAGAATAGAAGATATGATTGCTTTTGAATTATTAGAAGTTATTAAAGTATATAAAAATTTAGTTTTGGAAGGTGAAAATCTGTGAAGATATTAGTAACTGGTGGATTAGGATTTATAGGTAGTCATACATGTGTTGAACTTCTTGATAATGATTATGAAGTAGTTATTGTTGATAATTTGTCAAATTCTAATATTGATGTTTTAGATAAAATAAAAAAAATAACTGGAAAACAAGTTCAGTTTTATCAAGAAGATGTATGTAATTATATGGCAATTGATGAAATTTTTAAGGAAAATAAAATAGATGCAGTTATTCATTTTGCTGGTTATAAAGCAGTTGGAGAATCTGTTGAAAAACCTATAATGTATTATGAAAATAATTTAGTTTCAACTTTGAATTTGTGTAAGGCTATGCAAAAATACAATTGTAAGAAATTAGTATTTTCTTCAAGTGCTACTGTATATGGTTCCCCTAAAGAATTACCTATAAAAGAAGATTTTGCATTACAGACTACTAATCCTTATGGTACTACAAAATTAATGAATGAAATGATTTTAGAAGATATATATAAATCTGATCCAGATTTTTCAATTATTGTATTAAGATATTTTAATCCAATTGGTTCACATAGTAGTGGATTAATAGGAGAAAATCCTAAAGGTATTCCTAATAATTTAATGCCTTATATTGTAAGAGTAGCCTCAGGTGAATTAGAGTGTTTAAATGTTTTTGGTAGTGATTATGATACTAAAGATGGAACAGGGGTTAGAGATTATATCCATGTTGTAGATTTGGCTAATGGTCATATAAAAGCAATTGAAAAAACTTTTAAAGATAAAGGAATTCATTATTATAATTTAGGAACAGGTAATGGGTATAGTGTTTTAGAAATTATAAAAACTTTTGAGGAAGTTAATAACCTTAAAATTAATTATAAGATAGTAGAAAGAAGACCAGGTGATATTGCGGCATGTTATGCAGATCCAGCTAAAGCATTAGAAGAATTGAATTGGGAAGCTAAACTTGGTATTGAAGAAATGTGTAGAGATTCATATAATTATATATTAAATAGTAATAAAGAGTAGATTTTAAAATCTATTTTTTTTTGCTATAATAGTAATGTGGAGGTACTTATGAAGTTAATAATAGAAAACTTAAATAAAAAGTATGATAAAAATGAAGTTTTAAAAGATATAAATTTTACTTTTGAAGAAGGCAAAATTTATGGATTAATTGGTAGAAATGGTGCTGGAAAAACTACTTTATTTAATTCTATCAATGAAGATATTGATATAGATAGTGGTAAGTTTTTTTTGGAAGATGAGTATGGTAAAAATACTTTAAATATAAAAGATATTGGTTATGTTATATCGACACCTACAGTTCCTGAATTTTTAACAGGTAAAGAATTTTTAAGTTTCTTTTTAGAAATAAATAAAGATAAAATAAAAGATATGAAAACTATCAATGAATACTTTGATATGGTACAAATATCTAAAGAAGAACAAGATAAACTACTAAAAGAGTATTCTCATGGTATGAAGAATAAGATGCAAATGCTTATTAATATTATTTCTTCTCCTAAAATAATACTTTTAGATGAACCATTAACTTCTCTAGATGTAGTAGTACAAGAAGATATGAAAAAACTTCTAAAGAGTATAAAAAAAGATCATATAATTATATTTTCTACACATATATTGGAACTTGCTTTAGATTTATGTGATGAGATAGTAATACTAAATAATAAAAATTTAGAATTGATAAAGAAAAAGAATTTAAATACAAAAAAATATAAAGATAAAATTATAGATAGTTTGAGGGATGAAGAACATGTTTAATGTTTTAAGAATGTCTTTAAAAATAGATATAAATTATGCTATAAACTCTTTTATATATACTTTAAAAAAAGCTCCTATATTTAAAGATCTATTTGTAGATGATTCTTTATATAAGAGTCATAAAGCTAAAAGCATAATAAGAGTTTTAGCGATAATTTTATCATCTTTTAGAATTATTTTTTATAAGTGTATATATATATCTATTTTATATATAATTTCTCATTATTTAAATTCTAAAAACACTGTAAATACTTTTATTCATATTTATGTACTATTAACAATCTTAGGAATGTTTGTAAATAATAAATTATTATCTCCTAGTACTAAAAAATACTTTTCTATAGTTCTTTTTAATATGGATGCTAAAAAGTTTTTTAAATCAGATTTATTTATAGAAATAATACCTAGTTTTATTGTTAATTTTATAACTATTAGTATATTAATAAATGTAAAAATAGCGCTTTTATTATCATTGTTTGCATTTTTATCTAGAATAATAGGGGAAGCTTTTAATATTTGGTATTATAAAAAATATAAATATTTAGTTATTAGTAATTTAGTTTTATATTGGACGTTATTATTTATAGTATTGGGTTTATGTTGTTTACCATTTATAAATATATATTTTACATATAAATATTTATTATTACTTGTATTATTATTTATACCACTTATGTTAATATCATATTATTATATTAATAAAGTAAATGATTATAAGTTGATTTATAAAAAACTTAATACTCTTAATACAGTTATAGATTCTGATTCTAGAAAGGGTTATGATAGACAGAATATAGTAGAAGTTAAGAATAAAGATAAATATATTAATAATAAAAAGATTAAAGGTAAAAAAGGGTATGATTTATTTAATACAATATTTTTTGAAAGACATAAAGAAATATTGTTAAGAAGTGCTAAGAACTTTAGTTTAATAATATTTGTAGTTATTATAGGATCTATATTTTTTATAAAGGGTAATGAAAAGATTGCTAAAGGTATTAATTATGCTATATTAAATAGATTATCTTGGGCTGTAATAATAATGTATTTTATAAATAGAGGTTCAATACTTACACAGGCTATGTTTTATAATTGTGATCATTCTATGTTAACTTTTAATTTTTATAGAGAACCTAAGGTTATTTTAAATTTATTTAAAAAAAGATTAATTACAATTATTAAGGTTAATTTAATGCCTGCTATAGTTATGTCTATAGGAGTAGTAGTATTATTATATTTATCTGGTGGTAGTACTAATATAATTAATTATATAACTATACCAATATTTATATTATCACTTAGTGTATTTTTCTCTGTTCATTATCTTGTAATATATTATTTATTGCAACCATATAATAAATATATGAAAATAAAAAGTTTGACATATACATTAGTTTTATCGTTAACTTATATATTTTCATATTCGTTAACTAAGCTTGTAATGTCTTCATTAATATTTTCAATTATAGGAGTTTTATCAACAATAGCTTATGTATTATTATCACTTTTAGTAGTTTATAGATTTGCTCCTATAACATTTAAGATTAGGTAGATTATAATCTTAAAATTTGACATTATATTCTAAATAGTATAGAATTATAAATGTCGAACAAATGAGGTGAATCTATTTGAAAAAGGGTAAAATCATTAGTTCTGTTCTTGCTGTTGTAGGAGTAGGAATGATATCTATTGCTTTAACGTTGCAAAGTAATAGTTATATGATAAATGATAATAATTTAGTTACTAATTATAGTGAAATAAATATAAAAAATATGGCTGCATCTACTAATGGTGCACTAAAGAAAACTGATGCTAAAAAGGTTGATAGTGATAGTTTAAAGGAAGCTAATATGGAAGTAGCTCCAGCATCTGTTACTGTTCCACCTAGAGTAGAAGTATATGAAAATATGACTATGGATGAACTTGCTAATAAATTGAATCGTAGTTTATCTAATGAAATGTCAGGTAAAGGATTATTAATTGCTAATAAATGTATTGAGCTTGGTGTAGATCCTTTTATCGCAACTGCTATTATGTTACATGAAACTGGATGTTCGCAAGGATCATGTAGTCATATAGCTCGTACTTGTCACAATTTTGGTGGACAAAAAGGTTCAGGATGTGGAGCGTATCAAGCATATCCTTCAGTTGATGAAGGAATAGTTGGTATGATAACTAATTTATATAATAATTTTTATTCTCGTGGTTTAAATACAGTAGAAACTATTGGACCTAGATATGCAGAAAGTCCAGTATGGTCTATGAGAATAAATAGTTATGTAGGTAAACTTAAAGCAGCTTAATAAAGTGTCAAATACTTGACATTTTTTTTAAAATATGTTATAATTATACGCGTAATTGATGATGGCACACTATTCTAGTCAATTACTTTATTGCGAGGATGGGAATAAACAACCATTAAAGAGCATATCTGTGAAACCTTTGGTGTTTGCTTCATACGCCCAGTTTGGGGTGGATGCTGAAGATGAAGGTAATGGGCCCTCTGTAATGGCATATAGAGAAGGACCCACTATCTGTGGAGACCTATTATTGTGGTAAGCCTATGACTTATTACGAAATAGGATTAAACCTGTATTGTGGCGAAAGTTATGTGCAGTGTAGCTTGTCTTGAGTGAAAATATTGGGATTAATGATCTTTCTTATATTAGTAGGCCGACTTTTATAAGAATTGCGTTATGAAACTATTTTTGCAAAAAAGAATTAGTAATAAAGTTTGGTGGGGAAATCTCCTAGAGTGACGTCATTTGGGATTGCAGTGGGTACTAAGTGGTGATCAAGCCATACAGAATTTGTATTAACTTCTAGAAATGGGGAACCGCATAATTGGTAACGATTATGTAGAAGTTAGGGAAATCCTGCTTGACCTAAGGCCCAAAGTTTACCAAGTGATTGCCAATCAAATAAATTAGACAAAGTTAACCTTTGTCTTTTTTTGTGATATAATAACAAAGTAGGGAGTATGTTATGTTTATAAATATTAAAAATAAAAAAGACTTAAATAGATTTTATAAATTATTACGTATTTATAGAACATTTATATTTAAATTCACAAAATTTGAAATAGAAAATGATAAATATAATGTTAAACCAATAGTAGATGCTCTTAATATAAAAAGTAGAAAAAAAAGATTAGAATATATTATTGATGTTGCTTGTGATGAAGTGGATCAGTATTATAGAGGAATAGATCTTTGTGAATTTAAAAATTGCCAGTGCAAATCACAATGGCTAAATAACAGTAAAAGAATAAATGGTTGCTGTGGATTATGTGTTTATCAATCTAATAAGGGTTGTACTACTAAAAATTTGGCTTGTAAATTATTTGTTTGTGGTATAGGAAGAAAAAAATGCAAACCATTAAAATTTAATGATATAAAGATCTTAAAATTATTAAATATGAGACAAAGAATTATATTACAAACAGATTATTTTTCTACTGAAAAACAAGTTTTATATGACTTATATACAGGAACTTTGATAATTGGTTCTTTGAGAATGTTTTTTAGATTTATAATTAATACTATAATTTTAATTAAGGAGAAAAAATATGAACAGAAGGGAAAAAAGTAAGAATAATGAATTAAGAAATTTAAGAATACAAACTAGGAGAAAGGGTAAAAAAGAATTAGTTAATTGGAGATGGATTCGAACTATTTTATTAATCTCTTTTATGTTATCGATATTTTTATCATTTATATCGGAAATAAGTATAAAAAAATCTACTCTTATTGTAAGTATAATAATAACTTTATTATTTATATTTTTAGGAATAATATTTGATATTATAGGTGTATCTGTAACTGCTGGTGATGAGTCTGTTTTTCATTCTATGAGTTCTAGAAAAGTTAAGAGTGCAAATGTTGCGGTAAAGTTTAAGAAAAATGCAGATAAAGTATCTAGTTTTTGTTGTGATGTAGTAGGTGATATATGTGGGGTAGTTTCAGGAGCTTCTGGTATAGCCATTACAACAATACTTGTAAAGGATTATTCTTTTGATATACTAATAACTACTTTAATAGTAACAGGTATTATATCTAGTTTAACTATAGGGGGAAAAGCATTAGGTAAGAGTTTTGCTATTAATAAGAGTAATATTATTTTATATGAATTTTCTAAAGTAGTATCAATATTTTATAAATGTAAATAGGAGGAGTTATGAGAATAGTATTATTATTTATTGCTATATTACCTATTATATTAATAGGTAGTTATATATATAGAAAAGATAAACATAGAGAACCAAAACTATTACTTTTAAAGTTCTTTCTATTAGGTATTTTATCTTCTGTATTACTTATTATTTTTTATAGAATAATTCCTTTAAATATTGAAATAAGTAAACTTAATACTATGGAGTTATTTATTTATGTGTTTATATTTGTAGCTTTTTTAGAAGAATTATTCAAATGGTCTTTCTTATATAAATTAGGATATAATAATAAAGAGTTTGATGAGTTTTATGATATAATAGTTTACTCTGTATTTATAGCTTTAGGTTTTTCAGTAGTAGAAAATATAATTTATATTATTAGTGAAGGTCAAATATCAGTAGGTATTTATAGAGGATTAATTGCGATACCTGGACATACTTGTTTTGCGATATTTATGGGTTATTACTTAAGTATGGCTAAGTATTATAGTAAAAGTAAAAAATATAAATTAGAAAGTGTTAATAAACTAAAAAGTATATTTATACCAGTTATACTACATGGTATTTACGATTATTGCTGTATGAGAACTTCACATATATTTATAATAATCTTTTTTATCTTTATTATAAATATGTTTATGTTTTCTTATATTAAATTAAAAGATACTATAAAAATAGATAGTAAATTTAAATAAAATGCTAAACAATATATAGATACTATGATAAAATGAGTAATAGTTAATTTATCTGTTTGCATTTATGTATAAATAAACTACTGGAGGGATATAAATGAAAGTTTTGCTTTATACTGAAGGAGAAAAATTATTTTCTAAGAGTGGATTAGGGAAGGCTATTAGACATCAAAAAAAAGCTCTTAGAGCTGTTGGAGTTAAATATACTTCTGATATAAAAAGTAAGGATTATGATATTTTACATTTAAATTATTATGGTCCTAAATCATATAAGTTGGCTAAAAAAGCAAAAAAGGCTGGTAAAAAAGTAGTATATCATGCACATTCTACGGAAGAAGATTTTAAGAAAAGTTTTATTCTTAGTGAACATATATCACCAATTTTTAAAAAATGGTTAATTAAGTGTTATAGTTTAGGAGATGTAATTATTACTCCAACACCATATTCAAAACGTGTACTTACAAGATATGGTATTAAAAGAAAAATATATTCTATATCTAATGGTATTGAATTAGATTATTTTAAGAACGAAGCAGGTTTTAAAAAAGAATTTCGAAGTAAATATGGATTAAAGAGTAATGATAAAGTAATTATTGGTATTGGATTATATATTGAAAGAAAAGGTATTATAGATTTTGTAAAACTAGCAAAAAAAATGCCAGAATATAAGTTTATTTGGTTTGGACATAGTTCTTTAGCGATCGCACCACAAAAAGTAAAAAAAGCAGTTAAAACAAAATTACCAAACTTAATATTTGCAGGCTATGTAAGTAGAGAAAATATAAAAAAAGCTATGTGGGGATGTGATATTTTCTTATTTCCTACTCATGAAGAAACGGAAGGTATTCCTATAATAGAAGCTTGTGCCTGTAAAAAAACATCAGTTATTAGAAATATACCAGTTTTTAAAGATTGGTTAGAAGAAGGAGTAAATGTTTATAAAGCTAGTAGTTTAAGTGAATTTGAAGAAAAAATAAGAAAAATAGTTAATAAAGAATTACCACAACTTGGTAATAATGCTTATAAAGTGGCACAAGAAAGAAACTTAAATAAAGTAGGTTCGGAGTTAAAACAAGTTTATGAAGAGGTACTTGAAAAAAAATAGAATGAGTTTTCTCATTCTATTTATACTTATATCTTCTATTTTTTTCCATGGATATATTTAGTATTATTCCTACTATTAACATATATGAGAGTAAACTACTTCCTCCATAACTTATAAATGGAAGAGTAATTCCTGTTATTGGGAATACTCCAATAGTCATACCAATATTTTGTATTTGTTGAAATAATAACATAGATACTATACCTATTAGTATATATTTATCAGTATCTGTTATTTTTCTTTGAGCTAATTTTATAATATTAATATCTAAATATATTGTTATACCTAAAAATATTATTATTCCTAGAAAACCAAAGTTTGATGCAAATATTGCAAATATAAAATCAGTGGATGCTTCTGGGAAGTATATTGGTGTTTTATTAAATCCATAACCAAATAATCCAGCAGATCCAATGGCGGCTTTAGCGTTTTCTAATTGTAATCCAGATCCTGTTCTCCAATCAAATATTCTATCTAGCCTATAATATAGGTCTGTTCCAAATAATTTTATAAATAATTTTTATTGAAGAAAATATAGACTTAATAATATACCTAATATAGAAAATAAAATTAAAAATGCAAATAAGAACCAACGTAATCTAATTCCAGATATAAACATCATTGATATATAGATAATTAAATATATAATAACTGATCCAGTATCAGGTTGCATAAAAGTTAGTATTGATGGAATTAATACTACACCTAAAGTTTTTAATATAAATATTCCTTCTTCTTTAATAGTTGGATTTTTATAATCACTTCTAAAATTATGTATCATTTTAGCTAGCATTAACATTATAAATATTTTCATAAATTCACTAGGTTGAAAACTACCAATACCAGGTATTACATACCAACACTTACTATTATTTATTGGTTCTGCAAAGAATAATAATCCTAATAATAGTATATTTCCTAATACATATAGAAATGTAGTATGTCTATATAAATATTCATTTTTAAATTTCATTAATAGTGCTACTAAACCTATACCTACTATATACCAAAGTGTTTGTTTTAAAGCTAGATTACCAAGACTTTTTGATGTATAATTAGATGCACAATATATAGTAATAATACTAATTAATGCAAGTAAGCAAATAGGTATTAAAATTTTCAAGTTTATTTTTTTTATCATAAATTATCTCCTTGCTATATATTATACCAAAAATAGGTAATTTTTATATCTAAAAATCATAAAATATTTAAAGGAGAGAAGTTTTATGAAAAAATTACCTAAAATATATCAGAATAATATTAATAAAAATATTAATAATAATAAAAGGATAACTTATGTTAATAATAAGGATAATATATTTTCAGTTAAAAATACACTTGATAAAATATTTACGGGAGTTGGTTATTCATATAATATACCAGTAATAATAGAAACTAATGATAAAGTATATGATACTAGTATAGTTACTAGAACTAAAAGAAATATATTTACACTTGATAATGATGTAATAAAAATTGAAGATATAAATAACATTATAATAAAATAAAATCCACCAATGGTGGATTATTTTATCCTAATTCAACAAAAGTATCAGATAGACATGTTATTGCTCCTACACAGTTTAGGTTAATTGTTACAAATTGATTTGTATTAAGGAAAGTTCCTTCTTCTGTACCAGGATATAATAATCTAATTGTGCAGCAGCAATCATCTAATGATTCAACTCTGAATATGGTTGTGTCTCCAGTTGTTTCTCCTACTGTGTAAGGGAAGCTCCATGGTTCTCCTGTACAGCAATTATATAATGTAACAGGTCTAGTATTATAAATACTATTTGTTGAGTTTGGTCCTAAAAATGGTCTATCACAGCCTGTATTATTATCTATGCATGCATTCTTCTTTTGTAATATTAGAATAGTTTTTAATATATCTGTGAAACAGTTACAATCATCTCTATTATCTGAACAGTTCATATTTTACCTCCTTTCTATAAATTATTAATGTAAACATCATTTAGGCATCTAATTGCACATATGCAATTAGTATTAATATTAATATTATTAGTAGTTGCTTCAAGTGTTCCTTCATTATTTATTAATGGTGTCAATATTGCACAATTATTTTTTATTTCTTTTATTCTAAATAAAGAAATATTACTACCATTATAATTTGTTGTAAATAAAGAGCCATTCTTATTATAAATATTAATAGGTCTAGTATTATATAAAGTATTTGATATACTGCCTAAATATGGTTTAGTACAATTTTTTTTACATGAATTAATTATAGAATTATTTTGAAGTAGACATATTAATTTTAATAAATTAGTAATACAATTATTAGTCATTATATCTCCACCTTTTTATCTTATCTAATATAAGTTATTCATAATTTATGTAAATGTGTTTATAAATACCTATATAAATATATGCTTATTGTTAATTATTATGTAAAGTAATCAAGCAATTACTTGAATTGTTTTACATTTATGTTATGTAAAATTATTGATTATAAAATAAAATATGATATAATTAATTTATAAGAATATAGAAGGGATGTTAGTAAGTAATATTCTTAAAAATATGAATGGAGGTGAATGCATTGAATAATAATAGTACAAGTTATAATAAAACTAAGATGGAAGAATTAGCAAATGAAATTGAAAGAATAAAACAAGATTATACTAGAGTTATTAGTGAATTGGATGCGAAAGTAACAGAATTACATACATATTGGAATGATGATAGTACAGGAGGAGCTACATATCAAGCTTTTAAAGAAAAATTTGCTAGAATTCAACCACATTTAGAAGATGGAACTAGATATATGGAAAGATTTAAAAATTCAATACTTGATCAAAGAGATGATTATAAACAAGCTGAAAATCAAATACTAGGAAGTATTAATTAATATAGATATAAAAGGAGTGATTTCATGGCTACAGGCGCAACATTTGATTTTGGTAAAGCAAAACAAACAATGGCTGAAATAGATAGTTTAAAAACTAAATTACAAAACACATTAAATGCAGCAGATGATTTAATTAAGGCAAATGTAAATAATGATAATGTTTGGAATTCTGAAAGTTCAAGTAGTTTTATGGCTGATTGGAATAAATTTTCAAGTAATAGTTTTCCAAAATATATTGCTGAATTTAATGTAACACAAAAAAATCTTGGACTTGCACTTGATACATTTTATCATGTTGAAAATAGCTAATATATATTGCGATATGCAATATATTGTAAATAGAAGAAAAATTCTTTTATTTACAATATTTTGCATGTAGAAAGGAGATATTATAATGGAGTGGACATATAAATCTAAAGTAGAAGATGTTGTAGATTTTTCTGGTGTTAACGAAGCTAAAGGAAAAGCTAAAAGAGCTATAGTTAAATCTAATAACGATATATATCTTAAAATAAAAGATACTGATGATAGGTTAAAAAAATATTATAATAGAGTTTTAAAAGTAATAAATGACGAACAAAAAAATTATGGATTAAATAGTAGTAGTGTATTAGTTGATGGTAAAGGTATAACAACTAAGCCAGTAGTAAAACTTTATCATAATTTGGGCCATTTAATGCAATATAGAAAAAAAATAAAGAAGAAAATAAAACGAGAAACATTAAAGAAAAGATTAAAAGTATTGAAAGAGATGGAGGCTTCTTTTAAATCTAGAAAAGATGCAGGTAAATCTTATTCAAAATCTGAATACAAGAAAGTAACTAATGAAATAACTAGAACAAATCAGAGGATAGCAGAGACAGGGTAGGTGTTGATATGGGACAAACAATTATTAAGTATGATAAAGTACAACATTCAATTAATGAATTAAAAACTCTGTATAATTCTAGAGTTACTAAAGATGAATATCTACAAATGAATAATGTATTAAAAGCTAATAGATATAGTGATATTAGAAATAATGATATTAAAGATTATGCAGATTCTTTACAAAGACTAAATAGAAGAATAAAATTGTTATATTATTTATTAGAAGATGCTAAAAATGGATTTGAAAATTCTGATAGATATAAGAAAATAGCAGCTAAAGTAAAGAAGAATAAATATGGTAAAACAGCAAAGGAAATTAGAAAAAAATTAGCAAAATTAGGATATAGCTATTATCAAAGAGAAATTATTCTTGGAATGGCAGGAAAGACTGGGGCTAAAAAAGTTAAACGCGATGTAAAATATTTAGTATATAGTTCAGTTATCCCAAAAGAAAGTTATGAAACGTTAGTAAAACGAGATAGTGAACAAAAATCAACTATATCAGATCAAGATAAAGAGATTGAAGAAAAAGATAAAGAAATACAAAATCAAAAATCACAATCTGAAGCTAAAGACAAACAGATTGCAGCTAAGGATGAGGCTATTAAAAGCAAAGATGCAGAAATAAATGAACTAAAAGATGAAATAAATCAAAAGAATGCTGAGGCACAACAACAAGCTTCAAACGAACAATCTAGTAATGATGAATATGCTAGTAATGATACATCTTCTGATACTGGAAGTACTGAAAGTTCAGGTGAAGAATCTAGTAATACTGAAGGAAACTCATACCAAAGTCCAGCAACTGGAACTGGAGAGTCAGATACAGAATCAGGTACTGATTTAACTACAGAAGATGAAGAAGCAATAACAATAGGTGAAGGAGACTCTGGTGATGATACATCAAGTCCTAAACGTAAAACTAATGTTGTTCCAGCTATTTTAGGAGTAGGTGCCGCAGGAGCTGCAGGTTTTGCAGGAGTAAGATATATCAAAAATAAAAATAAAGATAATTATAATACTGAAGAATATGATGAAAATGATTCTGATGATGTTGATTATTCTTATAGTGATGATAGTAATGGTGAAGATAATTATTCAGAAGAGAAGTATAGTGCAGGATCTAAAAAAGAAGATCATTTATCTGTAGATGGTGACACTATTAAAGTTAATGATGACAGTAATAATTTATCGTTAGATGAAGATGAAGAAATAAGAATAGAAGATGATTATCAAGATGATTTTGATGAAGAATTAGAATAGAAAGAGGGATACTAAAATGAATACGAAACTTTTACCAATTGGTTCAGTAGTGTTACTAGAAGGTGGAGAAAAAAAATTAATGGTTACAGGGTTTTATACTATATCTGATGAGTCACCTGATGAAGTTTATGACTATTGTGGTTGTTTATACCCTGAAGGAGTAATTTCTTCTGACGAGGTATATGTCTTTAACAAAGATCAGATAGCAGAAGTTTCTTTTATTGGATATGAGGATGAAGAAGGAAAAGAATTTCAAGAAAATTTACTTAATGCCGTTAAGGAAGTTAATAATACAGTAGAAAATAAAGATAATGATGAGGAAAAAACAACAGAAAATGAAATTGAAAGATTATAATCTTTCTTTTTTTTATAATTTATAGTATAATTATTATGGTGATAAATATGGAATATTTAATAATTATAATAGTGTTAGTAATTGTTTTACTTGCAATCTTAAAAGCTAATAAGAAAGAAGCTAAAATTGATTTTAATAAATTAGTTGAGTTACTTGGTGGAAAAGATAATATTATTGATACTGAAATTAATTTATCAAGGTTTAAAGCTACTTTAAAAGATGTTTCTAAAGCTAATAAAGAAGGTATTCAAAAACTAGGAGCTAAAGGTATTGTGGAGATAGATAATCAATTAAAAATTATATTAGGTCCTGATTCTAAACAATTAAAAAAATATATTGATCAGTTAAAATAATGAGTAAAATCATTATTTTTTTACATTTTTCGACAAAATACGACATATTATATATGTAATATTAATTTAGGTGATATTATGTCGATTATTGTGATAGTTATTTTGTTATTTATTTTATTATTAGTATATAAAAATTTTTATAGTAAAATAGAAAAAGAAAAAGATTTAAAAATTGCTTTATTTAAATTAACTCATGAAATTAAAAACCCTTTAACTGTTTGTAAAGGATATTTAAATATGATGGATTATAATGATAAAGAAAATATTCGGAATTATTTAGATATTATTAGAGGTGAAATAGATAGGACTGTTATGATTATTAATGAATTTTCTGATTATGGTAAATTAACTTTAGATAAAGATGTTGTTGAAATATCTTTATTATTAGAAGAAATATATGAAACTATTAAACCTCTCGTGAAAAGTACTAATATCAAAACTAAATTTAATAATATTGATGATGAAATATATTTAGATATTGATTATTTAAAGATGAAACAAGTTTTAATTAATATATTAAAAAATTCGATTGAAGCTAAGAAAAAAGATGAAGATATGTTACTTGAAGTAGATGTTGGTGTTAATAATAATTATTTAAATATAAATATTAAGGATACTGGTATTGGTATGACAAAAGAAACTCTATCTAGAATTTCTGAAATATTTTTTACTACTAAACAAAATGGTACTGGACTAGGAGTAGGACTTTCTAAAGAAATAATAAAATTACATAATGGTAGTATTAATTATAAATCTAAATATGGTAAGGGTACTAGTGTATTGATAAAATTACCTGTAAAATAAAAAAAGTCATATGACTTTTAATAGTAATAATTATTACTTGTACTTACTGGATATGGATATGAATATATTGGTTGATAAATTGGTTGATAATAACCTTGACAACATCCACCATTCATTTGATTATTATTAGCTATTCCATAACCCAAGGCAGTACCCGCAAGACCTCCTACTAGAAATGGTGCCAAGAAAAATCTATCTTCTTCAGTTTGATTATATGGATAATTTTGATTTGGTATTTGATAAGTTATAGTTTCATTAGATCTATAGGTATTATTACTTGGTATATTATAATTGTGAGAGTACATCAATAATTCCCCCTTTGCTTTATAATATGAAGAGTTTATCATTTAGTTACAAAAACAATTTATTAATTTAAAAATAAATGATATAATTATGAAGAAATGAGTGATATTATGGAGCGTTTACAAAAAGTTATTGCTTCTTCTGGAGTATGTTCTCGTAGAAAAGCAGAAGAGTTGATTATAAGTGGAAAAGTTAAAGTAAATGGTAATGTTATAACTGAGTTAGGTACTAAAGTTTCTTCTAGTGACGAAGTAATGGTTAATAATATAATTATTTCTAAAGAGACAAAAGAGTATTATTTATTAAATAAACCACGAGGTGTTATAACTAGTACAAGTGATGATAAAAATAGAAAAACAGTAGTTGATTTAATTGATACTAACGCTAGAATATATCCAGTAGGTAGACTTGATTATGATACAACAGGAGTATTACTTTTAACTAATGATGGAGAGTTTTCTAATATATTAATGAGTCCCAAAAATAAAGTAGAAAAATTATATATTACGAAATTAAAAGGTATAATTACAGGTGATGCTATTAATAAATTAAAGAGTGGAGTAGTTATTGATGGAATAAAGGTAAAACCTGTACGAGTTAAATTAAAAAAAGTTAATAAAGATTCAAATACTTGCATAGTAGAAATTATAATCACAGAAGGTAAAAATCATCAAGTTAAGAAAATGTTTAATGAAGTTTCATATGAAGTATTAAAATTAAAAAGAGAAAAAGTAGCTTTCTTTGAATTAGGTAATTTAGCTTCAGGAAGATACAGAAAATTAACTACTAAAGAAGTGGCAAGAGTTTATGGTATAAAAAAAACAAATGATTGACATTTGTTTTTTATTTTTCTTCAATTGCTGCTGTTGGACATGATTCTACTGCTTCTTTAACATCACTTTCTAAATCACTTGGAACTTCTTCTTTAATAACTTTTGACATACCTTCATCATCAAATTCAAATACATCTTCACAAATAGAAACGCAAGCTCCACATCCAATACAAGCATCTTTATTAACGTTTACTTTCATTTTAAAATCTCCTTTACTAATTTTATTATACATAAAAAAATTATTTACGTAAAGAAATAAATCTTTATATTTTATTTTTATAGATATTATGTTAAAATTATAATAAGAAGGTGAGTAGTATGAGAAGTAGAATGGATCGTTACTACAATAATGATAATATTGATACATATTCTAGATCTGATAAGAATCAAGACTTATATAATAATATTGGTAATAATAAAAGATATACTAGTCTTGATGATGTAAATAATTCTAATGTATTTGACATTGATTATGCTAAAAAGAATGTTCAAACTAGACAAGGTTATCATCAAATGAAAGAATATGATGACATGCTACAAGCACCTAAATTAAAAAAAGAGTTAGATGAGTTTAATTATTTATATCAAGATAGAGAAAATAGAGTTTATGATATAAATAGTGTTTTAAAAGAAGCAAGAGAAAATAGAATAGAAAAAGATGAATTAGAAGAAAAAAGAAAATTAAAAAATACTAATTATAATATTTTAGCGGGATTAAATAAGGAAGAATTAGAAAAATATCGTAAAGAAAAGATTGAAAGAACTCGTCCTGATGAAGAGGAATTAAAGGAATTAATTAATACTATTACATCAAAAACATTAGCTGGAGAAATAGATAAAAAAACTAGTATGGATTTACTTGGTGATTTGATGGCAACTTCATCTGCTGATGAAGTAGAAAAGCCAGTGGAAGAAGAAAAAGTTGAAGAGGAAAAGAAATTAGAATTATCTAAAGATATTTTGGATAAAGATCAGTTAGATAAAGTAAAGGAAATAAAAGAAGATACAAAAAATGATGATAAAAAAGGTATAATGAAGAATGCTGATGATGATTTTTATACAAGAAGTATGGATTTATTTGATAAGGATTTTGAACTTGATGGTGAATTTGCGGAAAAGAAGGTTCCTATATTTGTAAAAATTTTACTAACAATAATAATTATCGCAATATTAGGAATTAGTATATATTTTGTATATAAGAATTTCATGTAAGCACTTGATTAGTGCTTTTTTATTTGTTATTTAAAAGAGTTTAATTTTATGATATGATTATATTGAAGGTGTGGGTGTAGTACTTATGAATTTAAAGTTTTTAGTTAATGATTATGTTTTAATATGGAATTTATTATTTCAAGCTTCTGTTTCTGAAAAAATACATAAGTTAAAACAAAAATTATGGGTTAACTATAAGATTGAGTATAATAATACTTATAGAGATAAAGATCTTATATTACAAGATTATAAAAACTTTATTCCTAATGATGATATTATATATAATATTGTTATGGAAACAAAAGATTATGAAAAGATTAAAAAAAATACTGAAAAGTATAGAAATGATATATTAAGAATATGGGATAATAATAAGAAAGTAATAAAAAAAGAACTTAAGGATATATTAAGATTTAGTATAGGTGATTATAAAGTTTTAGTAGTATATGATTTATTGAATGTAGTTGACACTACTGTTATTAAAAATCAAAAAGAAGATGTAATAGTCTTTGGAAGAAAAATAGATAATACTGATACTAATAAAATAATTGTTGATTTAGTATATCAAATAGTAAGAAGGGAAACTAGAAAGATTCCTAAAGAATATAGAAATATAGTAAAAGCTATAGTAGAGCTTGCTGTACTTAATGAATTTTCTACTAGACTTCATAATAGAAGTTGTTACCTTACTGGTAGTTCGGCACTTGATTATATTAAAAGACAAATATATCCATATTGGTTAATGTATTTAGGCGCTAGTAAAAAGGAAATGCTTGAATATATGATGCGAGATAAAATTGCTTTTGATATTGATGAATATACATATGAAAAACAGTTAAGTAAGGTTGATTTATTAGAATTTATTGATTTTTGTATTAGAAATAATAAGCATATTATAAAAAATAATAACTTAGAAGTTATTTAATACCACAGATGGGGGGATTAGAATGAATGATAAATTAAAATTATTATTAGATAAAATTAATTTAGATAAAGATAGTTATCATTATTTTTCTAGTGCTATCCTTACTAAAATTAAAGTTAATTCAAAAAATAATAGTTGGAATATATTTATTAAAATAGATAATCCTCTACCTATAGATGTAATAGAAGAATTAGAAAGTAAAAAGACTAATTTAGATGGGAATATCTCATCTATTACTTTTGTATTTGATGTAGAAAATGTTGATATCAATACTTACTATAGTTATTATAAGTATGTTTTAAAAAAATTAAAAAAAGAATTAAAAATATTAGGTATATTTGAAAATAGTTTAAAAATAGAAGATGGATTTTTAAAATTAGAAGTAACTAATGAAGTAGAAAAAGAAAAATTTGAAAGTTGTTTAGATAAATTTAATAATATATATAAATCCTTAGGATATAAATTTAATATAGATATAGTAGTTAAAGAAGAGAAAAGTATATTAAATGATATAGAAGAGGAATTAGTTAATGAAGTAAAGAGTGTTAAGAAAAAAGTTAAGACAGAAAAGAAAATAACTAAAAGTACTGATAGTATTCTAGGTCGAACTATAAAAGATGAACCTATAAAAATAAAAACTTTAATAGGAGAAGATAATAGTGTTACTGTAGAGGGTTATGTTTTTGCGATTGACTTATTTGAGTCTAATAAGAGTGATTTTAAAATAATTACTTTAAAGATTACAGATTATTCAGATAGTATTTATTGTAAAGTATTTGTTAGAGATAAAGATGAGTATAAGAGATTATCTAAAGAGCTAAAGAAAGGTAAATGGTATAGGATAAGAGGATATACTAAGAATGATAATTTTTCTCATGAATTAGTATTAAATGCTAGGGATATAGTAGAAGTTGAAAAAGAAGAAGAAACTATTACTGATAATGAAAAAGTTAAAAGAGTAGAATTACATACCCATACTAAAATGAGTCAAATGGATGGTATATGTGGTGATGTAGAAGTAGTTAAACATGCAATAGATTTAGGACATAAAGCAATTGCTATTACTGATCATAATGGAGTACAAGCTTTTCCACATATATTTAATTATGTTACTAATTATAATAAAAATTTAACTGAGGGAGAAGAACCTTTTAAAGCTATTTATGGAACAGAACTTACTTTAATAGATGATACTGTTAATATAGTAGTTAGACCAAGTAATAAAAATATGTTAGAAGAAACTTATGTAGTATTTGACTTTGAAACTACTGGTTTTAATGCTGGAGGGGCAGATTCTATTATTGAAATAGGGGCTGTTAAAATATGTAATGGTGAAATAATAGATAGATATGATGAATTAATTAATCCAGGTAGAAAATTACCTCAAAAAATTATAGATTTAACTAATATTACAGATGATATGTTAAAAGATAAACCTAATGAAGAAGAGGCGGTTAAGAAGTTTATAAATTGGTTTGGGGATCTTCCTATGGTTGCTCATAATGCTAAGTTTGATGTTTCATTCTTAGAAATGGCTTATCAAAAATATAATTTAGGAGAATTTAAAAATACGGTTATTGATACATTAGAATTATCTCGTACTATGGATAATAATTATGCAAGACATTCTTTATCTGCACTTGTTAAAAGATATGATGTTCCTTGGGATGAGTCTGCACATCATAGAGGAGATTATGATGCAGAAGGAACTGCTTTAGTATTTCATAAAATGTTAAAGAAACTATCTAATAGAAATATAGAAACTATGGATGAGTTAGATAAATTAGTTAGTAAAGATGAAATACATAAATATGGTGCGGCTTATCATGTTAATTTATTAGTTAAAAATAAAATTGGTCTAAAGAATTTATTTAAGATAGTATCACTGGCTAATACTAAATATTTATATAAAACACCTAGAATATTGCGTAGTGAAATAGAAAAATACAGAGAAGGATTACTTATAGGTAGTGGATGCTATGAAAGTGAAGTTTTTAGATTAGCTAAATCTAAAAGTGATGATGAATTATCTAATATTATTAGATTTTATGATTATGTAGAAGTTCAACCATTAGAATGTTATAATCATTTAATTCAAACAGGAGATTTCGCAACAGAAGTAGAACTTGCTTCTCACTTAGAAAAAATAGTTAGAGTTACAGAAGAAGCAGGTAAGATAATTGTTGCTACAGGGGACGTTCATCATATCACTAGAGATGATAAGATTTATAGAGAAATAATTGTTAATCAAAAAGTACCTGGAGGAGGAAGACATCCATTAAATAGAAAAAATATTAAAGAAATACCATCTAATCATTTTAGAACTACTACAGAAATGTTAAAAGATTTTAGTTTCTTAGGTAAAGATAAAGCGTATGAAATAGTAGTTACTAATACTAATAAGTTGTCTAATTTATGTGAGATAGTAGAAGTAATTATAGATACTAAAGGAATACCTTTTTCACCACGTGTAAAAGGAGAAGATGGCAAGTATTTAGATTGTCCAGTAGTTGTAACAGATCTTGTATATACAAAAGCTAAAGATTGGTATGGAGAGACTTTACCATATATGATTGAAGAGCGAATTGCTACAGAACTCTATGGAGATATCTTATATAAAATAATTATTGAGAGATTAGACAAGAAAAAATTATCCAAAGAGGAAAAAGATAAAAGATCTCATGAAGAGTTACATGATTTAATTACTTCAGGTAAAGATAAAGTTATTAAGTTTGTAGAAGATTATATTTTAGAAAATACAGAAGAAGAATTAACTGATAGAAAATTAAAAAATAGAGTTAAAAAATCTTTAGGGGGTATTATTGGTGGAGGATTTGACCCGATATATTTAATTTCACAACGATTAGTTAAACACTCTAATGATGAAGGTTATTTAGTTGGATCTCGTGGTTCAGTTGGATCTAGTTTTGTTGCGACTATGATGGGTATTACAGAAGTCAATCCACTTCCTGCACATTATAGATGTGAACATTGTAAAACAAGTATCTTTGATGATAATAAAGGTGAGTCATTAGGTGCTACTTATTCATCAGGATTTGATCTACCAGATAAGAAATGTCCTAATTGTAAGAAGGATATGTTAAAAGATGGACAAGATATGCCTTTCGCAACTTTCTTAGGATTTAATGCTGATAAAGTGCCAGATATAGATTTAAATTTCTCAGATTTAAATCAAGCTAGTGCGCATGCTTATACAAAAGTATTATTTGGTGAAGATAATGTATATAGAGCTGGAACTATTGGTACAGTTGCTGATAAAACAGCTTTTGGATTTGTAAAAGGTTATTTAGAAGAAAAAGAAATTACTGATATGCGTAATGCAGAAATTGAAAGATTAGCTTTAGGTTGTACAGGTGTAAAAAGAACAACAGGACAACATCCTGGAGGAATAGTAGTTATTCCAGATTATATGGAAGTATCAGACTTTACACCGTTCCAATACCCTGCAGATGATATAAAGGCAGAGTGGAGAACAACACACTTTGATTATCACTCAATTGATCAGTGTTTATTAAAATTAGATATTCTAGGTCATTCTGATCCAACACAATTAAGATTAATTTCTAAACAATCTAATACTGATGTTTTAAAAGTACCAATGGATGATAAGGAGACTATGTCTTTATTTACATCTACTAAAGCATTAGGTGTTACTACTAAACAAATAATGTGTAATACAGGTACTTTAGGTATCCCAGAGTTTGGTACACCTTTTACAATCAAATTAGTAGAAGATACTAAACCAACTACATTTGGAGAACTTGTTAAAATTTCAGGACTTTCTCATGGTACTGATGTATGGTTAGGTAATGCTCAAGAGTTAATAGAAAAAAATGTTGTTCCATTTAAAGAAACTATTGGCTGTCGTGATGATATTATGGTTAATCTTATGTATAATGGAATTAAACCAATAGAGGCATTCCAAATAATGGAGTTTGTTCGTAAAGGAAAAGCATCTGTAGATAAAGATACATGGAAAAAATATGTTAAGATTATGGAAGAAGGAAATATACCTAAATGGTTTATAAAATCTTGTCAAAAGATTAAATACATGTTCCCTAAAGCCCATGCTGCGGCATACGTTATATCTGCTTTTAGAATAGCTTGGTATAAAGTCCATATGCCAGTATATTTCTATAGTTCTTGGTATTCATCTAAAGCAGTAGATGTAGAGATTAATTCTATGATTAAAGGATATGATGCTATTAAGAAAAATATAGAAGAAATAGAAGAAAAAGGATATGAAGCTTCTAATAAAGAAAACAATCAATTAGAAAGTTTGAAAATAGCCTTAGAAGCAACAGCTCGCGGAATTAAATTCTTAAATATAGATTTATATAATAGTGAAGCATGCGACTGGGTAGTTAAAAATGATAATGAAATATATCCACCATTTAATTCAATAGATGGACTAGGTGATACAGTTGCTCATAATATAGTTAGAGAACGTAAAAAGAAACCATTTATCAGTATTGAAGATATACAACATAGATCAAAAATATCGCAAACACTAATAGATAGAATGAAAGAGATGGAAATTTTAAAAGACTTACCAGAATCTAATCAACTATCATTATTTTAAGTGTAAAGTAATAGATAAAATTTAGTATCTATTACTTTTATTATGTTATAATTATAATAGTAGAGGTGATTATATGGAAAATGAAAATAAAGAAGTAGTTGTAAAACATCTTGAAGAAGAATTAGATGATTTAGAAAACACCTTAAATTTAAAAGAACAATTAGAAATGGCTAAAGAAATGTTAACAGACACTATTATTATGGATGAGGAGGATTTTTATGGACAACAATAATATAGATCCAAGGGATGTATTGGATAATGCTTTAAATACTTTATTAAATAAGTATGGTTTATATGATGCAATAAATCGTCTAAACATATATATTAATACTGGTAACAATAAATGCTTTTCTAGAGATAATGGTGATAGAGATAATGTTACAAAATATTTAACTAGTAATTTGGTAAAAGAAATAGTTACTAAAGCTTCTCATACTACAGAAGATTATGATTTATATGTATATGAACGTATTTTAGGTGGTGCAGAGTATGAGTTTAAAACTAGTGTTTTAAATGAAGCTTCAGAAGCAACTTTGGAAAAGTATGAAAAAACTAATCCAAATCAACTAAAAAATGCTATCAAACAAGCAATTATAAATAATGATTATCATGGGTTTAGTAGAGGTATTAAAACAGAAGAAGATATAAAAAAGAAAAAAAATCTTCAATATAAATTAAAAAATACAGTAAAACCTAATGAAATGGAAAAAATAATTAAAATTCATCTACAAAAAGAGGGAATTAACGTAAAAAATATGAATACTAATGAGATTATTGATTTATATAATACTAGTATTGAAAATAGATTACATTCTGTAGATACTATAATTGATTTATCAGATGACAAACTATTTTCTAATGAAGAAGAAGAGAAAGTAGAAAGATTATAGGAGAAAATATGTCTAATAAATTAGATGGAGTGTTAGTTGTTAATAAAGAAAAAGGTATGACATCTCGTGATGTGGTTAATGAAATATGTAAAATATTTAAAACGAAGAAAGTTGGTCATACTGGGACACTTGATCCTTTAGCAGAAGGAGTATTAGTTATTACTATTGGTAATGCTACTAAAATAGGAGAATTATTAACATCAGAATATAAAGAGTATATCGCAGGAGTATTACTAGGTATAAAGACTGATACTTATGATATAGAAGGTAAGGTAATAGATAATAAGCTGGTATATGACAATTTAAATATCGAAAAAACTATTTCTAGTTATAAAAAAACTTATATGCAGGAAGTACCAATATATTCTGCAGTAAAAGTTAATGGTAAAAAATTATATGAATATGCTAGAAATAATGAAGAAGTAGAACTTCCTAAGAAAAAAGTAACTATAAAAAAAATAGAACTTCTAAGTACAGATAGATGCGAATTTATGTTTAAAGCATTAGTCTCTAAAGGTTGTTATATAAGAAGTTTAATTAATGATATTGGAAAAAGTCTAAATACATATGCTACTATGACTAAACTTACTAGAACTAAACAAGGTAAGTTTACAATAGAAGAAGCATATACTTTAGATGATATAAAAAATGGCAAATATAAATTATATTCTATAGATGAAGCTCTAGATTATCCAGTAATAGAAATAGAAAATGATTTATATAAAAAAATATCTAATGGAGTAAAAATAAAAAATGAATTTAATATAAGAGATAAAGTAATATTTAAATATAAAGATAAAATACTTGGAATATATGAAAAAGATAAAGATATGTTAAAGACATGGAAGAATTTTAATGTTAACTATAATTGACATTTTTGAACATATATGATAATATATGATCACTTATATGCAATTTTTATCTAATAATGCGTATAATATTAATGCTACACATGGTAGCGATAAAAAAGCAGGTGAAGCCAGCCTTAAGTGGCAGCTAAAAAAGTGAGTGAAGCCAGCTCTATAAGTGGCAGCTAAAAAAGTGAGTGAAGCCAGCTCTATAAGTGGCAGCTAAAAAAGTAGATTAGAGAGCAGACTCTAATCTTTTTTTGTATAGCTGTCAATTATATATTTGTATATATAATTGACACAAGAACATATGTATGATAAAATAAATGCGTAACTTATGTTTAATTATTTTAATAACAGGAGGATTATAAATGTATAAAAATTTTAAAATAGTAAAAGTTAATTACAAATATTGTGATTTTTTAAGAAAATATGATAATAAAGTGTCATATAATGCTGGAACTAAAGATTTAAGACCTTTCATTGGTGTATTATTCAAAATAGATAAGTTTGAGTATTTTGCCCCATTGTCTAGTCCAAAAAAGAAACATAAACAATTAAGAAATACAATTGATTTAATAAAAATTAACAAAGGTAAATATGGTGTAATTAATTTTAATAATATGATACCAGTAAAAAGTAATAATTATGAGGAATTTGATTTAAATAAAAAAACAAGTAATAAAAAAGAAATACAGAGAATAGCGTTAATGAATAATCAATTGAGATGGTTAACATCAAATAAGAAAGATATCTATACAAAGTCAAGATTATTATATAATTTATATAAAAATAATAAACTATCAAAAAATATAAAAACTAGATGTTGTAATTTTCCTTTATTAGAAGAAAAATGTAAAGAATATAATAATAAATAAATATATTTATTAATAAAGTACTTTACAAATTCATAAAAATTTAGTATATTATATGTGCTGTACCAATTCCAGGTTTAAAGATTTTCCGACTTTTTACTTAGTATTGGTGAATTTATTAGAAAGGAAGTTTTATTATGGCATTAAGTAAAGATGAAAAAGCAAAGATAATTAAAGACTTTGCTAAGAGTAAGAATGATACTGGTTCAGCTGAAGTACAAATTGCTATTTTAACAAAAGAGATTAATGACTTAACTGAACATTTAAAAGTACACATTCATGATTTTCATTCACGTAGAGGTCTTTTAAAGAAAGTTGGACAACGTAAGAATTTATTAAAATATTTGGCTAAAAAAGACATTCAAAGTTATCGTGAAGTAATTAAAAAATTAGGATTAAGAAAGTAGACACGTTTTTTCAGTGTCTATTTTTTTGAATAAAGTAGACAAATATTATATAAAAGAGGTAGAAGTATGAAAAAGAAAAAATATGAATTAAAGTTTCATGGAAGAAAAATAGTAGTAGAAACAGGAGAGATGGCTAAACAAGCTGATGGGGCAGTACTTGTTAGATATAATGATACAGTTGTATTAACTGCGGCAGTAGTATCTAAAAATGTTAACTTATTAAGTGATTTCTTTCCATTAACAGTAAACTATCAAGAAAAATTATACTCAGTAGGAAAAATACCTGGTGGATTTATTAAAAGAGAAGGACGTCCTAGTGAAGCTGCAACATTAGCTGCTAGAATGATTGATCGTCCTATGAGACCATTATTCCCAGAAGGATTTAAAAATGAAGTTCAAATAATATCAACAGTATTATCAGTTGATCAAGATTGTTCACCTGAGTTAACTGCAATGTTTGCATCTTCACTTGCAACATCAATTTCAAAGATTCCATTTAATGGACCAATCGCAGGAGTTAAAGTTGGACGTGTAAATGGTAAGTTTGTAATTAATCCAACACCAGAAGAGTTAGAAGAAAGTGAATTAGAGTTAACTGTTGCTGGTACTAAAGATGCTATTAATATGGTTGAATCTAGTGCTAAAGAAGTTCCTGAAGATGTTATGTTAGAAGCATTAATGGAAGGTCATAAAGCAATTAAAGAATTAATTAAATTTGAAGAAAAAATTATTAAAGATATTGGGGAAGAAAAGATGGAATATGAAACATTAGTACCTGATACTGAAATGATAGAACGTATAGAAAAACTTGCTACTAAAAAAATGGATAAAGCTCTACGTATAAAAGATAAACTTAAAAAATATGCTGCTATTGATGAAGTGAAAGAAGAAATAATAGATCTTTATACAGAAGAAAATGAAGATGAACTAAAAGATATAGAATTAAAAGAATTACTTGCTAAAGTAAATATGGTTTTATCTGATATAGAATATAAATTATTTAGAAGTATTGTAGTTAAGGAAAAGAAACGTGCTGATGGACGTAAGATGGATGAGATAAGAAAATTATCTACTGATATTGATATGTTACCTAGAACTCATGGCTCTGCACTATTTACACGTGGAGAAACTCAAAGTTTATCAGTAACTACTCTAGGTGCCCTAGGAGAACATCAAATTTTAGATGGATTGGGATTAGAAGATCAAAAGAGATTTATGTTACATTATAACTTCCCACAATTTTCAGTAGGTGAAACTGGAAGATATGGTGCTCCTGGAAGAAGAGAAGTTGGACATGGTGCTTTAGGAGAAAAAGCTTTATTACAAGTTATTCCTAGTGAAGAAGAATTCCCATATACAATTAGAATTGTTTCTGAAATATTAGAATCAAATGGATCATCATCACAAGCAAGTATATGTGCTGGATGTATGTCACTAATGGCTGCAGGAGTTCCAATTAAGGCTCCAGTTGCGGGAATCGCTATGGGATTAATTACTCATGAAGATGATTATACTATTTTAACTGATATCCAAGGTATGGAAGATCACTTAGGTGATATGGACTTTAAAGTTGCTGGTACTAAAGATGGTATTACAGCACTTCAAATGGATATTAAGATTAGTGGTATTACAAAAGATATATTAAAAGAAGCTTTAGCGCAAGCTAAAAAAGCTAGACTTCAAATACTAGATAAGATTAAAAAACAAATTAAAGAACCAAGAGGCGAAGTATCTAAATATGCTCCTAAGATGGAAACATTTAAAATTGATCCTAACAAGATTAAAGAAGTTATTGGTCGTGGTGGAGAAATGATTACTAAGATTATCTGTGAAGCTTCTAATGTTACAGAAGTTACTAATGTAAATGCTGTTAAAGTTGATTTAGAAGAAGATGGAAGAGTAATTATCTACCATACAGATAAAGATGTAATTGAAAAAACTAAAGCTATGATTGAAGATGTTATTAAAGAAGTAGAAGTAGGTAAAATTTATGATGCTAAAGTAGTTAAAGTAGAAGACTTTGGTTGCTTTGTAGAAATATGGCCAGGATGTGAAGGTTTAGTTCATATATCTCAACTTGCTCATGAAAGAGTTAATAAAGTTACAGATATTGTACAAGAAGGAGACGAAATAATTGTTAAAGCTCTAGGTCCTGATAAACGTGGACGTCAAAACTTTTCAAGAAAAGATGCTTTACCTAAACCTAAAAATAAAAAGGATAAAAAATAATAAAGAAGTTCTTAAATAGAACTTCTTTTTCATATAATCTATTAGGTGATTTAATGAAAAATAATATCTATAAAATAGTTTTTGTAGTATGCTTAACTATCTTTAGCTTTTATTACACAAATAAAACAATTGATATTATAAGAGAAACTGATCCAATTATGAAAGAAATAAAAAAATCTAATAGTAAATACATAAAAAAAGCAATGAATGCTAAAGTAAGTAAGAATACTATTATACCAGGTCTTACAGGAAAAGAAATTGATTATAATAAAAGTTATAAAAAAATGAAAAAATATGGTAATTATAATGAAGCATTAACAGTCTTTAAAGAAACTAAACCTACCATATCTATAGATAATATTTATAATAAGTATATAACAGTAGGTAATAATGAAAAGAAGTCTGTATCTTTAGTTTTCAAAATAGAAAATAATACTAATATAGATAATATTAAAAACATTAATAATATATTAGTAAATAAAAATATTAAGTCAACTATCTTTATAGATGGATTATTTTTAGAGAATAATTTAGATTTAGTAAATACTTTTATTAATTCGGAACTTGAAATATTAAATTATGATAATTCTTATAAAGAAATATACTTTTCATCTGCCATTAATTATTTAAATAATGTTACTGGAAAGAATGCTAAATACTGTTATGCAGATTATGATAATGAAGAGATAATAAAGTTATGTTCTAAATTGAAATTACATACAATACTTCCTACTATTAAAGTAGGAAATTACCCATATAAAGAAATAAAAAATAAATTACAAAATGCATCTATTATATCTATACCAATTAATTCATCAACTGAAATAGAATTATCTACAGTAATAGATTATATTAAATCTCGTGGTTATACTTTTTTAACTTTAGATGAATTATTAAATGAAAGTTATGATAAGTAATTGATATTTTTATATAAAGTGTTATAATATATTCCTACAAAGAGGAGGTTATTATGAAAACTGAATATAAAATAATAAATATGATTGAAAGATTACAAGAAGAATATGGAGATAAGTTTGTAGTTGATAGTTTAGAATCAAATATATTAGATACTAAAAATAGTTATTTATCATATGAATTTGCTAGAAAAATAAAGGGTGCTAATATAAAAGCTCATGAACAAGTTATATTAGATAATAAAAATCCAGCTTATAATTATCATTTTATAGAAAATTTTAAAGAAGCCGATGTTGATAAACATACTGGGGTAATAATAGATAGTAAAGATCCAAAATATAATTATTATTGTGCTAAAGATATAGAAGGAGTAGATATAGGAGCTCACGAACAAGCAATTATTGATAGTGGAGATGTTAAGTATTGTTACTTTTTTGCTAAAGATGTATCTGGTGCTAATAGAGATAGATTAGGTCAATTTATAATTAAAAGTAAAGATCCAAAATATAATTATTTATTTGCTAGTAGTATTAAGTATTCAGATATAAAAGGACATGGTAAGGTAGTAATTAATAGTAAAGATCCAAAATATAATTATTTATTTGCTGCCAATGTAATTGGTGCAGATATAGATTCTCATGAAAAAGTAGTTATGGAAAGTCTTGATCCAGAGTATTGTTATCTCTTTGCTAAAAGAATACCAGAATCTGATATAAATAAACTAAAAAAAGTTGTAATTGAAAGTAAAGATCCAGGATATTGCTATAAATTTGCTAAAGATGTTCCTGGAATCGACAGAAAAGAGTTAGAAGAAGCTGTAGTAGAAAGTGAAAACTTACCATATAATTATTTATATGCTAAAAATATTGGAGATGCTGATATAAAAGTTCATTATCAAGTATTCCTAGAAAATGGTAATGAAGCTGACTTAAATCAATATGAAATGTACATAGGACTACCATATGACTATGGATTAAGTCCAAAAAGAGTAAAAACTTTAATAAAAGAAATTAATAATGAAATAAAAAGATAGAAATATCTTTTTATTTTGTTTTATAGCAATAAAATGTTTGGAAAATAAAGGTATTTATAGTATAATTAATAATAGGTGAGGCATATGTACTTAAAACAAATAATAACAAGTGGATTTAAATCTTTCGCAGATAAATTAGAGTTAAATCTAGATGATAAGATTACTTGTATAGTTGGACCTAATGGTTCTGGTAAGAGTAATGTTGTTGATGCGGTAAGATGGGTTTTAGGAGAACAATCAGTTAAATCCTTACGTGGTGAAGGATCAATGAGTGATGTTATTTTCTCTGGAAGTAAATCTAGAAATCCTCTAAATGTTGCCTCTGTAGAATTAATATTTGATAATACTGATAAATATATAAATATTCCTTATACTGATATTTCTATTAAAAGAAAAATATATCGTAGTGGAGAAAATGAATATTATTTGAATGGAGAAAAATGTAGATTAAAAGATATAACTAATTTATTATTAGATTCAGGTATGGGTAAAGAATCTTTTAATATTATTTCTCAAGGAGAAGTATCTAAAATACTTAGTAATTCACCTAGTGATAGAAGAGTTATCTTTGAAGAAGCATCAGGTATATTAAAATATAAGAAACGTAAAGAAGAGGCTTTAAGAAAATTAGATAGAACTCATAATAATCTAGATAGAGTAAATGATATTATTACTGAATTAGATATGCAAGTGGGTCCTTTAAAAGAACAAAGTAGAAAAGCTAAAATATATTTAGAAAATAAAGAAGGATTAGATAAATATGAAATAGCTTTACTTGCATATGATATAGAAAATAACAATATAGAGTTAGAAAAATTAAGAGAAGAAAAAGATAAAGTAGATAGTGAAATATTAAATATAAATACTACTACTTCTAAAAATGATGCCTCTACAATAGATGATACTAATAAACTTGAAAAATTAGAAAAGAAAAGAATTGATCTTTCTAAAACATTAGTAAATACAACTGCAGAAGTAGAAAAAATTAATGGAGAAAGAAAGTTACTTGCTTTAAGAAATAAAACTAAAGATGAAGAAGATAAGAATAAAGAAGAGTTAAAAGAAAAATTAGAATCTAAAGGAGAATTAGAATCTAAATTAACTGTCTTAAAAGATGAATTAGATATTATTATTAAGAAATCTAAAAATGAAGATAATGAATATGAAGATTTAAAAACTGAAATTAATAATTTAAAAACAAAGAAGAATATGTTAAATAATGAATATTCTAATCATGAAAAAGATATTATTTCTACTAATCATAGAATTAATTCTTTACAAAGAGAAATAGATGAGAACTTAGACTTACCATATTCAGTAAGGAATATATTAAAAGAAAACTCTTTAGATGGAATACATAATACTATAGGTAATCTATTAAGTGTTGATGATAAATATGCTAAAGCTTTAAATATCGCAATTTCTGCATCTAAAAACTTTGTAGTAACTGAAGATGAAAATTCATCTAAAAAAGCAATTAATTACTTAAAGGATAATCATCTAGGAAGAGCTACTTTCTTCCCAATCTCAGTAATTAAGGAACGCTATATAGATGAATCTACTTTAAATATGATAGAAGGTAATAATGACTTTATAGGTGTATTAAGTGACTTGGTAGATTATGATAAAACATATAAAAATATAATTAAAAATCAATTAGGTAATGTTTTAGTATCTAATGATATTGATAGTGCTAATAGATTATCAAGACTCATAAATAGAAGATATAAAATAGTTACTTTAGATGGTGATGTTATTAATGTAGGTGGATCTATGTCAGGAGGATCAACCTCTAAAGTAAAAAGTGTAGTATTAATAAAACAAGAATTAAAGAATTATAAAGATAGATTGAATTTATTAAATAAAGAAAAAGAAGATATATCTAATGAGGTTAAAGATATAGATGATAATATTTCTGAATTAGAAGATAAATTATTTAAATCTTCTAGAAAGAAAGTTTCTTATAAAGAACAATATAATTCTAAGAATGAAGAAATAAAAAAGATAGATAAATCTTTAGATGAAATAACTAAAGACTTAGAAGGATTAGATTCAGTAATTAATAATTCTATCGATGAAAAAGAAAAAGAATTAATAGATAAATATTATGAAGCTAATGCTTTAAAAGAAACTGTTTCTAATAAACTTAGTAACCTAGCTAAAGAAATAGATAAATTAAAGATGAAAATAGAAGAAAAAACTGCTTCATTAAAATTAGAAAATTCTAAATTACGTAATTTAGAGAAAATATCTAGAGAAAAAGAAATATTAATAAATAGATTAGATGTAAAAATAGATAATATGTTAAATACATTAAGTGAAGAATATGAAATTACTTTTGAGAAAGCTAAAGATAACTATAAATTAGATATAGATCCAGAAGAAGCTAGAGTAAAAGTAAATGGATATAGAGCTAATATTAAAAGAATAGGTATGGTTAACTTAGATGCTATTGAAGAGTATGAAAAAGTTAATACTAGATATGAATTCTTAACTAATCAAAGAGAAGATCTATTAAATGCAGAAAATACATTATTAGAAATAATGAATGAAATGGATTCTGTAATGAGAGATGAGTTTAAAAATACTTTTGTAGAAATAAGAAGCGAATTTAAAAATGTATTTAGAGAATTATTTGGTGGGGGAAGTGCTGATTTAAAACTAACTGATCCAGATAACTTACTTACTACAGGAGTAGAAATAGTTGCTTCACCTCCAGGTAAGAAACTAACTACTATATCATTATTATCAGGAGGAGAAAAAACATTAACGGCAATATCTTTATTATTCGCAATACTTAATGTTAGAAGTACTCCATTCTGTTTATTTGATGAAGTAGAAGCTGCTCTTGATGAAGCTAATGTTTCACAATTTGGAACATATTTAGATCATTATAAAAACAAAACACAATTTTTAATTATTACACATAAAAAGAAAACTATGGAATATGCCAATACTTTATATGGTATTACTATGCAAGAGTCTGGTGTATCAAAATTAGTAAGTGTAAAAATGCAATAAAAAAGACTAGATGGCTCTCATCTGGTCTTTATCTTTATATGGATTATTTTTATCGATATGATCTGTAAACATGATACCATTTAAATGATCAAGTTCATGTTGGAAGGCAATAGCTAATTCTTCACGTCCTCTAACATGAATTTTTCTACCTTCCATATCATAAGCTTCCATTGTAACTCTAGCAAATCTCGGAACAATTCCTTCAACCTCACGGTTGACACTAAGGCAACCTTCACCCATTTCAACATATATCTTTTCCATAGAATTACTAATAATTTTAGGATTAATTAAAACATATTCTTCAAATTCACCTTCATCTATTTCGTTAACTACTACAAAATATCTTTTAGGAACACCTAATTGTATAGCAGCCATTCCCATACCAGGTCTTAAATCATATTTCTCAGATAATTCTTCAATTTGAGAATTACGTAAGTACTCTAACATTGTATTTATTAAATCTCTGTCTTTTTTAGTAAGAGGAAATTTAACTTCTTTACTAGTTTGTCTTAATCTTTTATCTTTTTCATCTAAAATATCTTTAGTTTTTAACATACTACCACCCCAATAAGTAATAAATTACTTCTTAATCAAAGCATATTATAGCATATTAAAAAATTATAGTCAAAAAAAGTGTATAGATATCTATACACATAAATTAATCATTAAAACGAGTACCAACTATAATAACTAATAAAATAAATAATACTAAAATAATGGCATAGTTATTATTGTTTCCACAAGTAGTGTAGTATGGCATTTGATATCCTCCATTACCACAACAGCTACTTCCTCCACCATAATAATACATAATAGATAGCCTCCTTTACATAATCTACTATAAAATATGTAAAGATAAAAATAATGTTAATTAAAACTACCTATAAAAATATATAAATATATGATATTATTATATTAGAATGGAGTGATATAGTGAAGAAAGTATTTAAGAACTTAGATAAGCCTTTATTAATAGTAACTATATTACTTTTTGTAATAGGATTAATTATGGTTTTTTCATCATCTAATGTTACTGCTTATATGTCACATTCAGTTAGTCCATATAATTATTTTATTAAACAATTAGCTTTTTTAATAGTGGGATTGATTATATCTTTTGTTATGATAAGATTTACTACTAAAGCATATGGAGTATTTTCATGGGGATTATTACTAATAGTAATTGCATCCTTGGTATGTTTATTAATTATTGGACAAACTAAAAACCAAGCTATATCTTGGTATGACTTGGGACCTATTAGTATTCAACCTAGTGAGTTTGCGAAAGTTATCACAATTGTTTGGTTAGCAGTTTATTATGAAACTAATTTAAAGAGTTTAAAAAGTTATATGAAAAGTTTGTTTCCATTAGGAATTTGTGGAATAATAGCTTTACTTATATTTCTACAACCAGACCTAGGAACTACAATTATATATATTATTATAGTAGCTGCTATGTTTATGGCATCTCCAATACCTAAATTGATTAAATTTAAAACAGTATTTGGTTTAGTAGGATTAGCTTTCTTTGCGGGAGTAGTATTATTCTCCTCTGGTAAGGGATTACTTTTAGAAAGACAAGCCGAGAGGTTTAATTTTAAGAATCCATGTAGTAAGCTACTTTCTACAGGTAACCAAGTATGTAATGGATATATTGCGATTAATAATGGGGGTCTTACTGGAGTAGGATTAGGTAATTCGACACAGAAATATTTATATTTACCTGAACCATATACAGATTTTATATTCGCAATTATAATAGAAGAAATGGGAGTTTTATTTGGTATAGGAATAATACTTCTATATATATTTTTATTATACAGAGTATTATATATTGGTAATAAAAGTAAAAATAATCGGGGTAAAGCTATGTGTTATGGAGTAGCTATTTATATATTCTTACATATTGCGGTTAACTTATTAGGATTATTTGGTATGATGCCTATGACAGGAGTACCATTACCATTTATGAGTTATGGAGGAAGTTTCACTATTTGTTTAATTGCTGCTTTAACTTTAGTACAAAGAGTATGTGTTGAAAGTAGATTTAGTAGAGAGACTGATAAAAGAAGAAAAAGAAGAGCTTAGAATAAACGTTTGTTTATTCTTTTTTATAAAATATGATATAATTTAGGAGAAAAAGTGGTGATATTATGGATAAAATAGTTATTATTGGAGGAGGAGCGTCAGGTCTAGTAAGTTCTATTATAAGTAAGAATAAAAATAATAAAGTAATTTTATTAGAAAGAAATAAAGATTGTGGTAAAAAATTACTAATGACTGGTAATGGTAGATGTAATTACTTTAATAGTAATCAAGATATAAGTAATTATCATAGTAATAATCCTCTCTTAATAAAAGAATTTATTAATACTAAAAATATATATAAAGTATTAACTTTTTTTGATCAATTAGGAATAACTCCAAAAATAAAAGATAATTTATATTATCCATTCTCTAAGCAAGCTGTTACTATAAAGAATGCTTTAGTAGAAGAAGTTAAAAGAAGTGGAGTAATTATTAAGAATAGTTTTTTAGTAGAAGATATCAAAAAAGAAAATAATAAATTTATAGTAAAATCTTCTAATGAAGAAATAATATGTGATAAAGTAATTATTTCTACTGGGTCTAAATCATATCCTAAGACAGGTAGTGATGGTAATGGTTATAAAATACTAGAAAAATTAGATCATAAAATTAATAAAGTATATCCTAATCTTATGGGATTAAAAACTAAATTTACATATAAAGATTGGGTAGGTGTTAGAAGTGAAGTAAAACTATCTTTATATGAAGATAATAAATTAAAAAAGTGCGAATATGGGGAAGCACAATTTACTAAATATGGTATTAGTGGTATTTGTACTTTTAATTTATCAGGATATGTAGTAGAAGGATTAGATAATAATAAAAGAGAAGTTATAAAGATAAACTTTATACCATTTCTAGATTATATAGAAATTAATGAATATAAAGAATGGTTATTAAATAAAACTAAAAAGCTAAATTTATCTATTTCTAAAGTATTAGAAAGAATAATTAATTATAAATTAGTAAATGTAATTATAAAAGAATCTAATATTGATGGTGATAAATTATTTAGTGAATTAACTAGAGAAGAACAAAATAAATTAATAGAAAATTTAATATCTTTTAACTTAGATATTATAGATACTAATAGTTTTGATGAAGCTCAAACTTGTAGTGGAGGAGTATCTTTAGAAGAAATTAATTTAAATACAATGGAGTCTAAAATAGTTAATAATTTATATATAACAGGAGAACTACTTGATATAGTAGGAGATTGTGGTGGATATAATCTAACAATTGCTTGGTTAAGTGGAATACTTGCAGGAAGAAGTGTTAATAATGATTAGATTAAGACAAGTAAAGTTATCTATTGATAAGACTGAATCTGAATTAAAAAATAAAGTATCTAAATTACTAAAAACTAATATTAATAACATTAAAGATATGAAATTAGTAAAAAAGTCAATTGATGCGAGAGATAAAAATAATATTTTATATGTATATGAATTAGATGTAGAATGTCTAAGTGAAGATGTAATCTTAAAAAGAATTAAAACTAAAGATATATTTAAAAGTATAAGTAGTGAATATACTTTTCCTAAAGTAAAAGATAATAATAAGAAAATAGTAATTATTGGTAGTGGACCTGCAGGATTATTTTGTGGATATGTACTTGCAGAAAATGGTTATAAACCTATAATTATAGAACGTGGAGAAAAGATTGAAGAAAGAGTAAAATCCGTAGAAGAGTTTTGGGAAAATAACAAATTAAATATAAATAGTAATGTATGTTTTGGAGAAGGAGGAGCAGGAACGTTCTCTGATGGAAAACTTAATACTTTAACAAAAGATAAAGAAGCTAGAGGTAAAAAAGTATTTTCTATATTTGTAGAAAATGGCGCACCTGAAGAAATAGTTTATGATTCCCTTCCTCATATTGGTACAGATAAATTAAGAGAAGTAGTAAAAAATATTAGAAATAAAATAATAAATATGGGTGGAGAATTTCTATTTAATAGTCTAGTAACTGATATTAAAATATCTAATAATAAAGTTAAGAGTGTAATAATTAATGACAAAGAAGAAATAAAATGTACTGATTTAGTACTCGCAATTGGACATAGTGCGAAAGATACATATGAGATGTTATATAAAAAAGGATTAGATATGGAGTCTAAGCCATTCGCAGTAGGACTACGTGTAGAACATCCTCAAGATATGATTAATAAAAGTCAATATGGAGATAGTTATAAAAAATTAGAACCAGCTAGTTATAAATTAACATATAATACAAAAAAAGGTAGAGGAGTATATTCTTTTTGTATGTGTCCAGGAGGATATGTAGTAAATTCCTCTACTGAAGAAGATGGATTAGTAATTAATGGAATGAGTAATTATAAAAGAGAGAGTCTTAACTCTAATAGTGCAATTGTTGTAACTGTCAGTAAAAAAGACTTTGGAGAAGATATATTTGATGGATTAAAATTTCAAAGAGATTTAGAACAAAAAGCTTACAAATTAGGTAATGGTAATATACCAGTGCAGTTATATAAAGATTTTAAAGAAGGTATTATTAGTAATAAATTTAATTACGAACCTTGTATTAAAGGTAAATATACTTTTACTGATTTAAACAAATTATTGCCAGACTATGTTTCTAATTCCATAAAGGAAGCTTTGCCAATGTTTGGGAAGAAGATAAATGGTTTTGATAGAGATGATACTATTATGTTAGGAATTGAATCTAGGACTTCATCTCCTATTAAGATTAAACGTAATGATAAAGGTGTTTCTAATATATCTGGAATATATCCATGTGGTGAAGGTGCAGGATATTCTGGAGGTATTACTACATCCGCAATTGATGGTATAAAACAAGCTGAAATGATAGCTAAAAATTGATTTTTTTCTTATTTTGTGGTATAATATGAGCTCAAATAGGGGGATTATTATGGGAAAGTCAGTAAAGTGTTTGGCTAATATGTTTTCTGATATTTATCAAAAATCAACCAAAATATTTATTGTAGGTCATGATGAACCAGATTATGATGCTATTGCGTCTGCAATAGGTCTTAGTGAATTGTGCCAAAATGTTGGTATAGAGTCATATATAATAGTTAATGATAATGATATAGAATTAGAACCAGGTGTTAAACAAATTATAGATAAAGAAAAAGATAGGTGTAATATTATTAATTTAGATAGATTTGAAGAATTAATGGATAATACAGCTTCTTTAATTACTACTGATACTAATAATCAAGGTTTAGTATCTGTAAGAGATTATTTAGAAGAGTTTAAAGATATTTTAATAATAGATCATCATGATGAAAGTGCTAGAACTATTGATACAGATAAAAAGCATATAGATTTAGATTCATCTAGTGCTAGTGAAATAGTTACAAATTTACTTAATTCTTTTAAAGTTAAATATAGTAAAGATACAGCTAATTATTTACTCTCTGGTATTAGACTGGATACTAAAAGGTTCAAAAAGAATACTTCAGCTAATACTTATGATGCAGTTAAAAAACTACTTCATAGAGGTGCAGATGTTGATTATGTAGAAGATTTATTTGCATCAGAAATTGATGTGGATAAAGACATATCTTTGCTTATACATGATGATCATAATACTAGAATTGTAGAATATGGGGATCCTAATTTTGATCGTGATAACATATTACTTAAAGGTTATAATGTATCTTTTACTTTAAATAGAACAGATCCAATGAAAGAATACAAAAAAGTAGTTTTAGCGCAAACTGCTGATAGAATGATTGGTTTTAGAACTCTTGATGCTTCCTTTGTTTTAAGTTATGTTAATCCTAATACTATTTGTATCTCAGGAAGAAGTAAGGGTAAAATAGATGTAGGAGAAATAATGAGACATATGGATGGTGGAGGAGGCATCAGAAGTGCTGCTTGTAGAATAGAAAATCCAGAAGATATTTTTGAAGTAGAAAAAGAGTTAATGCAACAAATAGAATGGGGACTTCCTAAAGAAGATGCTAAACAATTAGTAAAAAAACCTAGAAAAGTGTAGAACTTTTCTTTTTTTTTATAATAATTTAAATGAGGAGGTGTAATTATTACTTTTAAATATCGTTATAGAAAACAAATAGCTATAGGAATAACTATTTTTATATTATTTATATCTACTACTATATTTACGGTTACTAAAATATTAAATACTAAATCCAAAAATAATTCTAATAAAGAAGTTTTATTATCTAGAAAGAGTAATATAAAGAAAGAAAAAATTAATAAAAATACTAAATATATAGTAGATATAAAAGGAGAGGTATATAATCCAGGTATATATAAATTAAAAGCTAATTCTAGAGTAGTTGATGTTATAGAAATGGCAGGAGGTTTAACTGAGAATGCTAATACTACTGTAATTAATCTAAGTAAAAAGATAACTGATGAGATGGTAATTATAATTTATAGTAATAAAGAAGTTAAAGATTTTAAGAAAACTAAAGAATTAGAAGCTAGTTTAATAGCACAATGTAAGCAAAAAGATGCTAATTCATTAGAAAATGGAGCTTGTATAGATGGTGATAATAAGACTAGTAAAGATAGTAATTCTAAAGTAAATATAAATAGTGCTACTAAAGAAGAATTAATGACTTTAACAGGTATTGGAGAAGCAAAAGCTGATGATATAATAAATTATAGAAATAGTAATGGTCCATTTAGTAAGATTGAAGATATTAAAAATATAAAAGGTATAGGAGACGCTATATTTGATAAAATTAAGGACCGTCTTACTTTATAATAGTTTATATATAACTATACTAGTATTAGTATTAATAATATCTATAATTAGAATTAATATAAATAAAAAAGAATTAATAAGTACAAATAATATAACTATAGTAGACAGTTTTATAGATGGTAATAGTTTAAATTTAACATTAAAATCTAATCATAAATTTAAGGGTATTTATTATTTTAAAACTAAAGAAGAATTAAACTATTATAAAAATAGTTTTAACTTAGGAGATAAAATAAGTATAGAAGGAACTATAAAAGAAATAGATAATACTAATACTAAAAATATATTTAATTATAAAAAGTATTTAGAATATAAAAATATATATTATATAGTAAGAATAGATTCTATTAAGAAAATATCTAATACTAATAATATTTATTATTTATTAAAACAAAGTATAATTAATGGTTTAAATAATAATCCATACTTATATACATTTATACTAGGAGATAAAAGATACTTAAAACAAGAGATAAAAGAAACATATCAAAATAATGGAATATCTCATCTATTCGCAATCAGCGGACTCCATATAAGTTTAATTGGAGGAATAATTCTATATATTCTAAAAAAACTAAACATATATGAATCTAAAAGATATTTTATTACTAGTATTATCTTAGTATTATACCTTTTATTAACAGGATTATCTCCCTCTATACTTAGAGGAGTATTATTCTTTATATTATTTTCTATTAATAGGGTATATTACTTTTATATAAAGAGTTTTAATATATTTATATTAATACTATCTATATCACTACTTATAAATCCTTTTTATTTATATGAGGTAGCTTTTTGGTATTCATTTACTATTAGTTTAACTTTAATACTAATGAGTAATTATATAAATAAATATAATAAGTATTTAAAAAAATTATTAATCACATCCTTACTATCTTTTATAGCTTCTTTACCAATTACTCTATATAACTTCTATCAAGTAAACCTATTAAGCATTATATATAATTTATTCTATGTACCATTAGTAAGTATTATAATATTTCCTTTATCTTTACTTACATATATATTTAAATTCTTAGAACCTATCTATAGTATATTTATTTCTGTTTTAGAAACTACTTCTATTTATTTAAATAAGATCAATACTTTTAAGCTTATTTTTCCTAAACTTAATATTATTATTTATATATTATATTTTATCTTTATAATAATCTTTTTTATTGGATTAAATAAATCTAATAAGAAATACTTTATACCTTTAATTATGTTAATAATAAGTCATTATTTATATCCATATATAAATAATAATGATTATATAAAAATGATAGATGTGGGACAAGGCGATTCTTTTTTATTACATTCTAATAATAAAACTATACTTATTGATACAGGAGGTAAAATGTCTTTTATTAAAGATAAGTGGATGAAGAAGAAAAATAATAGTTCTATAGTAAAGAATATAACAATACCATTACTTAAAAGTTTAGGTATTAAGAAAATAGATTATTTAATATTAACTCATGGAGACTATGATCATTTAGGAGAAACATTAACTTTAATGGATAATTTCTATGTAGATAAAGTTTATATAAATGATAATAATATTAATTATTTAGAAAGAAAGATTATAAAGAAAGCTAATAATATATTTATATCTAAAGAAGGTACTAATATAAAAGTAGGTAAGTTTAATTTAATAGAATTAAATACTGATTTAAAAGACGAAAATGATAGTAGTTCAGTATATTATATTACTTATAATAATTTAAAAATGTTATTCACAGGAGATGCATCTATTAAAAGTGAAGAATATATACTTAGTAATTATAATTTAGGAAATATTGATATATTAAAATTAGGACATCATGGATCTAAAACATCTACAAGTAAAGAATTATTAAAAGAAACTAATCCTAAACTAGCCCTTATTTCTTGTGGTAGAAATAATAAGTTTGGTCATCCACATAAAGAAATAATAAATAGACTAAATAAATATAATATTAATTATTTAAGAACAGATAAACTAGGAACAATTACAATAAATTTAAATAATAAACATATAACTATAGGAGGTTGAATGGATAAAATAAAAGGATATACAGATAAAATATTTGAAGATATTAAACATATAGATAAAGAAGGTAATGAATATTGGTATGCTAGATAGTTAATGGAAGTGTTAGAATATTCATTGTGGCAAAATTTTCATAGAATTATTAAAATTGCTATGGATAATTGTAAAAACAGTAATTATGATGTTTCTTATCATTTTATTGACACCAATAAATTGATAAAATTAGCTAAGAATGCAAAAAGAAAAATACAAGATTATAGGTTATCAAGATATGCATGTTACTTAATAGTTTTAAATTGTGATCCTAGAAAAAAAGTAATTGCTTTAGCTAAAACATATTTTGCTCTTCAAACAAGAAAACAAGAATTAAGTGAAAGAGAATATAATAAACTTACCGAAGATGAAAAGAGAATATATAGGAGAAGACAAGCAAAAAGCGGTAATTATAGTCTAAATAAAACCGCAGTTAAAAGTGGAGTAAAAGACTTAGCTAGATTTCATAATGCAGGGTATAAAGGGCTTTATAATGGTGAAACAGCAGATGATATATTTAAAAGGAAAAGATTGAGATACAGAGAAGATATACTTGATAATATGGGAAGCGAAGAACTTGCAGATAATATATTTAGAATTGCTCAAACAGATGCTAAATTAAGAAGGTGTAATGTTGATAATGAATATACTGCAAATTCTGTTCACTATGAAGTAGGTAAAGAGATTAGAAATAGTATTAAAAGATTAGGAGGTACTATGCCAGAAGATTTACCAACTCCTAATAGGAGTTTAAAAGAATTAGAAAAAGGAAATAAAAATTTAAAATGATAATTAAATTTTATGATATAATATCTGTAGGATGTGGTTGTATGAATAATAAATATTTAACCAATAATGGACAAAGTAAAATTAATGACGAAATAAAAGAATTTTGTAAATGTATTCCTGATATAAATAATATTAATGACTTAGTAGAATTAGATAAAATATTTTATAATACTTTTACAAGAGATACTAGTACTATAAAATTTGAAAGAACTGTTATAGATATATTTAATAGTAAAACTTTTTCAGGATGTTCTGATATTGGTTTTATGATATGCTCTATTCTAAGAGAAAAAAACATTCCTACTATTTATGTAGAAACTGCTCATATTGATTGGTTAAAAAGTATAGATTTAGATTTAGAAGATAAAGAAATTATGAGAGGACATATATTTTTAGAAATATATGTAAATAATAAATGGTATTTATATGATCCTACATATCATATAGTATATGATAATTATGATAATACTAATAATAATTATCCTAGAGGTTATTATGTATTTGCAAAAGGGGAGAATGCTCACTTTCTAGGAGTTCATACTATAGCAGATGAAAAAGAATTAGCTCTTAAATTATTAAAAGATTATGATTATAATAGTTATATAGATCCTAAATATGAAGAGATTAATATAAATAGTAGACAAATAAAATAAAGTTAGATAAAATTAAATTATAAGTGGTGATATTATGAAGAAAGTAAAAAATGTTATTGATAGAGTAGATGAAACTGCTTTAAAGCATGACTATCAAGATGCTTGTAGTGATAAAGAATTTAAAAAGTATGTTGATAGTATAAATTTAAAAGATGATATATTAATGAAATATACATCTAGCCTAGAAGATAGTTTCGTTGAATATAAAAATTGTAGTAAATGTAGAAGTATTACTACTTGTAAAAATAAAATGTGTGGATATAGATATGAACCAGAAGTAGATAATAATATGATTACTTTTTCATATATCGCATGTCCTAAAAAACAAAAAGAAATTAAAGCTAATTTATATAAAGAAAATATAGAATTATTTGATATGCCTAAAGAAATTAGTGAAGCTTCATTTAAAGATGTATATAAAGATGATTCTGCTAGACTTCCTATACTTAAATATTTTAATGAGTTTATGAAGAATTATGATAAAAAGGATAAACCTAAAGGATTATATTTAAATGGATCATTTGGATCAGGTAAAACTTATTTAATTGCAGCTTTATTTAATGAAATGGCTAAAAAAGATGTTAAATCTGTACTTGTTTATTATCCAGAATTTTTAAGAAGTTTAAAAGCATCTTTTCAAACTGATTACAAAGAAAAGTTTGAATATATTAAGAAAGTTTCATTATTATTACTTGATGATATAGGGGCAGAAAATTGTAGTAGTTGGTCTAGAGATGAAGTTTTGGGACCAATACTTCAATATCGTATGGAAAGTAATTTACCTACATTTTTTACTTCTAATTTAACATTAAAAGAATTAGAAAAATCTTTATCTATTACAACTTCAGGAGTAGATAAAGTTAAAGCTAGAAGAATAATAGAAAGAATAAAACAATTAACAGAAAATATGGAGTTGGTTAGTAAAAACAGGAGGAATTAATAATGGAATCTACTTCTACCAACAATACTAAAGAATTAGACAAACTCTTAAAACAAAAAACTAACTATAACTTTAAAGATTTAAAGAACCATTTTAATCTAAAAAAAGATATAGATTTAATGGATTTTTTAATTGAATATTTTAGTAAAAAATTAGATAATTATAATTTTGAAAGTGAAGTTAAGAATAATAAGTATTTATCTAAAGTTATTAAATATTTTGGTTACAGTCCGGGTAAAATAAATTTATGTGAAGATTATACTATGAGACTAATAGATAATCTTTTTAATATTAGTAAAAAAATAATTGTAGAAACCACTAATAATGTTAAAGATGATCCTACTAAAAATAGTATAGATAATAGTGTATTACTTTTAACTATTAATTATCAAATAGAAGAAATAATAGATAATTTAAAAGGTATGATAGATTATGATAATAAAATAGAAGTTATAAGTGAAAATAAATTATCTTCTTTATTAAAAGATGTAGTTTTTGATATTAAGAATATTTCATTACTTGAATCATTATTTAATAATTTTCCTAATATTAGTTTTATTAAAGATTATGATGATGTATTTGTTTTTGAAAAAATATTAGATAAATATTATAATAATTTAGTTAATTCAAATAATTATTATAAAAAAATATATTATGATAAAGTAATAGATTTATTTTCATTAAATATTTCTTTAGCTACTGATCATGTAATAGATGAAACTTTTTATAAAAAGATGAGAAGTTTTATAAATTCTATAGTATTAAAGGATTATGATGAGGATAAAAGGGATTATATTATCGCAGATATTATAGAGAGAATTAGAAGATATGAAATAGGTACTAAAGTAGATTTTTTAGATGATAAAGATGATGAGTACTATAAAAATATAGATTTTGATGCGATCAGTAGTTTAGTTGGTATAGATAAAGATTATTCTAGAATTGATATGAAAGATAGACATGTTATTACTATTGATAATGATGAAGCTAAGATGTTTGAAAATGCTATTTCTATTGAGAAAAGAGATAATAACACGTATTTATTAACTATATATGCCACTGATATATCTAGTTTTATTAGTGATAATAAAATGAAAGAGAAGGATAAGTATAAAAGTATTTTAGAAACTTTAAATAAAAAGAATTTATTTGGTAAAAAATATAAACATAATCATTGTAAATTAGAAAAAGGTAGAGATGTAGATGTAATTGCTTATCAATATTTAGTAGATGAAAGTTTTAATATATTATATTTTGATTTTAAAAGAGGACTTGTTAATGTTAAAGATAATTTAAAATTTTCAGATTTTAATAATTTAAATAAAATAAAAAATAGAAAAACAATAGATGCTATAGGTAATCTATTAGATATTACGTATCCTTATATAAATATTAATGAGACAAATAATAATATAGCTGACTCTATGCTTAGTTTTATTAATACTAAAACTGCAAGTGAAATAGCTAAATATACTATATCTAAAAATTTACCGGTTATATATACTAGAGTTAATAGACAAGATGTATCAGAATTTATTAATTATAAAGAAGATATATATGGTATTGATTTAAGTTTCTTTAAATATGATAAAAAAATAAATTATCCTAGTATATGTACTATTGGTAATGATGAAGTATCTGATCTATATAAGTTTAATTTTAAAATATATTCTCCATTAAGAAAGATAGAAGCTTTAATTAATCAGATGTTGATTAATACATATTTAGTTGATCATAAAAAGTTAGATAATAATACTAAAAATTATTTAGAGACTAGATTAGATAGTATTTGTAGTAAGTTAAATAATAAAGTATATAATACTTCTAATATTATATCTAATGCAGAAAAAGCTAATATAAAGAAGAAAATAAGAACATTAAATTTTGACAAATAAATTAAGTTATGTTAGTATATGCCCTATTCCGGTGGGGTGTTTTTATGTCTAAGATGGATAAGTATATTTTAAGAGGAAAAATTATTATTACTTTTTCTATTTTACTTATAATTATTTCTGGAGGAATACTTGTATATTTATATCAAGAAGATAATATTTATGATATAACATATCAAAATATTAATGTTAAAGATATGGCAGTTGCTAATGTAGGAAATAAAAAAGAAGTAGAGAAGAGTGGTATTTCTGGTATTATAGATAATTATCAAAAACAAGTAAATAGTGAGGTTCCTCAAGCTGTAGATTTACCAGTTATAAGTAAAAATATTGTTAATGAAGATAAAGTATGGTATCTACCTTGTGAGATGGGTGCTATTAGTGGAGGAATTAATTATTCACATTATGCTTTAGATATAGTTAGTCCAAGAGGAGAAGCTGAAGCAGTATATCCTGTTGCTAATGGGGTTATTTCTAGCATTTATACAGATTATGCAGGAGCTTTAATTGTAACTGTTAATCACAATATTGATGGTAATTTATATACTTCTCAATATGTTCATTTATCTAGATATGAAAGTGGCATATATGTAGGCAAGGAAGTAACTATTAATGATAAGTTAGGTTATATGGGATCAACTGGTGTTGCGTATGGAACACATCTACATTTAGCTTTACTTGATTGTAATTCATTTACTAATGATAATAGATGTAGTGATTTAGGTAGTTTCTTTAGTTATGGTAGAATGAGATATACACAAGGTTTTTATGGATTACAATCTGTAATGAATGTTCCACTTTCTTGGAATAATAGATAAAAAAGTTGAAAATACTAAAAATAGTGTTATAATTAATTTATAAATACAAAGACAGAGGATAAGATAAATTAATAACTTTATTTAGAGAGTTCGTGGTTGGTGAAAACGAATTAAAGATTAGTTTATTACTACCTTTCGAGTAGAATTATGAAAAGTAATTCCGGTAATGCCGTTATAAGATTAAGCTAAACAAAGGATGGTACCGTGCTTATGCACTCCTGTACTATCCTTTTTGTTTTAAGAGGTGATTTATGAAAATCAAAAAAGAGTTAAGAGATAAATTATTTAATCTTCGACGTGATATGGAATATGCAAGAATGGCTCATGATTTTGAAAAATATTATGAATTAAAAGAAGAATTAAAGGAGTTTAAGAGAGAAATGGCTAAAGAAATGATTAATGAAATAAAAGAAAAAGAAAGAGGAGGAATTAAAAAATGATAAATATTAAAGAAGATGAAAAATTAAGTGTAATGAATCATTCATGTGCACACTTACTTGCGCAAGCTGTAAAGCATTTATATAAAGATGCTAAGTTTTGGGTTGGACCTGTAATAGAAGAAGGATTCTATTATGATATTGATTTAGGAGAAGGGGTTATTACAGAAGACGACTTACCTAAAATCGAAAAAGAAATGAGAAAGATTGCTAAAGATGGAAAAAGAATAGTTAGAAATGAAATATCTAAAGAAGAAGCATTAGAAATGTTTAAAGATGATCCATATAAAATAGATTTAATATCTAGAATGGATGAAGAAGAAAACGTAATTAGTTGTTATACTCAGGGAGACTTTACTGATTTATGTAGAGGACCACATCTAGATACAGTAAAGCAGTTAAAGAATTTTAAATTATTAAAAGTTAGTGGAGCTTATTGGAAAGGTGATGCTAAAAATAAAATGCTTCAAAGAATTTATGGTATATGTTTTGAAAATCCAGAAGATTTAGAAAAACATTTAAAAGAATTAGAAGAAGCTAAAGAAAGAGATCATAGAAAAATAGGTAAAGATTTAGGTATCTATATGATGAGTGATTTAGTAGGTAGAGGATTACCAATGTATTTACCTAATGGATTTACATTATGGAATGAATTAGAAACTTATATTAGAAACAAAGAGATAAAAAGAGGATATAAACATGTACAAACTCCACCTTTAGGTAATGTAGAGTTATATAAAACAAGTGGGCATTTAGATCATTATAGAGATTCAATGTTTCCTATTATGGAGGTTGAAGATGAAGAATATGTACTTCGTCCAATGAATTGTCCTCATCATATGGTTATATATGGTAATGATATTCACTCATATAGAGACTTACCTTTAAGAATAGCTGAGATTGCAAGAGATTGTAGATATGAAGCTAGTGGAGCTTTAAAGGGAATAGAAAGAGTTAGATCTTTCTGTCAAAATGATTCTCATATTTTCTGTACTTTAGAACAAGTAGCTTCAGAATTTAAAGGAGTAGTTGATTTAATATTAGAATGTTATGATGAGTTAAATATAACTAATTATCATTGTGAACTTTCTTTAAGAGATCCTGAAGATAAAGTTAAATATCATCCTGATGATAAAATGTGGGATGAAGCAGAAGATATGTTAAGAAAAGTTTTAAATGATTTAAATATTGATTATGAAGAAAAAATAGGAGAGGCAGCTTTCTATGGACCTAAGCTTGATGTTCAAGTAAAACCAGCAGTAGGTAATGAAATAACTATATCTACTTGTCAATTAGATTTCTGTTTACCGGCTAAATTTGATTTAACTTATGTAGATAAAGATGGTAGTAAGAAAACACCAGTTGTTCTTCATAGGGCGGTATTTGGTTCAATTGATAGATTTATTGCTTACTACCTAGAAGAAACAAAAGGTAATTTACCAACTTGGCTTGCTCCAATTCAAGTTAGAGTAATACCTGTTAATGCAGAATTCCAAGGAGAATATGCTGAAAAAGTATATAATTTATTACATGAAGAAGATGTAAGAGTGGAATTAGATAATCGTAATGAAAAATTAGGTTATAGATTAAGAGAAGCTCAAACTGCTAAAGTACCATATACTTTAATATTAGGTGACAAAGAAAAAGATAGTGAATCTATTAGTTATAGATTACATGGAGAAAAAGAGACTACAACTGTTCCAATTACAGAGTTTGTAAACTATATAAAAGATGTTATTAAAACAAAAAAATAGTAGGTGATTTATATTAAATCTATATATGAAGATAGTTATGAACAATTAGATAGAAATAATTCTATTTATAAAACTACTTATTATCAAAATCTTCCTGATACATTGAGTAATAAGGAAACTAATAGATTAATTAAATTATATAAAGAAGAGACTGATGTAGACAAAAAAAGAGCTATCAAGGAACAAATTATTGTTGGGAATATGAAATTTGCTGTATATGTTACTTTTAGTATTTATATACCAAATAATTCTATTGTTGAATTTAGTGATTTAGTTCAAACTGGTTATGAAGCCCTTGGTTATTGTATAGATAATTATAGTCTTGATAGAGGAGTTCCATTTACGCATTATGCTTATAATGCTTTAAAACGTAGAATGCTTAAACAAATAAAAGAATTATCACCATATCCAGAACATATATATGATGAAATTACTAGAATGAAAAGAATGGATAATATGCTTAATAGTGAGTTAGGTTATACACCAGCTGATAAAGACTTGGCTAAAGCGTTATCTATAAGTGAAGAACGTTTAAAAAAATTAAAGGAATACTACTGGATCAATAATATGGAAGAGTATAATGATAATTTAGTGGTAAGTGATAGTGTAGAAAGTGAAGTTTTTAGACAACAATTAAAAAAAGAAGTAGAGAAGATGTTTGATGTTTTAAATGATAGGGAAAAAGAATTGTTAATACTTAGATATGGATTAAAGGATGGTCAATTTAGGACTTTGCAAGAGGTTGCTCAAATATTTGATCTCACAAAAACTAGGATTCGACAACTAGAACTTAGATCTTTAGAAAAATTGAAAAATAGCGTAAAAAAGCAAAATGAAAAGGGTAGTATTTATGATTTTTTGAACATGGAGTCAAAAGAAATTAATTTAGCTAAAGAAGATAAATATAATGATGAACAAAATATTAAAATTAGATAATAAAAATGAGTTAATAGTTATTAACTTATTTTTTTGTAAAGAAGTGTAAAATTTTAATATTTTTTTTATTTCGTATTTACTTTTTATTTTATATTCGGTAGAATATAATTAGTCAGTGGTGACAAGTGGTAGAAAGTGGGGGATTTCTATGTTTATGGGTGAATATCATCATTCTATTGATGATAAAGGAAGACTTATTATTCCTTCTAAATTTCGTAAAGATTTAGGAAATGAATTTATTGTAACTCGTGGTATAGAACATTGTCTTTTTGTTTATCCTAAAGATTCTTTTGAAAGAATTGTTAATAAACTAGAAACACTACCTTTTACTAAAAAAGATGCTCGTAATTTTACAAGATTCTTTTTATCTGGTGCCACTGTGGCAGAATTTGATAAGCAGGGCCGTATTAATATTACCTCCCCTTTAATCTCTTATGCTGATATTAATAAAGATTGTGTTGTTATTGGTACAGGAGATCGGTTAGAAATATGGTCACTTGATTCATGGAATACTTATTTTGATTCTGCTAAGGACAACATGTCTGATATAGCTGAAAATTTATTTAACGAGAGCGTAGATCTATAATGGAAAAACATATTAGTGTGCTTAAAAACGAATCAATTGAATCTTTAAATTTGAAAGAAGATAGTATAGTTGTAGATGCTACATTGGGCTATGGAGGACACAGTAGTTGCATCTTGAAAAGAATATCTAGGGGGCACTTATTCGCCTTCGACCAAGATAGTGAAGCAATTCGGCATAGTACTGATAGACTTAAGTCTATTAGTACTAACTTCACTATCATTAAAAGTAATTTTTCTAATATGAAAGAAGAATTAAAAAAAAGAGATGTTAATGAAGTAGATAGTATATTATTTGATTTAGGAGTATCTTCTCCGCAACTAGATGATACTAGTAGAGGTTTTTCATATCATAAGGATGCAGTCTTAGATATGAGAATGGATAAAGATAATCCTATAACTGCAAAAGAAATAGTTAATAACTATTCTAAAGAAGAATTATCTACTATTTTTAGTAAGTATGGAGAAGCTAAATTTGCTAGAAATATAGCTAAAAAAATAGTAGAGTATAGAGAAAATAAAGAAATAGAGTCTACTTTAGAATTAGTTGATATTATAAAGAGTGCTGTACCTATGAAGTTTAGAATTGATAAACATCCAGCTAAACAAATATTTCAAGCTATTAGAATTGAAGTTAATAAAGAATTAGATGTAATTCCTATAGCTTTAGAACAAGCGTTAGACTTAATTAAAATAGGTGGCAGGGTTGCAGTAATTACATTTCATTCTTTGGAAGATAGAATTGTAAAAAATATATTTAAAGAAAAAGTGGCGGTAGATAAAAGGGTACAAGGATTACCTGATATACCAGATGAATATCTACCTAACTTTAAATTAGTCATTAATAAGGCTATAAAGCCTAGCAAAGAAGAACTTAGTAATAATCCGCGCTCTAGAAGTGCAAAACTAAGAGTAATAGAAAAAATAAGATAAAAAGGGTGATAAAATATGAGAAAAGTAAAGAAGAGGTTAAAAATGTCAAAATTTGAAAGATTAATTTATACTTTAGCAATTTTTTTATTGGTAATATCACCAGTATCTATAGTTTTTTCTAAAGCAACACTTGCTAGTGTTAATTATCAAGTAGAAAAACAGAAACAAAAAATAGAAAAACAAGAAAAGACTAATGAAAGTTTAGCAATGACTATAAATGAATTAGCCTCACTTACGAAAATTCAAGAAGTTGCAGATATGGAAGGATTGAGTTATAATAATAGTAATATTAAGACAGTAATTGAGGATAAATAGGACGTGATTTAATTTATGAAAAAGAAGAAGAGAAATAATGTAAAATATTCAAAAATTGTTATATTAGTTTCTCTTCTTTTATTTGTTTTAATGATTGGAAGATTAGCTCAACTTGGATTATCTACAAAAATAGATGGTATTAATTTAAAAAAATTAGCCAGTAAAAGAACTACAAAAAAAGATATACTTCCTGCAGAAAGAGGTAGTATATATTCTCATGATAAAGATGCTTTGGCTCAAAATGTTGCATCATATAAACTGATTGCATATTTAAGTCCTAAAAGGACTACTGATAAAAAGAAACCACAACATGTAGTTAATAAGGAAGAAACTGCAGAAGCTTTAGCGCCTATTTTAGGTATGAGTAAGAATAGTGTTTTAAAGTATTTAAGTAAAGAAAATGTTTATCAGACAGAGTTTGGTTCTAAAGGAAGAAATTTAAATGAAATAACTAAGAATAAAATAGTTGATTTAAATTTACCAGGTTTAGATTTTATAGAAAGTTATAAAAGGTATTATCCTAAAGGAGACTTTGCATCATACACTGTTGGTTATGCAACTACTAAAGTTGATGAAGTAAATAATACTGATAATACTACTGGTGAGATGGGAATTGAAAAGTATTATGATAAAATACTTAGAGGTGAAGAAGGATATGTTACTTATCAAAAGGATTTAAAAGGTTATAAGATAGCTGATACTAAAGAGTATAAAAAAGATGCTACTCAAGGAAAAGACATATATTTGACAATTGATAGTAATATACAATTCTTTGTAGAACAAGCTATTAAAACTGCAGAACAAACATATGGATTTGAATGGTTCCATATTACTATAATGGATGCTAAAACAGGAGCTGTACTTGCTGCTGCTACTGCACCATCCTTTGATCCTAATAAAAAAGATATAAAAAATTACTTAGATTATACAGTATCATCTCCATATGAGCCAGGTTCTACTATGAAAACTTTTACATATATGGCTGCCATGGAAAATGGTGTATATAATGGTGCTGAAACTTATCGTTCAGGAGTCTATAAAACAAGTGATGGAACGGAAATAGGTGACTGGGATCGTAATGGTTGGGGCGATATTACTTTTGATAAAGGATATGCTATGAGTAGTAATGTTGGTGTAATTAATTTAATTAATAGACATATGAGTAGTATTATGTTAAGAAGATATTTTAGAAAGTTAGGTTTTGGTAAAAAAACTGGTATTGCATTACCATATGAGGAAGCAGGTAATATTAATTTTAAATATGAAACTGAAATTTATAATGCAGGCTTTGGTCAAGGAATTACTACAACTCCTATACAAAATGCTAAGGCATTAACTCCTCTTACTAATGATGGAATGGTATTAGAACCTTATATAGTTGATAAAATTGTAGATCCTGATACTAAAGAAGTAGTTTTAAAAAATAAAAAGAAAAAAATAGAGAGAGTTGCTTCTAGTAATACTATTCAAAAGATAATAAGTTTAATGAATGATTGTGTTAATGGAATTGGAAATACTGGTAGTGGGTATAGAATAGATAGTGGAGAATTAATTGGTAAAACAGGTACTGCCCAAATAGCTAAGAAAAATGGTGGTGGTTATCTAGAAGGAAAAGAAAATGTTATTTCATCTTTTTCAGGTATTTATCCTAAAAGCGATCCACAAATTATAATATATGCTTCAATAAAAAAACCAGGTGGGGGAAGCCAAACACCTATATCAACTGCAGTAAAAGATATTGTTAATAATATTTCTAAATATTACGGCCATGACACTGTTAGTAGTCCTAATGAAGTTAAAAATTATAAATTACCTAGTTTAATAAATAAGGATATTGATAATATAAAAAATATTTTAAATAGTAATGGAGTCAATTATAGAATTATTGGATCTGGTAGAAAGACAATTAAACAGTATCCAGAGGCTAAGAAAGTAATTAATAATGATGATTGTGTTTTCTTAATAACAAATGATCTTCATCAAAAAGTGCCAGATGTTAGCGGATTATCTTCTAAGGTTGCTAAAAATGTCTTAGAATTATTGGGATTAAAAGTTAATTTAGATGGTGTAGGATATGTAACTAGTCAAAGTGTAACTGCTGGTACTGAAATTACTAAGGGCATGGAAATAACACTATCTTTAAACCCTAAGTTTTCTGAGTAGATGGTGATATTATGGATTTAGAAAAATTAGAAAAAAAGTTATCTTCTATATTTGTTGTTTTAGTAATTATTGGATTCATATTATATCCAATAATTACTAAGTTACCAAAAGTTATATCAAATTTTGGTCTTAATAATGTTTTACATTATAAAAATTATAAAACTATGATAGAATTTGATATTAAAGATGGTCCTGATTTCGCAATTGTATTAGACAGAAATAATAAAGTATTAACTCACTTATGTTTTAATGATAAATCAATAATTATTAATAATAAAAATATAGATAATATAAATTATAAAAAATCAATCAATATTATATTTAAAAAATTATATGAAACTGATAGTATAAATAATGATATTACTATTACTTATTATGATAATTATAGTTTGATGAATAATACTACTAATAAAGTAAAGAATAATTTGAATAATAATATTGATATTAATATTAAACAGAAAAAGTCTAAACTTATATCTAAAGCGAAGAAATTAAATATAAAAGAAACTAAGTATAATAGAATAATTATAATGCTAAATATGTATTCATCTGAAGTAATTAATGAATCTAAGAAAAAAGATAGAGTAGTAAATAAAAAAATAGATATTGATGATTATAAAGAGTATTCAAAAGTTGTTTATAATAAACTAGAAAAATATAAATCTGTTAATAATATAGTTAATCAAGATATTAATGATTCAAAATTTAAAATATATAATATTCCAGCTTCTGATAATATATATCCCGATAACGATAGTTGGTATTATATAAAAGATAATAGATTATATGCATATATTAGATTTGTGTTTAAAAATGGGATATATGATATATGCTATACTGGTTCAGTAGAAAACTTTAATGAAGGGAGTTGTGAGTATGAAAAATAAGAATATGAAATTTGGAAATGTTATTATTTTAGTATTAAGCGTTACTATAATATTTATAGCGATAGGATTTATGTATTTATCTATAAAACTTAATACATGCAGTAATACTAAAAATAAATATGAAGTTAAGATAGTAAAAGTGGTAAAAGAAACTGTAATAAGTGGAAGTAATAAAGGAGTTAAAACTGATTATGAACTTGCTGACGGAAATAAAACTATTAAGTTTAAATTTAATTTAAAAGATAATAAAGATTTTATTTCATATACTGTGGTAATTAAAAATACAGGTACACTTCCAGCTCAAATAGATAATATAATAGAGAAGTCTAATTATCAAAGTGATATGTTAGATATTAAGTATAATGATGTAATCGGTGATATTATAGAACCAGGTGATGAGGTAGAATTAAGTTTAAGTATTAATTCACCTAAAGGAAGTATATTATCTAAAGATTTGGATTATCAAGCTACAATTTTAACTTCTAATATTAAGTAAAGGGTTTTGTCGACAAAACTCTTTTTTTCTGATATAATTTTGTATATAGTGGGAGTGTAAAATATGAAGAAAAAGAAGAAAAAAAGTAATAAGAAAATAATATTATTTTTAATTATAATAAGTATTTTTGTAATATTAGCTGGAACATATTTACTTTATTTAAGTAATCCTAAAAGAATATTTTCTCAAGCTATTAATAATATAAACTCACGATTAAATAAGTTTGAGTATTTAGATTTAGATTATAGTAATCACACTATTAATTCTAATGTAGAAATAAGGGCTAATGGTGATTTAAAGGGATATAAGGTAAATGATAATTTTTATTATAAATATATTTCAAATATAATTAAAAATTATAATCAGACAAATGTAAAAATTGATTATACAAAAAATTTAAATAAAAAAAGTTTATTTATTAATTATGATAGTAAAAATAATAATGATAATTTAATTTCAGGTAAATATTTGATTGAAGATAATACTGAGTATTACTATGTAAATGGGTTAACTCCTACATATATTAATAATGGTAATAATACTTATTTTGAATCTATAAGTAATAGTATTTCTGAAGAAGATAATATTAAGTATTTAAATTCACATATTAGTACTTTATTAAAAAAAGAAGTGGATAATAATTATTTTATTAAAACTACATCTAAGGGTTATACTGTAATTACTTTAAACTTAGATAATAATAAATTAAATAAAATTTACAAAAAAGTTATTAACGGTTTAAAACAAGATAATAGATCTAGAGAAATATTGATGGGATATGATAGAGATTTCTTTAAGAAAAATAAGAAAAAGATTAAATTTTTGAATAAAGATGATAAATTATCTTTTAATTTTTATACTGATAATATATTATATAATATTTATAAATATGAAATTATTTTAAATAATGATAAGTTTGTTTATAGTAAAGGGAATTTTAATTTTTATAAGAATAACAAACTAAAAATAAAAGGAGAAATTGTTGATAGTAGTAATAGACTGAATATTAGTTTTTTAAATAATAGAGATAAAAAGATTGGGAATCTTAATATTACTAAAAAGAAAAATAATAAAAAAATATTATTCTATATGAATGATAATAATATGAAAAATACTATAAATATAAATATTAATAAACATCAAATTAAAAAAAATTCTTATAAAAAAGATGTAAAAATATTAATATCGGGAACTGATAATAATAAAGACATATATAATGTTAATATGATTATTAAAAATAAGATTAGTGATGCAGAGAAAATAAGAGAGGATATTTCTAAATCTCACTTAAATAGTAGTTTAGATAGTGATACTAAAGATAAAATTAATAATAAAATAAACAATATAATAGATAATATTAGAAAATAGGAGTAGGTATGAAGAAAAAGACTAAAATAATTTATATTTGTATATATTCAGTATTAGTATTAGTTATACTAATATTTGTAATTAAGTTATGTATTTTAAGTAGGGAAAGAGCTCATAAGAAACTCTCTAATATAGTTGTTCCTGTTATTAGGATGAATGATAATATTAATTTTAATATACTTGTTGATAAAATGGGAAAAGATGATGAGTATAATTATTATATTAAAATAAGTAATTTTAGAAAAAACAAAATAAATAAAAAAGATATTAACTATAATATTGAATTTATTTCTGATAGTGAATTAAGTTTAAGTTTATATAAATATAAAAGTAAAAATAACTTATTGAATGATGATTTAAAAGTAGAAAATTTAAAGATAAATGGTGGAAATAAAGCTAGTGATATTTATGTGGTTAGGATCAGAGCCAATAAAAAAATAGAAAATAAACAAATAAAAGTAAAAATAACTACTTAATACTTGAAGAAGTTGGTAATTTGTGTTATAATATGCGTGTTATTTTGGAGGATTTTATGGATAATGATCGTATTAAAAAAAATGGTACTATTGATGAAAATGAAACAATAACTGTTAATATTGAAGGTAAAGATGTAAAATGTGATTTATTGTTTTCATTTGAAGCAGATATTAATGACAATGTTTATGTTGGTTATACTGATAATCAATTAGATGAAAATGGTAAGACTAGGATACTTGTAGGTCGTTACAAAAAAAAATTAGGGCCAGGTTATTTGGAACCAATTGAGACTGAAGAAGAGTATAATATGATAAGTGATGTCTTAAATAAAATACAAAATGAAGTATAGTAATTGGGGGAGATTATTAATATGTTGGATAATTATGAAGAAATATTAGATGAATATGTATCAAATTTAGAGGATACTATAGAACTAATGAGAAATAGATATAATAATGGAGAAGAGTTAACTTCTTTAGCTGAATTAAATAAAGAAGAAGAGGCACTACTAATACAAATCGATATGACTAAAGGCTTAAAAAAAGACTTAAATGATTTGTTTAGTGATGTAGAAAAAGCTAAAAGTAAGATAAATCTTATTGAAAATGAATTAATGGCTGATGAAGATGATGAGGATGTACTTAGCGCACTTAATAAATCAGTTGATGCTTATAATAAAAAGATTAGTAGACTTAATGAAAAAATATTAGCTAAAGCTGAGTTACTAGAGCGTATAACTAATTTTAATAATATTGAACTTAAAAATACTAATGATTTATCTAAAGTTAAAGAGGTAAAACTAGCTAAGAAGATTGTTTTAACTAAAGAACAAATGGAACATATAACTAATGCGATTAGTAATCCTAGAATATTTAATAGAGTAGCTGAAGCAAAAGGAATTAATATAAAAAGTAGAAGTAAAGTAGTGAAAGAAGAAAAAGAAAAATTAAGAAAAGAAGTTTTTGAAAAGCTACAACAATTACAAAAAGGTCAAGATGATTTAATTGATATTAAACAAGTATTGACTGATTTATATGGGGCGGATTTTTCTAAGAAAAAAAAGAAGATTGAAGAAAAATCTAATGAAGAGAGTAATATAGTTCCAGTTGTAGATAATGATGGTAAAGAAGAGTTAGTTGATGATAGTGAATTGAAAGATAACTCTAAAGAAGAAAAAGAAGAATTAGAAGATAATAATCAAAGTGATAAAATTTATATTCCTGAAAATTTTGAAGAGTTAATAAAAAAGACTATGGATGGATTAGGAGATTTAAGCTTTAGAAAAGATGATAATAAATATAAGGCTATAAATTATAAATGTAAAAATAGTTTTTATGATAGAGTTCATAATGGTAACTTTATTCTAAATGCAGTTTCTGTTGTTAGGGGTGGAGTAATATCTGCAGCTATGAGGTTGTCGAAGAAAAAAGCTCAATTAACTACTACAGAAGAAGATATGAATATGTATAAAGAACTAAAAGAACGTATTAATAACTGGAGTGATGAGCAAGTTCTTAGTTTTTCTGAGTGGTATAGTGGAAATGATGCTTTGAATTTAGGAGTACCATTAATATTTAATACTATTCTTGAAGAAAGAAAGAGAGAAATTGTATTAGACAAAGTTGGTAGAATAAATGAAGAAATCGTCGATATACATAATAAAATTTATGATGCTTATGAAATAGTGAAAATAGCAGATAAGAAATTAGAAGATGAAAATTTATCTGAAGAAGAAAGAAAAAATATTTTAGATAGTAAAAATGAAGCATTAAAAGGTAAAGCTGAGTTAATAAGTAGATATTATGAAATAAATGAAGAAGGTAAAAAGCTATTTAATGATAATAAAGGACCACAAGCTCAATCTCAGACTAATAAAGCTTTACGTAATAGGGGTTCTAAAATTGGTAAAAGACTTTCTAAAGGTTATAGTTATGATTCTTTACTTGGTAAAGTTGAATCTGAATTAAAAGAAGATATAATAGAAGCTCTAAATAATAAAGATGATGAGGTTTCTCTAAGAAAGTTTGTAGAATTTGAACAATTAGAAATTGAAAATACAAAAATTGAACGTACAGCTTTAGGAACTAGATCTGTTGGTAAAAGATATTTTGATCCACTAGTAAAGGATTTAGATTATAGTGATGATACATTGGTTAGAGATATAATTATGACAGTAGGATCAATTTTGACTGTTTGGAATGTTGGGAAAGCAGTTACAAATAGTATTGTAAATGGTAAGAATATTGCTGATTATAATCATAATGTAGAAATTGCTAATAATAAAAATAAAGGTAATATAGATTATGTTAATAATGTTGCTCATGATGTAGTTAAAACTAGAGGAAAAATTCAAAAGGGAATGGAAGCTCAAGCTAATAGTGACTTATTAAATGGATTCAATGTACGAGAAAGAGCAAGTCTAGATGGTTCGGATTGGAATATTGCAAGTTCTATTTATCATAACTCTGATCATGCTAATCATGGTTTAATGGAAAAACTTGGTGATGATCTTGCTAAAGAGCTAGGAAAAATAGAAAAATTAGCTAAAAATGGTAATGCAGTTGATCCAAGTCTATTTACTAATCTTGCACATAAATATAATAATTCTTTTGCAGATGCTATTAATGATTCAATGGGAATTGCTAAAGCATATGCTGCGAGACATTCAAGTATTGAATTAGATAGTTGCCTAGATTCTATGGCATATCTTAAACATCATGTTAAGGATATTGCAGATATGAATGTTACTTCTTTAAATAATACATATGCGGTTGAAGCTTTACAAAATTTATCTGTTGAAAAGGTAAATGCTATATCTGGTATATCTGATAATCTTAAAGAAGTATTAATACAAGCAGGAGTTGCTGGAACTATGATAGTTAATAGTGCTATAGGTGGTAATACTTTAAGTACTAAGTATGGTGACTATGGCTACGGAAATTCTGCTATAGATAGAATAGAAAAATCTATAGAACAAGATAAATTTTCTAATATAGAAAAATATGATGATGAATATGATGACGAAATTGTAGTAGATAGTAATTATGATAATGAAATTGAAGAAGAAAATGAAATTTATGATGATGAAGTATACAAAGAAGAAAACTCTATTAGTAAAAAGGAAAGGGTAAAAGATGCTCTTAGAAAAGTTAAGAGAATTATAACAGAACCTGTTTCTCCTATATATGATGAAAATTTGGAAGAAGATAATAAATCTGATTCTCCTGATTTAGCTTCAGTTAAGAAAAGTGTAAAAAATTTAGTAGATAGTAAATCTGTTGCTAAAGAATTAGAATCAAATAATGATAATATTAGTGTTGCTACTAGTCAACATGGAAATGTTGTTATTGTCGATGGAAATATTACAGATATAAAGATACCAAAAGGTTTTCATTTAACTAAGGATGGAAAAATTACTAATAAAGGAAATACTGATAGTGATAAATATACAGAATTTATGGTTTTCCAAGCAGATAAGTTAAATCATTATTCAGAAGATTCAACTGATAAAAAAAATATGAGTAGATAATTACTCATATTTTTTATTCATCTTTAAAGAATTTATTTATTATTGGTTTAGATAGTTCTACTAAAATAAATATAATTAGATTAGATATAAATATAAAACTTACTTGTGTAATGTTTAACATCTCAATATGTAATAAATTTTTAATTGGTGTTATGAATGTTAATACTTGAATAATTATAATAGCAATAAGTCCGATATTAAAATATTTATTTGAGAATAAACCTTGTTTATATATTGGTTGTTTTAAGTTGCGACAGTTAATTGCATAAAATGTTTCTTGAACTATTAAACAAAGTAATGCCATTGTTTGTGCAACTGCTAATCCATAATTAAGTCCAAATAAGAAGCAAATAAATACTATTAGACCTTCTAAAAAAGCTGAGAATATAAGTGAAGCATTTACCCATGGTGTAAAGAATTTACTTGTACTCTTTCTAGGAGGTCTTTTCATTACATCGCTGGAGGCTTTTTCAAAAGCAAGTAATACAGATAATCCTGCATCAGTAACTAAATCAATATATAAAATGTGAATAGGTAGTAAAGCAGTTACTGACAAGAACATACCAGCTACTACTATAAATATTTCAGCAAAGTTACTAGATAATGAATAAATAATAACATTTCTAATGTTATCAAATATTCTTCTACCTTCATAATTAGCATCTACAATAGTAGAGAAACTATCATCTAATAAAAGAATATCAGCAGTGCTTTTAGTAACTTCAGTACCTGTTTTACCCATACCAATACCAATATCAGCTAGTTTTATAGAAGGAGCATCATTAACTCCATCACCAGTCATAGCAACTACTTTATTATTATGTTGTAACGCTGTAACAATTCTTACTTTGTCTTCAGGTGATACTCTAGCATACACGCTATATTTTAATACAACATGAGTAAGTTCTAAATCAGAAAGCTTCGCAATATCTTTTCCTTCAATACCAACTGAATCTTCATTAGCTAAGCCAACATTTTTTGCTATTTCCATAGCTGTAGTTAGATTATCTCCAGTGATCATAATAGGTGTAATACCACATACCTTGCATGTTTCAATGGAATGTTTAACGGTATCCCTTGGAGGATCTATCATTCCTATCATACCTATAAATATAAGATCTTTTTCATCTAAATCAGCTGTATCTTTATAAGCAAAAGCTAATACCCTTAAAGCCTTACTAGATAATTTCTTTTCTACTTTAAATAGCTCTTCTTTTTTCTTTTTATCTAATTTTTCTTTCTTACCATTAATTAATATATATTTACTTTTTGAAATAATAGATTCTAGGCTACCTTTAGAATAAAGCCTCATATCCTTACCATTAGTATATAAAGCACTCATCATCTTTCTAATAGAATCAAATGGTATATCACCAACTCTTCTATTATGAGTTATCATTTGCTCATAACTAATTTTGTGATTTATTGCACAATCTATTAATGCAGTTTCAGTTGGGTCACCAATAAGTTTTTTATTAATATAACTAGTATCATTAGCAAGTATCATGGATTTTATTAATAAATCATCTTTATCATATATATAATCATCTGCATCAATGATTTTATCATTAATAAATATTTTAGTTACAGTCATTTTATTCTGAGTAATAGTACCTGTCTTATCAGAACATATAACTTCTACATTACCAAGTGTTTCAACAGAAGATAGGGTTCTAGCAATTGTTTTTTTCTTTGCTAGTGAATTAACTCCTATAGATAATGAAATAGTAATAACGGCTGGCAATCCTTCAGGTACCGCAGATACCATTAAACTAATAGCCAACATTACTACACTAATCAAACTATTTTTTAAAACAAATATGTTGTAAGCTACTACAAATACAATAATAATACTTATTATCTTAGTTAATCCTTCGCTAATCTCAGTAATCTTCTTTTGTAGTGGAGTAGGAACATCTTTTTTTTCAGTTAATGTATTAGCTATTTTACCAAGTTCTGTTTTCATACCAATATCGGTAACAATTGCAATTCCTTTTCCAGATGTAACATCACATCCAGAATATACCATATTATATCTATCATTAATTAATACTTCATTTTTAATTACTTTTTCATCTTTAGTAACTGGAACACTTTCACCAGTAAGTAATGATTCATTAACAGCTAAATTACTACATTCTATGATTCTAGCATCTGCAGGTATTTTATCTCCAGCTTCTAAGTATAAGATATCTCCAGGTAATAAATTTTCAACATTAATAATAATATCCTTACCATCTCTTCTTACCTTACAATTAAATCTTTCTATTTTTTGAAGTGACGCAATAGAAGCTTCAGCTTTAGCTTCTTGAATATATCCCATAATTACATTTAATAATACAATTATAATTATTAAAATAGTATCAGTAAGACTTTCTCCTGCCATTACTGAATAAATACCAGAAATAACAGAAACTATTAATAATAATTTAATCATTAAATTATCAAATTGATTTATAAATAATTTCCATTTAGTAGATTTATTTTTATTTTCTATTTTATTTGAACCAAATTCTTTTTTTCTTCTAGTAACTTGTTTACTATCAAGTCCTTTTATAGAAGAATTTAACTCTTTAAAAACCTCTTCTATATTCTTTTTATACATATATACACCCCATATACTATAGATATTATATCATTAATTATAATAATTTCTATATTAAATTATCTACTTTACATAAAAAATATAAATATTGTATAATAATTATTAGAAAAGAGGAATAAAATGATTAAATTAGTAAAAAAACAGGGGGATGCAAATTGTATCACTCATAGTGGTACTATGCATGCTGATGAAGTATTCGCAACTGCGTTCTTAGAATTATATAAAAAAGATATAAAATTAATAAGAGTAAATAAAGTAGAAGAAAACTTATCAAAAGATACAATTATTTATGATATAGGTAGAGGTAAGTTTGACCATCATCAGGAAGATGGAAAAACAAGAGAAAATGGTATTAAATATTCATCTATTGGACTTCTTTGGAGAGAATATGGTAAAGACTACCTAAAGAAAAATAATATAGAAGAAATAGATGAAGTATTTAAAGCTATGGATAAAGAACTAATAGAAGGACTAGATGCCATTGATAATGGAATATTCCCAGAAATAGAAGCTAACTATAAGGTAAAAACTATAAGTGATATTATAAAAATATTTAATCCAAGTTTTTTTACAGAAGAAGATGAAAATAAACAATTCTTAAAAGCAGTTAAATTAGCTAAAGAAATATTTATAGAAACATTATATAATGTAGTAGGTAAGTTAAAAGCTAAAGATATAGTAAATAAACTAATAGATAAGAATGAAGAAATGTATTTAGAATTAGAAGAATATTTACCATATGAAGAAGCTATTCTAACTAATCCTAAAGGAGAAAATATAATGTTTGTAGTATATCCATCTAACAGAGGAGGATATGCAATAAAAACTATATCTAAATCATTAGAAGATCATACTGATAGACTATTACTTCCAAAAAAATGGGCAGGACTTGCAGATAAAGAATTAGAAGAAGTAACTAAAGTAAAAGGAGCAATGTTTTGTCACAATAATAGATTTATCGCAACTGCTAAAACTAAAGAAGCTATATTAAAATTAGTAAAAAAAGCTTTAAAGTAAGGAGGGATTATATGTACGATATTATAATTATAGGAGCAGGACCTGCAGGTTTAACTGCAGCTATATATGCACTACGTGCTAATAAAAAAGTTTTAGTATTAGAGTCTAATACTTATGGAGGAAAAATTGTTAATACTGATAAGATAGAGAATTATCCAGGTATTAAAAATATTTCAGGATATGATTATGCTACTAATCTATATAATCAAGTAAAAGATTTAAATGGAGAAATAAAATTTGAAAAAGTAGTTAAAATTACTAAAGATAAAGAAATAGAAACTAATAAAGATAAATATAAATCTAAAGCTATAATAATAGCGACTGGTACTGAAAATAGAAAATTAGGTATGGATAAAGAATTAGATTTTATTGGAAAAGGTATATCATATTGTGCTACTTGTGATGGAGCTTTTTATAAAGATAAAGATGTCGCAGTAGTAGGTGGAGGAAATACTGCTTTAGAAGATAGTATTTATTTATCTAATATTGTAAATAAAGTATATTTAATTCATAGAAGAGATAGCTTTAGAGGAGAAGAAAAGTATTTAGAAGAAGTTAAATCTAAAGATAATATAGAATTAGTATTAAATTCTAATGTTAGTAAGATTAATGGAGAAGATACTTTAGAAAGTATAGAGATAAAAGATAAAGATAATAATATTAAAAATATTAAAGTAAATGGTTTATTTATAGCTATTGGTCAAGACCCTAATAATAAAGTATTTGAAGATGTTATTGATTTAGATAGTAATGGTTATATTAAATCAAGTGATGGAGTTCATACTAATATAGATAATATTTATGTCGCAGGAGATAATAGAGTTAAATCTTTAAGACAATTAACTACTGCTGTTAGTGATGGTAGTATTGCTGCTACTACTGCTATTAATGAAATAAAAGAATGATAATAAGTATCATTCTTTTATTTTATCTTTTAGAAAGTTCTACTATCTTTTCCCAAGATAAGGGTCCTACTAAACCTGTTTCTATAATATCATAATCATTTTGTATTTTTCTAATAGATTGTTCTGTTAAATCATCAAATGTTCCATTAACGCGTATACCAGGTATTGATTTATCATATCTACATATTGTAAGTAAAAATCTTTGTAATCTTAATATATCATTACCACTCATACCTTTACTTAAAAAATATCCTGGATAAAGTTCATTTGCAAACTCTGCATACTCACTAGGTATAGTTTTTAATAATTTATCATAAGTAGTTCTTAATGCATTCCAATCAGTATAAGTAACTTCTCCAGTAGGAGTTAGTCCATATTTATTTTGAAAGGCAGTAACCATTGTCCTAGTATTATCATTATAAACTGAATTAGTTTTTAAATTAGGTATATCATTATCTAAAAATGCAATGGCTCCTAAATAATAATGAATAAATTCTACTTCTATACCAGTATCTCCATACTTAACGACATCTTTAAAAGAAAAGTCTGCTTCTTCAGGAGATAATCCTTCTGAATATATATCAGATAGTTTTTTAACACTATTATAAATATATTTAATTCTATACCATGTAGCTTTATCTACTATACCAGTTACAGGCAGAGAAAAGATTTCTTGAAACTTTCTAACTGCAGCTTCAGTAGATGCATCGTAAGCCCCTTCTTCACCAGTTATTTCAGGTATAGCAGGATAGTTTAATTTAATTCTTTTTAAGTCCCTTTGAATAGCTCTAACAGGATTACCAACATCACCTAAACCAACTTCATAACCAGGATAACTAACTATGGCATCTCCTACAGGAGCATTATATTTTATATTTACATCATTTCCATAATAATATTTAAGTATTTGTAATGGATTTTTACCTTGATTAGCAAGAGTAACAGTACCCCATTGAGAAAGTCCATTACAAGTAGTTTGTCTTCCATCACAATATCTTGTGAAGTATGGTTGTACTTGATCACCTTTAACTACATAATTATTAAATATATCAGAAACTATATTATTAATATTCTCATAAATACTTCTATTAGGTATATAAGTTTGATCATATATAGGGCTAGACGTTATATCAAAACTATAACCTTTAGTATGATACCATTCATTATAAATTCTATTCATAGCAAAAGATATAATAGTTAATATATTAGCTTTTAAAGAATCTGTTGGCCAAGTAGGATATAATTCACTAGATGCAACATTAGCAATATAATCTACAAATGGAACGGTTATATTAGAAGCTGCTTCATCAGGTTTACCTAGATGAATAGTTATTTCATTAGGTATAATAGGGTATCTTATAGCCATTAAGAAACATCTCCAATATTGGGTTTAACATTAATATATTGAATAATTGTTATAGAACAACAAATAGATATAGTATATTCCTCATCAACATTATCACCTTTAGCTTCTAATTTATATTCTGTAAAGTTAGGTACTTCTTCGTCACTAGTAATTGCTTTAGGAGCAGGAAGTACTATATCATTAATCATTCCAGATTCATCAGTAGCTCCTTCAAAAAAAACCACATTATTACTACCAATAACTTTACTAACCTTTATATTAATCCCACTAACAGGAATAGCTTCATTAATAGAAGAAGCTCTAATTTTTAAATAACCAAATCCAGGATTATTATTTAAAAACTCTTGATAACTAGGATCATTTTTTAAAATTTCATCATCTACATTAACATCATTCATAAAATTCCTCCTTATATTTTTAAAACTTGTCCAATAGACAAATTAGTACTTTTTAAATTATTTTTATTAATTATACTAGATACACTAGTATTATATTTTTTAGCAATAGAATACAAGTTATCTCCTTTTTTAACAGTATAAGTAGTAGAATTATCTACATAACTATCTCCAAAACATTCTTCAACTATCTCACTACCAGTACCAGATCCTGTTCTTATTTTTAATACTTGTCCAATCGATAAAGTATTAGAGTTTAATGCATTATCCTGAATAATAGTATCTACACTTATCCCATAGTTTTTAGCAATACTATATAAAGTATCGCCACGTTTTACTGTATAACTAGTAAAAGAAGGGGGCATAGTGGTAACAGATTCATTAGTCTCAGGTATTCTTAATACTTGACCAATAGATAAATTAGTATTTTTTAAATTATTTAATTTTATTATTTCATCAACTGTAGTATTATATATCCTAGCAATACTATATAAACTATCACCTTTTTTAACAGTATAATTAAACATATTAGATGGATTAGTACCACTATTAGTAGGTATTTTTAATACTTGTCCAACTTTTATATTAGAAGTAGTTAAATTATTTAGATTATATATATCCATTGCGGATACTCCAAATTGTTTACTAATACCATAAATTGTATCACCAGCTTTAACAGTGTAATTCATAAATCACCTCTATATAAGTATATGTAATAACTTATCTATTTTGACAAAATAGGGTATTTATGGTATTATGTATTTGTCAAGGAAACTTGCATACAATAAAAAAGGAACACTTAATTTTAGCACTTGAGTGTTACCAAATGTTTGGATTCACCTAACTAGCTTTAGTTAGGTGCATCTTTTTATTTTAGTATTACAAAAAGTAATGCTACAAGTAAAAGGATTATAATAAGTAAAAGTGAGATTAGAAAATCTTTTTTACTCATATGCATCACCTCCATTCTTTAAAAGAGTAGAGGTAGCACCCAACTATTAAGTATTCCTAATATGAGTATACTACTAATTAACATATAAAACAACCTGATATAGAGTGTTTATTTTGACAAAATGGGGCATTTATGGTACTATGTATTTGTCAAGGAAACTTGCATATAATAAAAAAGAGGAACATTCAGTTTTATTGAATGCCTACCTCAATTAAGGGTTAGACATTTAAGCTATGCTTAAGTGTCATTTTTTTATAACCAATACCAATATGGTAAGAAGTGATAAAATGATACAGATGTACCTACAAAGTTTAATATAGTAAACTCGTTTGTTCACCTTATCAAACCTCCTTTCTTCTAGAAGATAAGAGGTAGACACCCAACAATTAAATGTTCCTAATATGAGTATACTACTAATTAACACACAAAACAATCAAACAAATACATATATTTGTTCTTTTTTTATATAAAAAAACATATTAAATTGTAGAGGTGAAATATGTTTTTCAAAAAAATTGATGAAAGAATAAGAGTAGTATTTTTAATTATGTTATTGTTATTTATTTTTATAATACTTAGAGTATTTTATATACAAATGGTTGATTATAAAAAACTAAATAAATATGCATCTGATTTATGGAGTAGAAATCTACCTATAGAAGCTAATAGAGGAAAAATTTTAGATAGAAATGGAGAAGTACTTGCCGATAATCTAACTACTACTTCACTAGTATTAATACCTAATCAAATCAAAAATAAAAAGAAAGTTACTAAAGATTTAGCTAATATATTAAATGTTAATTATAATGAAATGAAAAAACATGTTTATAAAAAAACTTCTATAGAAAGAGTTCATCCTGAAGGAAGAAGATTATCTTTTGAAGTAGCTGATAAAATATCTAATTTAGATTATGATGGAGTATACTTAGTAAAAGAAGCTAAAAGAAATTATCCAAATAAAAATATATTGTCACATACATTAGGTTATGTAGGTATAGATAATCAAGGATTATCTGGATTAGAGTTAGAATATAATAAGTATTTAACTGGTAAGAGTGGAGCTATTAAATACTTTTCTGATGCGAAAGGAAATCAACTAAATTTAAGTGATGTTTATGTAGAACCACAAGATGGTTTAAATATAAATTTAACAATTGATATTAATATTCAAAAAAGTATTGAAAGAGAATTAAATAATATAGTAGATATGTTTAAACCAGAAATGGCACTTGCTATTGTAATGGATCCAAATACTGGAGAAATTCTAGGAATGGGTTCACGTCCTGACTATGATCCTAATAACTATCAGAAATTTTCTAAAAAAATATTAAGTAGAAATCTACCTATATGGGCATCATATGAACCTGGATCTACTTTTAAAGTAATTACAACATCTGCTGCTGTAGAAGAAAATGTAGTAGATTTAGAAAAAGATAAGTTTTATGATAGTGGTAGTGTTAATGTAGATGGATCAGTTTTAAAATGTTGGAAAGCTGGAGGTCATGGAGAACAAACTTTTCTACAAGTATTACAAAATTCTTGTAATCCAGGATTTGTTAAGATGGGACAATTACTTGGTAAAGAAAGATTGTTTTCATATATTGATAAATTTGGTTTTGGAGATAAAACAGGAATTGATTTAAACGGCGAAGGACAAGGAATTATATTTAAATTAAATCAGGTAGGTAATGTAGAGTTAGCTACTAGTGCTTTTGGTCAAGGAGTTAGTGTTACTCCTATACAACAAGTTTCTGCTGTTTCTGCAGTAGTTAATGGAGGTTATTTAAATAGACCTTATATAGTAAAAAGTATTTCTGAAAAAGAGGCTAATAGTGTAATTAAAGAATATAAAACTAAGAATATTAGAAAAGTAATTAGTAAAAGAACATCTTCTATTATGAGATATGGACTTGAAAGTGTTGTTGCAAAAGGTGGAGGAAAAAGTGCCTATATTGAAGGTTATAGAGTAGGAGGTAAAACAGGTACAGCTCAAAAAGTTAAAGATGGTAAATATTTAGATGCTAATTATATTATGTCTTTTATGGCAGTAGTACCTTCTAATAATCCAAAAGCAGTCCTATATTTAGCAATTGATAATCCTAAAGATACAGCTTTACTTTCTAGTTATACAACTACTCCTATAGCTCGTAGAATACTTCTAGATATCATAGAAGCACTACATATTAAAAAACAAAAAGGAGAGTTAACTAAAGACTTAGAATGGACTGATAAACCTACTTATAAAGTACCTAATTTAATAGGTAAAGATGTAAAGTCTATTAAGAAAAAGACTAAACATTTTCATATAGAATATTCAGGTAGTGGTAAAACTATAGTATCTCAATCACCAAATCCGGGTGAAAAATTAGAAGAAGAGGGTACTATAAGATTAATGTTGAAATAATAACTCTTTAATGGTATAATATAAAGCCATCAAGGGGGAGTATATATGTCAAAGAATGATTTATTAATCGCGCAAAAAATAATGTCTGACCCATATTATAATCATAATGACAAGATGTTTCATAAAGATTCATTTATTTATATGAAATCTAACGAACTAATAAAAAATTATCAAAAATATTTAGAAAACAGAGAAAAAGTTTTAAGTGTAATAGGATCTTCTGATCAGATACTTAATATGATACTTGGAGGTACTAAAGAATTAGATGTTTATGATATTAGTAGATTTCCTAAATATTTATTAGGTTTAAAATTAGCAGGAGTATCTTTACTAGATAGGGATGAATATGTAAATTTTTTCTATGAAGGAAATAAAAAAGGAAATGTATATGATAATATTTATGATGAACTTAGAAAGAATTTAGATGATAGAGATAAAGAATTTTGGGATGGTCTATTTAATTTCTATGATTGGAATGAAATATCAAACTCTTCATTGTTTTCTAATGAGGTTATTTCACCTCCATATGTAAAAAGTCAAAATAAATATTTAAGAAAAGATTATTATAAAAAATTAAAAGGATTAATTACTGATGTAGATATAAATATTTATGAAGGTGATATATTAGAAATAGCTAAGGCTTTTAAAACAAAATATGATTTAGTATATCTTTCTAATATAATTAAATATTTATATGAGAATAGTCATAATCTTAACGACTATAAGGAATTAATGAAAGATTTAAAACTAACAGAAGATGGTATAGCTTTAACATATTTAAATGGTATTAATTCAGTAGTAAGAGATACATTCAAAAGACCAAATTATAAAATAGATCAATTTAAAGATACAAGATCTGGAGTATTAGTTTATAAGAAAACAAAAGAATAAATAGTATTCAATATTTGAATACTATTTTTATAAACTTGAAAACATGATATAATAATTGTATAATAACTGAGTTTAAAACTTATGGAGTTGATTTTATGAGAATAGGTATAGACATAGATGGAGTTTTAACAAATGAATATCAATATATAATAGATCATGGATCTAAATATTTTTCTGATCATAATAGAAAATATAGTATTAATTATGGTGGAAGTGATTTTTGCGAAGTATTTAATGCAAGTGAAGAAGAATGTAGTAATTTTTATGATGATAGATTAATTGATTACTTAGATCATGTATCTATGAGAGATTATTCCAAAGAAGTAATTAATAAATTAAAAGATGAAGGTCATGAAATATATTTTATAACTGCTAGATACTTACCAAAATTTGAAAATGAAAATCAATTGACTATTCATGAAAAAACTAAAAATTGGTTAGAAAAAAATAATGTTAAATATGATGATATTATATTTAATTATAAAAAGGTTGATGTAGTAAAAAAATTAAATATTGATTTATTAATAGAAGATAATGTAAAAAATATAGAAGAAGTATCTAAAATCATACCAGTATTTTGTTATGATCATCCATATAATAAAGATATTGATAATGATAACGTAACTAGAGTATATAGTTGGTATGATATATATGATAAAATAAGGTGATAATATGAAAAAAGTAGTGATAGGTATGTCTGGAGGAGTAGATAGTTCTGTTGCGGCTATTATTCTTCAAAAACAAGGATATGAAGTAATTGGTTTATTTATGAGAAACTGGGATTCTTTAGCAGATGGAGAACTAGAGGGTGCTCCAACTACTGAACAAGGAATTTGTCCACAAGAAGTTGATTATGAAGATGCTAAAAAAGTATGTGAAAAGTTAAATATTAAATTATATAGAAAGGATTTTATAAAGGAATACTGGGATTATGTATTTACTTATTTTCTTGATGAATTAAAAAAAGGTCGTACTCCAAATCCAGATATTATGTGTAATAAATATATTAAATTTGATATGTTTAAAGAAGAAGCAGAAAAACTAGGAGCAGATTATATTGCTACTGGTCATTATGCAAGACTAGAAGATGATAAATTATTAAGAGGAGTAGATGATAATAAAGATCAAACTTATTTTTTGTCACAAGTTAGTAAAGAACAATTTGAAAATGTATTATTTCCAATAGGAGATATGAAAAAGAAAGAAGTAAGAAAGATTGCAGAAGAATATGATTTAGTAACTGCAGATAAAAAAGATTCTACTGGAATATGTTTTATTGGAGAAAGAAATTTTAGAAGCTTTTTAAGTAATTATTTACCCAATCAGCCTGGTGACATAGTTAATATAGATACTAATGAAGTAGTTGGCAAACATGTTGGTTTAATGAATTATACTATTGGACAAAGAAGAGGTCTAAATATTGGTGGTACTCCTGACAGAATGTTTGTAGTAGGTAAAGATTTAGATAAAAATATTTTATATATTTGTACTGGTAATGAAGAATATTTAATTAGTGATAGTTGTATTATTAATGAAATAAACTATTTAGGTGATAAAAAGATAACTAAATGCACTGCTAAATTTAGGTATAGATCTAAAGATGTAGATGTTGAACTTGAATGGTTAGATAATGATGAAATATTAGTTAAATATCCACAAGGATTTAAATCAGTTACTCCTGGACAAGCATGTGTTTTATATAATGGTGAAGAATGTCTTGGTGGAGGAATTATTAAAGAAGTTAGAAAAAATAATGAAAAAATTTGGTATTTATAATTTACAAGTAACTTGTGTAAACTTTTGTCTAAATTAGTTTATTCTTTCATAATGTATAATTATTTATGATATAATATTGCAAGAGGAATGGAGTTGAAAAAATGCTATTATTAACTAAAGCAATTGTTGCTATAATGTTGGGATTTTTATCATCAGCAGTATTAGGACTAATTTTAGTTCCATTATTAAAAAAGTTAAATATAGGTCAAAAAATAAGTGTCTTTGTTAGAGATGCACATCGTAAAAAAGAAGGAACTCCTACTATGGGAGGTTTAATATTTATCCTTCCTACAGTATTTGCTACTTTGTTTTTACTTATTACTCATAAGATTGATTATACATCTAACTTGGGAATAGTATTATTGGTATTTATTGGTTATGCATGTATTGGATTTTTAGATGATTTCTTATCTATTAGAAGAGGAAAAAACGAAGGATTAACTGATTATCAGAAGCTATTAATGCAAGTATTAATTGCGATTGGATTTTTCTATATCTATATGAGAAATGGTGGGCAAACATCATGGGTCGTTGGAACACTACATTTAGATTTTGAAATGAGTTGGTTATACGGATTATTCATATTATTTGTATTAGTAGGGGCATCTAATGCAGTTAATTTAACAGATGGATTAGATGGGCTTGCAGGGGGACTTTCCGCTATAGCTTTTATAGCTTTTAGTTTGATATCTTTAATGGTTGGTTTTGAAGATATTGGAGTATTTAGTTTAATATTAGTTGGATCTATTGTAGGTTTCTTAATTTATAATACCCATCCAGCAAAGATATTTATGGGAGATACTGGTTCTCTTGCACTAGGTGCTGTGATGGGAGCTATTGCGATACTTACTCATAGAGAGTTAACTTTATTAGTAGTTGCGGGTATTTTTGTTATTGAAACATTAAGTGTTATTATTCAAGTGTTTTGGTTATATGTATTTAAGAAAAAACTATTCTTAATGACACCACTACATCATCATTTTGAAAAACTAGGATGGAGTGAGACTGATATAGTTAAATTGTTCTGGGTAGGTGGATTAATACTTGCTATGGCTGGAATAATCTTTGGTGTTTGGTTATAAAGACTTTAAAGTCTTTTTTTTATTGTCACTAAATATAATTTATTAGGTGATTACATGAAAAAATATGATAAAATCTTATTTTTATCAGTAATATTAATATCAATATTTGGTCTTATTATGATATATTCAGCTTCTAGTATATGGGCTAATTATAAGTTTAATGATAGTTTTCATTATTTAAAGTATCAATTTATTTTCTTAATACTTGGAATTATTTTAATGATATTTATATCTAAAATAGATTATAAAGTTTATTATAAAAATTCTAATAAAATATTATTAATATGTTTTATATTATTAATACTAGTCTTAATACCAGGTATAGGAAGTATTAGAAATGGTAGTAGAAGTTGGTTTGGTATAGGGCCTTTAGGAATCCAACCTAGTGAAGCTGCTAAACTAGGTATGATTATATTTACTAGTAAATATTTAACTAATAGTAATAAATTCTTAAAAAGTTATAAAAAGGGTGTATTTCCAATACTAGGCATACTATTAATATTATTTGCTCTTATTATGTTACAACCTGACTTAGGTACTGGAGTCATCTTAGTATTATCAATTATATCTTTATTATTTATAGCTGGTGTAAATATGAAATTCTTTTTTGGTATTGGAATAATAGGATTAATTGGAATAATACTTCTAATTATAATTGCTCCTTATAGAATGGATAGAATAACATCATTTGTTAATCCTTGGAATGATCCTTTAGGTACTGGTTTTCAGATAATACAAAGTTTATATGCAATAGGTCCTGGAGGACTTTTAGGTAATGGATTTGGTAATTCTATTCAAAAACAATTTTACTTACCAGAACCACAAACGGATTTTATTTTTTCAATTATATCTGAAGAATTTGGTGTAGTAGGTTGTTTTATAATAGTGGGATTATTTTCTATTATACTTTATTGTGGTATTAAAATAGCCCTTAATACTAAAGATAGTTTTTCTAAGTATTTAGCATTTGGTATGATATTTCAAATAATATTTCAAACTCTTATGAATTTAATGGTTGTAATAGGATTAATTCCAGTAACAGGAGTAACATTACCATTTATTTCTTATGGAGGAAGTAGTTTACTTATTAGTATGGTATCTATGGGAATACTTTTAAATATAAGTAGAAATGTAAATAACTGATATAAATAAATTAAATTATATAGATTTTCTTAATAATATGATAAAATATTATTACCAAAGAGGTGATAATATGAAAAGAGTAGATAAGCCTAATTATTATTTAGATATTGCTGAATCAGTACTTGAAAGAGGTACATGTCTTAGAAGAAATTTTGGAGCTATTATAGTTAAAAATGATGAAATTATTTCTACTGGGTATGTAGGTGCTCCTAGAGGTAGAAAGAATTGTTGTGATTTAAAATATTGTACTCGTGAAAAATTAAATGTTCCGCGTGGAGAACGATATGAATTATGTAGAAGTGTACATGCAGAACAAAATGCAATTATAAGTGCTGATAGAAAGAGTATGATAGATTCTACTTTATATTTAGTTGGTAAAAACTATAATGATAATAAATATGTAGAAAAAGCCAGACCATGTGCACTATGTAAAAGAATGATTATAAATGCAGGTATTAAAGAAGTTATAATTAGAGATACTAAAACTAAGTATACTAAGATATTAGTTGAAGAATTTATAAATAATGATGAAAGTCTAGATAAGGTATTAGGTTATTAATACTTTACACTTAATTTTTTCAAATTCTTGACTTAATTTAAACAAAATATTATCATTATTAAGAGGTGTATTATGTATAAAAATTATTATAAAAAGTTAATTATTAAAAATGTTATTATTATAGCATTAATTTTATTATTTGCAGTTTTCGCAACATATAAAATATATTATAAGTTTAGAAAAGAAAGAACTGTTGATTATAATTCTTCATCACTTGAAATTACTTTTCATGAAAAAAGTGGTGATCAAGTTTCTTTAACTAAAGTTATTCCTGTTACAGATGCAGTTGGGTTATCATCTAAATCTTATACATTTACTGTTAAGAATAATTTAACTATACCAGTTAATTATAAAATAAAATTAGTAGAAGATGTAGAAGCAATTACTGATGATAATTGTGGAGAAAAACAAATACCAAAAGAAGTAATTAAAGTGTCTTTAAAAGATGGTAAAAATAATAAAATATATGGTTTAAATACTTTAGAAGATAACACTTTAAAAACTACTAAAATAAAAGCTTTAGGAGAAAAAGATTATACAGTTAGAATATGGACTAATAATGATGCGACTGCAAGTGAAGATCTTCATTATCATGGAAAAATTCAAATTGTTGAAGAAAATAGTGATATAGCCAAAGCTAAATAGGAGGGTATATGGATATAGATTTATCTTTATTACAAAGTAATACTGTTGATGAAATTCCAATAAATGGTGTTTATAATATACCAGATGAATATATTGATAAAAGTTTAGTAAAGTCTATAAAAAATATAAAAGTATATGGAAAAATATATATTGATAATGATGTAGAGAAGATTAATTGTAGTATAGAAGGTAATATAGAAATAGAAGATTCTGTATCACTTGAGGCATTAAATTATCCAATTTCTATAGAATATGATGATAAAATAGAAGAAAATTGGAAAAAAAGTGAAAAGGTACTTGATATATTTTCGTTTTTGTGGGAAAATATTGTACTAGAGATTCCCATGCACTATAGTAAAGTAGAAGATTTTAGTGAATATAAAGGGGATGGATGGAAATTAGTTAGTGAAGATGAACTAATAAAAAATAATAATCCATTTAATGATTTATTGAAGGATTTTAAAGAGGAGTGATTATATATGATGGAATTAGATATTCAAATGTTCGCAGTTCCTGCTCGTAAAGTTTCAAAAACAAGAAAAAGAATGAGAAGGGCTCATAATGCTAAGGATATTCCAGGAATGACTAAATGTCCAAGTTGTGGAGAAATGATTAAGCCACATAGAGTATGTCCTAAGTGTGGAGCATATAAAGGAAAAAATGTTGTAGAAACTAAAGAAGCTGAATAATTTATTTGACACTTAAGTGTCTTTTTTTATTGTAATAAAAAAATATATAATATATAATTAAAGTATAAGAATATAGGTGATAGTATGAATAAAATAAAGAAGAAAAGAAATATGTATTTATTAATAGTATTTGTAGTAGCCCTAGTAATAGGTATAGGATATGCTATATTAAGTAATAATCTAAATATTGCAGGAAGCACAAATATAAAAGATAATACATGGAATATACACTTTGAAAACTTAAATGTAACAAGTGGAAGTGTTTCTGCAACTACACCAACAATTTCTAATGGAACAAATATCACATATACAGTAACACTAGATAAACCAGGAGATTATTATGAATTTAGTGTAGATGTAAAAAATGCAGGAAGTATAGATGCAATGATAAGTGGTATATCAAATACAGGATTAACTTCTGAACAGAAGAAATATATGACATATAGTGCAACTTATGATTCAGGAGTGGATATAGCAGAAAAACAAGAATTAAAAGCAAATTCAAAAGAGCGAATAAGAGTAACAGTAAGATATAGATATGATATAAACGTTAGTGATTTACCAAGCGAAGAGAAAGTACTTAATTTAACGTTAAACATGAATTATGTACAAAAAAATGATACAGCAGTAACAATAAACAATCCAACCTGTAGAAGAGCAACAACTCTTCATACAGAGACGTGTAATAATGAAAATGGATGTGCATCTACAGGAGCAGGATATAATATAGGAGACAAAATAACATATGGAAACTTAGGAACAGCAGGAACATTAGCAGGTGGAGATGCGTTTGATTGTGATGTAAATGGTGATAGAGAATATAATTCTGAAACAGAAAGATTCTATTATGTAAATAGTTTAGATACAGATAATAATTATGGTGTATTAATATATTATAATAATGTAAGTGAAGGAGAACCTAACGAAGCAGCAACATATGCCTATGATTCTGAAAATGCACCAAGAGATAATGGGCCGGTAACATTATTACCACAATTACCAAGTACAACTCAATGGAAGAATGTAAGTTTAAGTAATCAAACAAGAAAGATAAAAGATCAAAATGGAGCAGAATATATAGACTTTACATATACAGGAAGAGCTGCAAGATTACTCACATATCAAGAAGTAGTATCAGCCTGTGGAACTGGAACATCTAGTTCAACTGGATATTTAGATTCATGCAAATATATGTTAGAAAACACTAAATATTCAAATAGTTCATTAAAATATGGGTTATGGTTAGAAAACATTAGTTCAAATAATGCTTATAATGCTATGTATGTGCATGGTAGTAACCGTCGTATAAATAATTATGGTTCATCATCTAATGGTGTTCTTGGTGTTCGCCCGATAATAGAAGTAGAAAAGAGTAATATAAGTTATTGATAAGTAGAAATACTTATCTTTTTTTGTTATAATTATATAGATGTGAGGGGATTATATGAAAGTTAAATATAATTTATTAGATAAAGATAAAAATAGTAATGGTCGTTATGGTACTATTGAGACTAATTATGGTACTTATGAAACTCCTATGTTTATGCCTGTTGGGACAAGAGCTAGTGTTAAGGGTTTATCTGTAGAAGAGTTAAAATATTGTAATAGTGGTATTATCTTAGGTAATACATATCATTTATGGTTAAGACCAGGAGAAGATATTATAAATAGATGTGGTGGTCTTCATAAATTTATGAATTGGGACGGGCCAATACTTACTGATAGTGGTGGTTTTCAAGTATTTTCTTTAGCTAAATCTAAAGATATTAGTGAAGAGGGTGTTGTTTTTAAAAGTCATATTGATGGTAAGAAACTTTTATTAACTCCTGAAAAGTCTATTGAGATACAAAATAAATTAGATAGTGATATTGCGATGAGTTTTGATGAATGTCCTCCTGCAAGTGCTACTCATGAATATTTAAAGAATAGTGTAGAACGTACTATTAGATGGGCTGAAAGAGGTAAAAAAGTTCACAATAATCCTAGACAATCTTTATTTGGTATTGTTCAAGGTGGACCATATAAAGATTTAAGAAAATATTCTGCTACTGAGACAGTTAAACTAGACTTTGATGGTTATAGTGTTGGTGGAGTTGCTAATGATGGTGAATCTAAAGAAGATATGTACAAAGCTATAGAGTATTCAACTTGCTATTTACCTGAAGATAAAGTTAGATATTTAATGGGAGTAGGGGATCCTATTGATATTATTGAAGGTGTAGTTCGTGGTATAGATATATTTGACTGTGTACTTCCTACTAGAATAGCTCGTCATGGACAAGCTTTTACTAGGAATGGTAAAATTAATTTTAATAATGCTAAGTTTAAAGAAGATTTATCTCCAGTAGAAGAGGGATGTGATTGTTATACATGTAAGAATTATTCTAAAGCATATATACGTCACTTAATTACTGTAGGAGAGTCTTTAGGAGGAAGACTTTTATCAATACATAATATTAGATTTTTAATAAAACTTACTGAAGAATTAAGAGAAGCAATTAAAGAAAATAAATTATTAGAATATAGAGAAGAGTTTATTTCTAAATATGAAAAAAAAGGCAAATAATTGCCTTTTTTATATATAAAAAATAGGTTTATTTTCATAACTATTTTTTATTGATGTGTTTTTATTATTGGTATTATCAAGATCAACATTTTTAAATGAGTCAGCAATTTTAAAAAGAGTTTTAGCATTATTCATAATTGGTTTTACTTGATAAACAATGGGAATTGCTTGATTAATAACTCCCAGAGTTTTTTGAGTACCATCTAGTAAACTCCCCCATTTTATTCCTCTAACTAATTCTAATCCTCGAGATAAAATGCTAGGTCTTATATATGGGTAATTATACACTATACCACCTCTTTATATATACTATGTCAAAAATATTAAAAAAGTTAATAATTAATTATTTAAAACTATTGTTATATATGTTATACTTATAATAGGATGAATAGGAGGGCTAGTATGAATGTATTAATGAAACCATTTATAGGCATTTATCATGTAGTACGTAAAGTATTTAGCTTTCCTGTTGCCTTATTTAGTAAAACTGAAGATAAAATTATTGAAGCAAAAGATAGAAAAGAGTTACATGATAATGATAAGTTACCTAATGAACATAAGAGTGGTCTTATGAAAAATAAAGATGAAGATAAAAAAGATAGACCATTAAAGAAATATAGATATGTAGTTATTAATTCAATGAATAGAAAAGAAACAGGAATCTTTGAAGCTGAAAATGAATCAGAAGTAAAAAATTTCTTGCTTGCTCAAGATTATCAAGTAGTATCAGTAAAACTAAGAGCTGCTTATGATATTGAAATTAATGATTATCAGAAAATGAAATCTAAAGATTTAGCTTTTTCATTAACTCAATTATCTACTTATATTAAATCTGGAATACCATTAGTAGATGCAGTTAAGATATTAGAAAAACAAACTAAAAAAGTTGCTTTAAAAAGATCATTTCAAAGATTAGTATATGAACTTTTAAATGGTGAAAATTTATCTGGTGCCATGAAAAAACAAAATAAAGTATATCCTAATTTGTTAGTTAATATGGTTAAGACAGCTGAATTAACAGGAGATTTAGCATCTATATTAGATGATATGTCAGAGTATTATACATCTATGGAACAAACTAGAAAACAAATGATTAGTGCAATGACATATCCTGTTGTAGTACTTACAGTTGCTTTTGGTGTTTTAGTGTTTATGCTTACATATTTAGTGCCACAGTTTGCAGTTATGTTTGAAGAAAACAATGCAAAATTACCTGCTTTAACATTAGCAATTCTAAATGTTAGTAATTTTGTTAAAGATAATTTTATTACACTATTATTAGGATTAATATTTATAATAGTTGTATTTGTTGTTATGTATAAAAAAGTTCAGCCTTTTAGAAAATTTATACAGATTATACTAATGCATATACCTATTATTAAAGATATTATTATTTATAGTCAAGTTTCTAATTTTACAAAGACATTTGCCTCTCTTTTAAATCACGGAGTATTTATAACTGACAGTATGGAAGTTTTATCTAAAGTTACTAATAATGAAGTTTATAAAGAGATAATTAAAAATTGTTTAACGTCTTTAGGAAAAGGAGATTCTATTTCAGAAGCTTTTAAAGGTGAATGGGCTTTTCCAGTTGTTGCATATGAAATGTTAGTTACTGGTGAAAGTACTGGACAATTAGGATTAATGATGGAAAAGGTTGCAGATCATTTTCAATCTTTACATAAGACTCTTATTGATCAAATGAAAAGTTTGATGGAACCACTAATGATTATGGCTTTAGCCGGTATTGTTGGTATTATACTTTTATCAATTGTAGAGCCTATGTTTAGTATTTATGGTCAAATAAAATAGGGGTGATAGTTTATGAATATAATCTATTTTATTCTATTTTTTCTTTTAGGAATAATAATGGGTGAAATATTTGGTATTGTTGCTAATAGATTATCATTAGATAATGAAAATTTATTTGCTAAAAGTCATTGTGATACTTGTTTTCATAAATTGAGATTCTTTGAGATTATTCCAATATTTTCATATATTTTCTTAAAAGGTAAATGTCGATATTGTAAGAAAAAAATAGGATTAAAGTATCCTATTACTGAGTTATTAACAGGAATACTTTTCATGTTTACTTACTATCTTTATGGTTTTTCATATGAACTATTAATAGGTTTAGGTATTATATCTCTTTTGGTTATAATATGTATTAGTGATATATCGTATTTAATAATTCCAGATGAAGTTTTAATTTTTTTTAGTGGATACTTTATTATATTACAGTATTTAAGGCTTGGATTAAATCAAACTATAGAACATATATTGATTGGTATATTATTATTTATAGTAATGTATACAATTATGTTAATAGGTGATAGTGTATTTAAGAAAGAAAGTTTAGGTGGTGGTGATATAAAGCTTATGTTCCTATTTGGAATAGTTTTAGATCCGCTTCTTGGTATTATTACAATATTTTTAGGTAGTATATTGGCTTTACCTATATCTTTATTTTTTATGAAAACAAATAGAAATAAAGTTATACCATTTGGACCATTCCTGTTACTTGCATTTACACTTATTTACTTTACAGGGATAAATTCTCATATTATACTTAATTGGTTAACTGTATAAGAAAGTATATACTTTCTTTTTTTTTATATAAATTATATAATATAAGTGGTGGTATATATGGTTAATAGTAAAGACGATTTATTAATAGTATGTCCAAGTGAAGAAAAACTAAAAATATTAGATTCTATTAATAAAGATAAACTATATAATATTAAATTTATGACTAAAAAAGAATTTCTTGATAGTTATTATTTTAAGTATGATTTAAAAACTATATATTACCTAATCAATAAATATAATTATGATATAGATGTAGTAAAAGTATATTTAGATAATTTATATTTTGTAGATGAAAATAAGAATTATAATAATTCTAAATTAAATTTCTTAAAAGAATTAAAAAGAGAATTAATAGATAATAATTTATTAATATTTAATAAAGCTTTTAGAAATAGTATTTCTAAATATGATATTGTAGTTAAAAACTATTATGATTTGGATTCTTATGAAGAAAAAGTACTTAATTATAAAGTTAATTATAAATTAAATAAATTTAATAGTAATGTTATAGAGTGTAACACTTTAGAAGATGAAGTTAATTATGTATGTTTAAAAATAATAGATTTATTAGATAAAGGTATAGATATAAATAAAATATATTTGACTAATATAAGTGATGATTATTTATATACTATTTATAAATTATTTAGTTATTATAATATTCCAATTAATATAGATTTTAAAAATAGTATTTATTCTACTAAAGTAGTTAAAGATTATTTAGATAATGAAATAATAGATTTAGATAATTCTAATAAAAATATAATTAATAAAAAGCTAATTAATGTAATTAGTGAATTATCTTTTATTGATGAGAAAGATCCTATTTATAATAAATTATTAATAGATAAATTAAAACATACTTATATACCAAGTACTAAGTATGTAGATGCAGTTAATATTAAGAATTTATATGATGAAGAGTTTATGGATGACGAATATGTCTTTGTATTAGGTTTTAATCAAGATATATTACCTAAAATATATAAAGATATAGATTATATTACTGATAAAGATAAAAAAGAAATAGATTTATATGATACTGCTTATTTGAATAAAAGAGAAAAACTTCTACTTAGTAATATCTTGGGTAATATAAAAAATTTATTCTTATCCTATAAATTAAGTAGTTCTTTTTCTACTTATTATAGATCTAGTTTAATAGATGATTTAGGTTTAAATATAATTAAATATAATAATGATTTATATAATAAATCTAATATTTATAATGAAATTAGATTAGGTGAAAAATTAGATTTATATAACTTATATGGACTTAAAGATGATAATTTATTAAAACTAAATAGTCATTATAATAGTTTATATAATACATATGATAATAACTATACTAATATAAATAAAAATACTTATTTAGAAAACTTAGATTATCCATTAAATTTATCTTATACATCACTTAATAGTTATAACGAATGTAAGTTTAAATATTATATTAAATATGTATTAAAACTAGATGATTACGAAGATACATTTGGGGCTTTTATTGGATCACTTTATCATAAGATATTATCTTTATATAAAAATAGTAATTTTGATTTAGATAAAGAATATAATAATTATTTAAAAACTAGATATTTATCTTTAAAAGAGAAGTTCTTACTTATTAGATTAAAAAAAGATTTAGAAAATATTATTTCTAAAATAAAGATGCAAGAAGAATATACTAATTACAAAGAATATTATTTTGAAAAGAAAGTTTCTGTTAAATTAGATAAAGATATTTCTGTAGAGTTTGTTGGTTATATAGATAAAATAATGTTTTATAAAAATATAGAAGATGTATATTTTTCTATAATAGATTATAAAACAGGTAAAATAGATACTTCTATATTACCTATGAAACATGGCTTGAATATGCAATTACCTGTATATTTATACTTAATACATTATTCTAAAATATTTAAGAGTCCAATATTTAGTGGAATATACTATCAAAATATTCTATTTGATTACCTACCTTGGTCTAAAAAGTTAGATAAAGAAAAGTGCGATTTATATTTACTTAAAGGATATTCTACGGATGATATAGATATATTAAGTAAGTTTGATAAAACATATAAAGATAGTAGATTAATAAAGGGTATGTCTTATAATGATAAATTTGGAAGATATTCTAAAGTACTTGATAATAATACGTTATATAATTTAGTTAAGTTTACTAAAAAACATATAGATAATAAAACAGATGAAATACTAGATAGAGATTTTTCTATAAATCCTAAAGTATATAAGGAAAAAAATATATCTTGTAAATACTGTAAATTTAAAGACTTATGTTATATGAATGATAAAAATATTAAGTATTTAGAAGATGTAGATGATTTATCTTTTCTAGGGGGTGAAGCATAATGAAGTGGACTAAGGAACAAGAAAATGCTATTAACCTAGAAGGTAAAAATATTATTGTTTCTGCAGGAGCAGGTTCTGGTAAAACAGCTGTACTTACTGAAAGAGTTATTAGAAAACTAAAAAGTGGTATACATATAAACCGTTTATTAATATTAACTTTTACTAATGCGGCTGCGAATGAAATGAAAGAACGTATTAGAAAGGCTATTAAGAAAGATAGTAATTTAAAAGATGAATTAGATCTTATAGATAGTTCTTATATAACTACTTTTGATTCATATGCTTTAAGTATAGTTAAAAAACATCATACACATTTAAATATAACTAATAATATTAAAATAACAGATGAAGTAATTATTAACTTAAAAAAGAAAGAATTATTAGATAAAATATTTGATAAATATTATTTAACTCCTACTGAAGAGTTTAATAAATTAATTAGAGATTTTTGTTTAAAAGATGATGAAAACTTAAAGACTTATATATTAGATTGTTATAAGAAAATAGAATTAAAATATGATAAAGATAAATATTTAGATAATTATATAGATAACTATAATATAGATAATTTTATTAAAGAATATATTGATTTAATATTTAGTAAGATATCTTATATTAAGAATTTAATTAAAGAATTACCTGATTATTTTGAAGATGATTTTGTTGAAAGAATAGAAAATAATTTTAAAGATTTAATTAATTCTAAAGAATATAGTGATGTAGTTAAATCAATTAACTATGAAAGTATTAAAGTACCTAGAGGTTCTAGTGATATTGGTAAACAAATAAAAACAGATATATTTAATACTGCGAAAGAGTTAAAAGAATTAGTTATTTATGATAGCCTAGATTCTATGAAAGAAGAAATAGAATCTACTAAGTCTTCTATAAGTATGATTATTAGTATATTAAAAGAATTAAATAAGTTATTAGAAGATTATAAAAAAGAAAATGATATATATACTTATACTGATATAGCTCATTTATCTATTAAATTAGTAGAAGATAACTCTAATATAAAAGAAGAACTTACTAATAGTTATAATGAAATATTATTAGATGAATATCAAGATACTTCTGATACCCAAGAGAAGTTTATTAGTTTAATTTCTAACAATAATTTATATATGGTTGGAGATATTAAACAATCAATTTATAGATTTAGGAATGCTAATCCATATATATTTAAAAATAAATATGATTTATATACTAATAGTGATATTGGTTATAAAATAGATTTACTTGATAACTTTAGATCTAGAGAAGAAGTACTTAATAATATTAATTTAATATTTAACTATATTATGAGTGATGATATAGGAGGAGCTAATTATAAAGAATCACATAGGATGATATATGGTAATAAGTTATATGATGAGTATAAAGATAATAACTATAATTTAGATGTATTAACTTATGAAGAGAGTGATTTAAAGAAAGAAGAAATAGAAGCTTTTATTATTGGTAATGATATAAAAGATAAGATTAATTCTAAATATCAAATCTTTGATAAAGATAAAAATATATTAAGAGATATTAAATATAGTGATATATCCATATTATTAGATAGATCTTGGAATTTTGAACTTTATAATAAAGTATTTAAGTACTTAGGTATTCCTATTACTATATGGCAAGATGATTCTTTAAGTAATGATAAAGATATATTAGTAATAAAAAATTTATTAAAGTTTATTATTTCTATTAAAAATAAAGATATAGATAAATATAGTTTTGTATCTATTGGAAGAAGTTTCTTAAGTGATTATAAAGATCGTGAAATATATGAATATATAGTGAATGATAAAATATGTGAATCATCTTTATATAAGAAGTGTTTAGAACTAATAGATAATATAGATATTATGAGTCCTTCTAGTTACTTAAATTATGTATTGGATTGTTTTGATTATGATTATAAATTAATTACTATATCTAATATCTTAGAACATAGGGTAAGAAGAGAATATTTATTTAATTTAGTTAAAGAATTAGAAGATAGTGGTAATACTATATATGATTTTGTAGAACACTTAGATAATATCTCCCGTAATGATTTAGATTTAAAATTTAATACTAATACAGATAATAGTAATAGTTGTAAGATAATGACTATTCATAAATCTAAGGGATTAGAGTTTCCAATATGTTATTATGCTTCATTATTTACTAGATTTAATTTAGATGAGACTAAAAAAAGAATACTTTATGATAATAAGTATGGAATAGTTATCCCTAAAGTAGATGGTTATTATAAGGATACTATTATAAAGACATTAGTTAAGAATAATATTAAAAAAGAAGAAATATCTGAAGAAATTAGATTACTTTATGTTGCGTTAACTAGAGTTGAAGAAAAGATGATTATAGTAATACCTAAAATAGAAGAAGAAAAAGAAGTATTAGATATAATACCAGATGAAGTTAAAGAAAAGTATAATTCTTTCTTAGATATATTAAAAAGTATATATAGTTTATTACTTCCTTATGTTAAAGAAGTAGAAGTAGATGCATCTAAAGAATATTTATATGGTAAAAATAATGATAAGTTAGATAAAATATCTGATACTTTAAAAGTAGAAGAAGTTTCTATAGGTAAAGTAATAAAAGAAGAGAATCATTATTCTAAAGATAATCTACATTTAATTACTAAGGAAGAAAAAGAATTAATGGATTTTGGTAGTAAAGTGCATGAAGTATTAGAGCTTATTGATTTTAAAAATCCGGATTATTCTTTATTTGATATTACTGATGAGATTAAATTTAAGATTGATAAGTTTTTAAATAGTAGTTTAATAAAAAATAATATTAATAATAAAATGTATAAAGAATATGAGTTTATATATAGTAAAGATAATATATTATCTCATGGTATTATTGATTTAATGATAGAATCTGATAATAAGATTATTATAATAGATTATAAATTAAAAAATATTAGTGATATAGAATATGATAAACAATTAAATGGATATAGAGAATTTATTAAGAATAAATTAGGTATGGATGTAGACTGTTATTTATATTCAATACTTGATGAGGAGTATAGAAAAGTAAATTAGTTGACATAGTTATATCAATATGATATAATCTCTATGTTTGACGCCTCATGCTCAAACCGCATTGAAAAGGTTTATAAACAAGATTACTTGTACCTTAAGAGCGAGTCTTAAGTTTATATAAAGGAGGTATATTGATGAACGCTGTTATTAAAGTTGGTGGGAAACAATATTATGTTACTGAAGGTAGTGAAATTTTTGTAGAAAAGATTAATGCTAACGAAGGTGATGAAATTAGTTTTGACCAAGTATTAATGGTTGATGGAAAAGTAGGAAGTCCTTATCTTACTGATGTTACAGTTCTTGGAGAAGTTTTAAAGAATGGTAAGAATAAAAAAATAACTGTTTTTAAATATAAATCTAAAGACAGATCTAACCGTAAGAAGCAAGGACATAGACAACCTTATACTAAAATTAAAATTACTAAGATTGGTTAATTATGATTAAAGTAAAAATAGAAAAACAAAATGCTAAATATAAAAAGATTACTATATTAGGTCATGCAATGTATGATGATTATGGTAAAGATATAGTATGTGCTGCAGCTAGTAGTATAGTTACTACTACTGTAAATGGTATTTTGTCTCTTGATAAAGGTAGTCTAAGTTATTTAGTTAGTAAGAAGGGTATGTCTATAGATATTAAGTCTAATGATAGTACTACACAATTACTAATTAATAATATGGTTAGTCTTTTAAAAGAACTTGAAAAGAATTATAAAGAAAATATTGAAGTAAAATAAGGAGGAAAAGTATGAATTTATTAAAATTAGATATACAATTATTTGCTCATCATAAAGGGCAAGGTTCAACATCTAATGGACGTGATTCTATTGGTCGTAGATTAGGTGCTAAAGCAGCTGATGGTGAGTTTATTAAAGCTGGTTCTATTATATATCGTCAACGTGGAACTAAGATTTTTCCTGGTGTAAATGTTCGTCGTGGTAATGATGATTCATTATATACTACAGTTGATGGAGTAGTAAAATTTGAACGTTTAGGAAGAAGTAAAAAACAAGCTTCTTGTTATCCAGTAAGTGAATAATTAAAGAGCCTTTTATAAGGCTTCTTTTTTTGATATAATTACTTTAATAGGAGTGGTTTTATGAAAGTTATAATTAATGATAATAATTACGATTTAACTAATATGTCTATAATGTGGGATAAAGAATTTGAAGATTATACCAATGATGATGTTATAGATTTAACTAAATTAAAATTAGAAGAAAGATATAAAGCTACTAATAAATTGTTTAATAATATATATAATGATATTACGTTACTTGTAAATGATAATTTAAGTGTTAGTGATGATTATTTAATATTTGGGCAGAAAGCAAGAGAAATTGATCAACTACAAAAGTTTTTATATGATAGTAATAAAATTGATAGTGCCATTAAATATTTGGAAGATGGTATTACATATATGTTAACTTTTTATAAAGATTTAAAAGAAAACGATGAAGAAAAAAAGAGGTGATATGTATGTTTGTTGATGAAGTAGAAATTAAAGTAGAAGCTGGTAATGGTGGAGATGGCTGTTGCGCTTTTCGTCGTGAGAAATATGTTGCGATGGGTGGACCTTATGGTGGTAATGGTGGTCATGGATCAGATATTATATTTAAAGTAGATGAAGGTTTGCATACATTACTTGACTTAAGATATCAAAAAACTATTAAAGGTAAAAAAGGTGAAAATGGAAAAGGTAAAAATCAACATGGTAAGGGTGCAGATCCAGTAGTAGTAAAAGTACCTTTAGGTACAGTAGTAACTGATTTAGATACAGGATTAATAATAGCTGATTTATCTAAAAAGAACCAAAGTGAATTAATTGCTAAAGGTGGACGTGGTGGTAGAGGAAATACTGCGTTTAAAACTCAAACTAATACGGCACCAGATTATTCTGAAAATGGAGAAGAAGGAGAACATAAAAATTTAAAAGTAGAAGTTAAAATGCTTGCGGATGTAGGTTTAGTAGGATTACCTAGTGTAGGGAAAAGTACTTTTATATCAATGGTATCTAAATCTAAACCAAAAATAGCTGCATATCACTTTACAACTTTAACTCCCAATTTAGGAGTAACTAAGTCTACTGATGGAAGAAGTTATGTAATTGCAGATCTTCCTGGACTAATAGAAGGAGCTTCACATGGTGAAGGTTTAGGAGATAAATTTTTAAAACATATAGAGAGAACTAAAGTAATTGCTCATGTTATAGATATGTCTGGTAGTGAGGGAAGAGATCCATATGAAGATTATCTTCTAATAAATAAAGAATTAAAAGAGTTTAATGAAAAATTAATAAAGAAACCACAAATAATAATTGCTAATAAAATGGATATATCAGGTAGTCTAGATAAATTAAAAGAATTTAAGAAAAAAATAGATACAAATATTAAAATATTTGAAGTAAGTGCTGCTACTAATAAAGGATTACAAGTAGTAGTAGATACTTTAGCGGACTTAGTTGATGAAGCACCTAATGATCCACTTTATGATGAATCTCAAATAGAGTCTCATGTACTTTATAAATTTAAAAAAGAAGAACCATTTACGATTACGAAAGATAGTGATGGTATATGGGTTATATCTGGTAAGGAAATAGAAAAAATATTTAAAATGACTAAGTTTTCATCTGATGAAGCAGTTTATAGATTTGCTAAAAAGCTAAGAAGAATGGGAATAGATCAAAGACTAGAAGAATTAGGTGCTAAAGAAGGCGAACAGGTGCGAATATTAGATTTCTATTTTGATTATAAAAATTAGCTTTACAAAAAGTAATAAGTATTGTAGAATATGTATTTCGTTAGGGGTGTTTAGTGACATGAATTTAATTACAGATGAAGTTGTATCTAAAGTTATTAATATTTTTGACAAGTATCCAGATGCATATAGCGATGAAGAAAAAGATAGAATTTTAAAAGATATTGGTTGGATTGATAATAATAATTTTTATGGATATATGTTGCGAGAGATTTATGATGAATTAGGTATTATTAAAAAACAAAATAATTTATATTTAGGTTTTATTAAATTATTAAAAAAAGAGTTTGGATTAAATAAAGATATATTAGAAATAGGAGGGGGAATTTTACCAAGATTATCTAGTAGAATTTCTTTAAAACAAAAAAATGGATCTATAACAGTTTATGATCCTAGACTTGCTTATACTGAAACTAATAATAATAAATTTATATTAGTAAAAGAAAAATTTACTATGGATAAACTACCAAACGAATGTGATTTAATTATTGGGGTACAGCCATATGGTGGTACTGAAACTATAATTGAAACTGCCTGTCGAAACAATATTGATTTTATGATTGCATTAGGAGATTTAGAAGGTAATGAATTCGCAAATGAATATGAGTTTGGTTCTTTACAAAATGAACTAATTAGTAATACTAAGAAGTTAGTTAAGAAGTATAATTTAGGTGAGTTAAAAGAGGCTGAAGTAGAACAATATGGAAGTTTGTATCCAATTATTTACAATAAAAGAAAATAAAAATAAAGTTTTCTTTTTTTTTATTTACAAATATGATATAATTTAGTTAGTATATGATAGGGATGGTGTTGTTAGATGGATATCAACTTTCTAAAAGATAATGGCGTTAATGTAGATAAGAGTTTAGAATTATTTGGAGATATTGAAACTTATAATTCAACAGTAGGAGATTTTCTAGTAGGAGTGGCTGATAAAGTACCAAAACTAATTCAATATAAGAACAATAATGATATGAATAATTATTCTATATATGCTCATTCAATAAAAGCTGACGCTAGATATTTTGGTTTTACTAAATTAGAAGAAATAGCTTACAATCATGAAACTAAGAGTAAAGAAGGAGATCTTTATTTTATTCAAAGTGACTTTGATAATTTGATAAATGAAATAGATAGGGTTACTAAACTAATAAAAGATTATAAGAGCGATAATACTAGTGCAAATGATACTTCTATAAATCTAGAAGAATTAGCATATAATGATAAAACTATATTAGTAGTAGATGATTCTAATATTATAAGAAACTTTGTATCACGTATTTTTAAAGATGAATATATTGTTGGTATTGCTAAAGATGGTGAAGAAGCTATAAATATAATAAAGGCTAATAAAGATAATGATTATATTAAAGCAATTCTGTTAGATTTAAATATGCCTAAAGTAGATGGATTTGCAGTTCTTGATTATATGAGAGATAATGATTTATTCTCTAAAATTCCAGTATCCATAATATCAGGTGATTCATCTAAAGAGACAATAGATAAAGCGTTTACTTATAAAATTATTGATATGTTAGGTAAACCATTTAATGAACAAGATGTAAAAAGAGTTGTAGAAAAAACAATTGAATTTAATAAAATGAATTAAAAAAAGAAGATATTAATTATCTTCTTTTTCTTGTTCTAAACCTTTTTCAACTCTTGTTTTAATGATATCTATCAATTTATTCTTTAATTCCATATCAGCATTTTCCCATATTATTTCTAAAAATACTCCAAGTCCTGGTAGAGTAACTTCATCTCCAGATGATACTGATTCATCAATTGCCTGTTTTAAAGTTTCATAATTATCTCCTTTAAAGTTATTTATAATGTGTTCTCTAATACTTATATTCATATAATCATCTCCTAACTATATAATGAGTAAAATAATTAAGTATTATACATTTTATAAAAATTTATTGAATTAAGCATTTAAAATTACTATAGTTTCAAAAAGTAAAAATATAATAAATAGAAAATATAAAACTAATAAATTTCTTCTTTTAATTTGTTTAATTAGTCATTTGTAATAATAATTATCTTTTGTTATAGTGCCTATACGTCTGGACGAAAATATATAAGGAGGAGGAATTTGGAAAAAAGAAAATTTTATTATTTAGCAAATGATATAACTTTTAAATACTTATTTAAAAATCCTAAAACTAGAGGTTTTTTTGAAGAAATAATTAAATATTATACAGATATAGATGTTAGTGAGTTTGATTTTATAGATAATGAAATAAATAGTAGTAATGGTATTACTTATAGATTAGATAGTATATTAATAAATAAAGATAAAAATATTATATTAAATGTAGAATTAAATAGAGAGTATAAAGATTATATACCAAAACGAAATAGAAATATCTACATCGAATAATAGGAAATACTTATAGCAATAAAACATATAAAGATAAAATAGATGTAATACAATTAAATATAAATTGTTATTACTCTAGAGAAAATAAAGATATTGCTGTCAGTACATATATGTTAAGAGATATAGAAAATGATTTAGTAGAAGAAGTTTTTAAAATTCATAATATTTATGTTCCTAAAATTGTAAACAAGTGTTATACTAATAACATAGAGAAGAAACTGAAACTATTTTTATGTGATACATATGATGATCTAAAAAAAGTTGCAGGTAATGATGAGGAGTTGAATGCAATCGTGAGTGAATTAGAAAGATTAAATAAAGAAAAGTATTTTGGGGCATTATATGATGCGGCAGAAGAACAAAAATTACTAGAAGAATCTGCTAGAGCATCAGGAAAAGAGGAAGGAATATTAGAAGGGTCTTTAACTAAATCAAAAGAAATAGCAAAATCATTATTAGCCAAGAAAGTAGATATCAATATTATATCTGAATGTACAGGTTTATCTATAGATATAATTAAGTCTCTATAAAATAAACTAATTTTTAATTTAGGGAAAGTTTATAACTTTCTTTTTTTTATCATTTATAGTAAAATGATGTTGGTGGTATTATGGAGTTTACTTATAATGATAGAGATTATAAAGTTGTTATTGAAAGAAAAAAAAGTAATCGTAATACATATATAAGAGTTAAGAAAGATTTATCTATTTTAGTAACTACAAATAAGTTAACTACTGATAGATATATTAAGAGTTTATTAGAAGAAAGTTCTAATAATATAGTTAGGATGATAGATAGTCAGAAAGTTAAAAATAAAAATAATGAGGGATTTAATTATTTAGGTAAAAAATATGATATTATCTATGTAGATTATACTGATATATCTATTGGGGAAGAAAAAGTATTTTTAAATAAAAATTTTGATATAGATAAATGGTATAAAAAACAAGCTAAGAAGTTATTTAAAGAAAGGTTGGATTATTGGTATAATAATTTTTCTAGAAAGATTCCTCATCCTAGTTTAAGAATTAGAAAAATGAGTAGTAGATGGGGAGTATGTAATACTAAATTAAAAGTAGTTACTTTAAATTTGGAATTAATTAAAAGAGATATAAAATATTTAGATTATGTTATTGTACATGAATTATCTCATTTAATATATCCTAATCATTCTAGAGATTTTTGGAACTTAGTAGAAGAAAATATAGGAGATTATAAAAAGTATAGAAAAGAAATGAAGGAGTTTTAGTATGGTTATTAGTAGTTTAGATAACAATAAGGTAAAAAAATATAAAAAATTAAAGAAAAAGAAATATAGAGATTTATATAATGAATTTATAGTAGAGGGATTACATTCAGTATTAGAAGCATTTAGATGTGGTATGATTATAGAACTTATTTTAGAAGAAGGAGAAGATCTTCCTTTTGAATGTCCATATGTTTATGTTACTAAAGAAATTATTTCTAAAATTTCTAGTATGGAAACACCATCTAAAGTTATGGCTTTATGTAAGAGGTTTGAAGAGCCTGAAGAAATAGGAGATAAAGTATTAGTACTTGATGGAATACAAGATCCAGGGAATTTGGGTACTATTATTAGAAGTGCTAAAGCTTTTAATATTGATACAATAGTTTTATCAGATGATACAGTTGATTTATATAATCCAAAAGTAATACGTTCTACACAAGGTATGATGTTTCATATTAGTATTATTAGAAAAGATGTAGTTACTATGTTAAAAGTATTAAAAAATATGAAATATCCTATCTATGGTACTAATGTTAGATCTGGTACTGATGTTAAAACTTTAACTAAACGTGATAAAAATAAATATGCTTTAGTAATTGGTAATGAGGGAAATGGTTTAAGACAATCAGTTAATATGGAATGTGATAAAAATTTATATATAAAAATGAATGATAAAGTAGAAAGTTTAAATGTAGGAGTTGCTGTGAGTATACTTCTATATGAGTTAGGTAATTAATATGAATAAGATTTATATAGGTAAAATAGTTTCAACTCATGGTATTAAGGGTGAGATAAAAATTATAAGTGATTTTCAGTTTAAAGATAAAGTATTTGTAGTTGGTAATAAACTAATTATTGATGATATTAATTATGAAATAAAATCTTATAGACATCATAAAAATTATGATATGGTTACTTTAGATAATTATAATGATATAAATGATGTATTATTTTTAATGAAAAAGAAAGTTTATTTTGATGAAGAAAGTTTATTATTGAGTGATAATGAAATACTTGATGAAGAATTATTAGAATATAGGGTATTGACAAGTGATGGAAAAAAAGGAATAATAAAAGAAATATTTTTAGCTAGTCCTAAAAATAAAATAATTAGAATACAATTTGATAAAGAGGTATTAATTCCTCTTAATTCGCCAATGATTAAAGAAATATCTAAAGATAAAAAAGAAGTAATAGTAGATTTAATAGAAGGATTATAAGAGGTGATATCATGAAAATTGATATATTAACTATATTTCCAAATATGTTTAATAGTATTTTTTCTGAATCTATAATAAAAAGAGCTATAGAAGATGAAAAAGTAGAAATCAATATTTATGATTTTAGGGAGTATACAGATGATCCTCATAAAAAGGTTGATGATACACCTTATGGTGGAGGTGGAGGTATGGTATTAATGCCTCAACCAATATTTGATTGTATAGATAGTATTAAGACTAAAGAATCTAAAATTATTTTATTAACACCTGATGGAGTTCCTTATAAACAAAAAATAGCGTATGATTTAAGTAAAGAAAAGCATTTAATTTTAATATGTGGACATTATGAAGGCTTTGATGAGAGAATTAGAACTATTTGTGATATGGAGATTAGTATAGGAGATTATATATTAACTGGTGGAGAGATTGCTAGTATGGTAATAGTTGATTCTATTGTTAGGTTAATTCCTGGAGTAATAGAAGAGAAATCTCACATAAATGAATCATTTAATAATAAATTACTTGATTATCCTACATATACTAAACCGAGGAGTTTTAGAGGATTAGAAGTACCGGAAGTATTAGTTTCTGGTGATCATAAGAAAATAGAAGAATATAGAAAAGAAGAAAGTTTAAAAAGGACCAAATTAAAAAGACCAGATTTATTGGATTAGTAGGTGATTAATATGGTTTATAGTTTAAGAAAAGTAAAAGTTCCTAAAACTAAACGAACTAAATTAAAACTAAATAATTTAGAAAACTTAATAGGTGTTTCTATGCCTTCTCGTAAAAAAAAGTTTACTGCATTAGATATTAATATAAATAATATTAATATAAATAATAAAAAGATGGCTTATCCAATAGTATCAAAAAAAGTAAAAACATTATATGAGAAACTATTATTTTTACTAACTGAGTTATTAGTAACTGATGATGAGAGTGGAGAAACATACATGGAAGCTTTAAATCAAATAGAAAGATTTAGAATTCAAATAAAAAATAAATATAGATATTTTCTAAAGAGAAAAGAATTAGAAAAAATGTCTAAACAATTAAAATTATTACAGATGGAAGCACGTACTAAATCTATGGAAATTAGGAGTTCTTATGAACTTATGAATGCTACAGGTAAGAGTAGATAATATATTGTCAATAGTATTAAAATATGGTATATTAGTTTGGAAAGCAAGTGCGAAAGATGGAAATATGAGAAAATATTTAGAGAGTCTTAGTTTGGTGAAATAAGATTATGAGTATTATATTTCGGATCACTTTCAAGTTGTGATTTATGGATAAGATAAATACGGTAACGCGTTATAGTTTTAAGTGCATATATTATGTATGAATTAAGGTGGTACCGCGAACTATTCGTCCTTATAGGAGAATAGTTTTTATTATGAAAGGAGAATAAAATGATTATTAATACAGTTTTATTAATAATAGGGTTTATTATTTTAATTAAAGGAGCAGATTTCTTTGTAGATGGAGCGTCTAATACAGCTAGACACTTTAAAGTATCTAAAATGCTTATTGGGCTTACTATAGTATCTTTTGGTACTAGTGCACCAGAATTTGCGGTAAGTATTAAGTCATTACTATCTCATAGTGGAGATATTACATTAGGTAATGTTATAGGTAGTAATATATTAAATATTTTATTAATACTTGGAATATCATCATTAATACATCCATTAACAGTTAAAAATAATACAGTAAAAAAAGAATTACCTATTACTTTACTTATTACTATATTATTTGGAGTATTACTTTCAGATAGTTTATTTGATTTAAATATGAAAAATACATTTACTAGATTAGACGGAATAATTATACTATTATTCTTTAGTGTATTTATATATTATTTAATATCTATGATGAGAAATAAGATAGAAGATGAAGAAGATAGTAAAATATTATCTTTACCTAAATCTTTTATATATACTATTTTAGGAATAATTGCAATTATATTTGGTAGTAATGTAGTAGTTGATTCTGCAACTAAAATAGCAACTCTAATGGGAGTTAGTCAGAGAATGATTGCTTTAACGATTGTTGCTTTAGGAACGTCTCTACCAGAATTAGTTACTAGTGTTGTTGCAACTAGAAAGAAAGAGTATGATATCGCGATTGGTAATGTTGTAGGAAGTAATATATTTAACTTAGGTGTAGTTATTGGGCTACCAGTTTCTATACTTGGTGGAGTTGGTACTATATTATTTAGTTATATAGATTTAATTGTAATGATAGGATCAGCTTTGTTATTATGGTTATTTGCGTTTAATGATTATAAAATTTCTAAAAAAGAAGGAATAATGTTTTTATTAGTTTTTGTAGCTTATTATAGTTATGTAATATTTGGATAGAAAGAAGGAGTTAATATGAAATTTGAAAAATTAGAACAAGGAACAATAAATGAAGTAGAAGCTAAAGTATTAAAAAATTGGAAAAATATAGATATATTGGATAAAAGTATAAAGACAAGAGAAGGTAAGGATAAGTGGGTATTTTATGATGGACCAATTTATGCGAATGCTAAACCTGGTATTCATCATGTATTTGCTAAAACTATAAAAGATGCTTTTTGTAAATATAAAACTATGCAGGGTAATAGAGTCCTTAGAACAATAGGTTTAGATACTCATGGATTACCTATAGAAGTTAATGTTGAAAAGAAGTTAGGTTTTGAATCTAAAGCAGATATTGAAAAGTTTGGTATAGAGAACTTTTGTAAAGAGTGTAATAAAGAAACTGCTACTAATATAGATGAGATTAAGAAAGTTACTGATATGATGGGTCAATTTATTGATCAAGATAATCCATATGTTACATGTACTAATGATTATATAGAGTCTGAATGGTGGATATTAAAAGAGATGGATAAAAAAGGATTAATCTATCATGGTAATAAAGTATTATGGTATTGTCCTAGATGTGGTACAGAATTATCTGCTAATGAAGTATCTCAAGGATATGAAGAAACTTCTGTTAATTCATTAATTTTACCATTTAAGAAAAGTGATGAAGATACATATTTCTTAGTATGGACAACTACTCCTTGGACTTTAATGGCTAATGTTGCTTTATGTGTTAATCCAGAATTAGATTATGTAAAAGTAGAATCTCAAGGATATAAATTTATAGTAGCTGAAAGTCTTTTAGAACAAGTATTAGGAGAAGAAGTAGAAGAATTAGAAAGATATAAAGGTACTGATTTAGTTGGTATGAAATATGATCAATTAATGCCTTTTGTTGATGTTGAAGGTAAAGCATTTGAAGTAATTGCAGATAATTATGTAACTGCAGAAGATGGTACTGGTATTGTTCATATTGCGCCTGCATTTGGTGAAGATGATAATAGAGCGGCTCGTGAGAACGGTATTGGTTATGTAAATCCAGTTGGTTCAGATGGATGTTACATAGAAGGTCCATGGAAAGGAAGACTTGTTACTGATAGTGAGTTAGAACTTGATATTATTAAATGGTTAAAGGGTGAAGATAAGTTATTTAAAAAATTAAAAATAAAACATTATTATCCACATTGTTGGAGATGCAAGAGTCCATTAATTTCTTATCCTAAACCAGCATGGTATGTAGAAACTACTGCTTATAAAGATAAAATAATAAAAGCTAATGAAAAAATTAATTGGTATCCAGAATATGTTGGAGAAAAGAGATTTGCTAATTGGTTAGATAATATGGTTGATTGGGGAATTTCTAGAAATAGATATTGGGGATGTCCAATGCCTATTTGGGAATGTAGTTGTGGTCATAAAGAAGTAATTGGTTCCCTTGATGAATTACAAGAAAAGATAATAGAAGATGTTAATGTAAGAGATATAGAACTACATAGACCATATGTAGATGAACTACATATAGAATGTCCAGAATGTAGTAAGAAAATGGAAAGAGTTAAAGATGTATTAGATGTATGGTTTGATAGTGGAGCAATGCCTTATGCACAGTATCATTATCCATTTGAAAATAAAGAGTTATTTGAAGATCAATTTCCAGCAGACTTTATTGCTGAAGGAGTAGATCAAACTAGAGGATGGTTCTATGTATTATTAGTTATTTCTACAATTATATCTGGAGAATCTAGTTTTAAAAATGTTGTAGTTAATGATATGATGTTAGATAAAAATGGTAAGAAGATGAGTAAATCTATGGGTAATACAGTTGATCCAGTAGGTATCATGGAACAATATGGTGCCGATACTATTAGATTCTATATGCTTCATGTTTCACCTGTATGGACACCACTTAGATTTAATGAAGAAGGTGTAAAGGAAGTTTATTCTAAATATACATCTACTTTGAAAAATGCATATTCTTTCTTTGAAATGTATGCTAATGCTGATAATATTGATCCTAGAGAATATAATATAGATGTTAAAGATAGAGAACTTATTGATAGATGGTTACTTTCTAAATTAAATAAATTAATTAAAGATGTTACTTTGGCATATGAAGAATATGATCTTCATAGGGTTGCTAAGTTAATAGTACCTTTCTTAAATGATGATTTATCTAATTGGTATATTAGAAGTAATAGAAGAAGATTTTGGGATAGTCGTCTTACAGAAAGTAAAAAAGCTGTTTATTTAACTACTTATGAAGTATTAGTAACATTATGTAAATTATGTGCTCCACTAACTCCATATTTAACAGAGGAATTATATCAAAAACTAACAGGAGAAGAATCAGTTCATTTAGCTGATTTCCCTAAAGCAGATGAATCTTTAATAGATGAAGTTTGTGAAGAAAGAATGGATTTAGTTAGAGATGTATGTTCTTTAGGTAGGTATGCTAGAGAAGAAGCTAATATTAAAGTTAGACAACCTATTAGTAGTTTAATACTTCCTAAAGATAATGAAAATATAATTGGAGATCTACTTCCAGTAATTAAAGAAGAATTAAATGTTAAAGAAGTAGAATTTAAAGAGGATATGACTAAATATATAGAGTATATTGTTAAACCTAATTTTAAAATATTAGGAAAACAATTAGGTCCTAAAATAAAAGAATTACAAGGAATACTTTCTAAATTAACAGTTAATGAAATAGATAAGATTAATTCTAAGGGATTAAAAATAAAACTTGATGGAGAAGACTTTACTTTAACTGGTGATATGGTATTAATATCTATAAAACAAAAAGAAGGATATGCTTCTAGTAGTAATGAAAAAACTTGTGTAGTTTTAGATACTAATTTAACAGAAGAGTTAATATTAGAAGGACTAGCTCGTGAATTTGTAAGAAATGTACAAGCTTTACGTAAAGAAGAAAATTTTGTTATAACTGATCATATTAATGTTTATTATAATGGAACAGATGCTATTGATAAGATGTTAGATATGTATAAAGACTATGTAAAAGGTGAAGTTTTAGGAGAAAAGATAGTTAAAGATGAAAGTTTAACTAACTTAGAAGATATTAATAATGAAAAAGTTTCTATCAAAGTAGAAAAGATATAAGAAATATCTAGTTGAAACTAGATATTTTTTTATGTTATAATGTATTTATAATATAGAATAGTAGGAGAATAAGTATATGAATAAAAAAGGATTTACATTAATAGAACTACTAGTAGCGATAACAATAATGGGAATATTAATAGGATTAGCTGCACCAGCAGTAGATAATTTAATGGCAAGGAATAAAACAAGGAAATATAATGCATATGC
>JAFQXM010000011.1 GCA_017406955.1 Bacilli bacterium | reverse complement strand
TGAAGCTGTTAAGAATAATCCTGATAAATTTCCTAGACGATTTAGTTGGATTTTAAGTGATGAAGAAAAGAGCAATTTGTGGTCGAAATTTTCGACCGCAAATATAAGTTCAATGTCAAGATCAAATCCTAGAGTATTTACTGAGCAAGGAGTTTATATGCTTGCGACAATTCTAAAATCAAAAACAGCAATTGAAGTAAGTATTAGAATAATGGATACTTTTGTAAAGATGAGACATTATATTAATTATAATAAGAATGTACTTCCACGAAGATTTTTATTATTAGAAGATAAAGTAGATGAAAACACAAAAAGAATAGATGAATTATTTGATAAGTTCAATCCAAAAGTAATAACTAAAAATTCTATATTTTTTCAGAATGATATATATGATTCATATTCAGTATTATTAGAAATATTAAATCTATCAAGAGAAGAAGTGATAATTATAGATAACTATATGGGAAAGACATTATTAGATGAATTAAGAAATATTAATAGAAAAATAATAATAATCTCATCGAATATAAATGATACTTTAAAGAAAAAATATTTAAAACAATATAATAATATTAAATTTATAAATAACGAATCATATCACGATAGATTTATAATTATAGATAGAAAAAGAGTATTCCACTGTGGGGCATCATTTAAAGATCTAAGCAAGAAGTGTTTTGCGATAAATGAAATAGAAAATAAAATAGAAAGAGAAAAATTAATAAATGATGTTGTTACAAATTGCAGTATAGATAATCAATAATATTTATGATAAAATTTATATGTAAAACATATTAGTAACAAATATTTATTTATATCAACAAACATAACATTATCTTCACCCTAGAACATACCTAGTTCTAAGAGTTTAAGAATATGTTCTGTTGACCTAGTACAGGCCTAAATGATATGTTCTTCGCCCTAGGACAGGGCATTGCGAATCAATAACGATTTTAGAAAAAATAAAATAATTAAATACATCATATAAAACTAAAAATATAATGATAGTTTTTCTTGATAAATAACATTATTATGATAAAATTATATTAGTATAGGAGGTATAGGATGAACATAGATATAGCAGAATTATTTAAAATAATTATTAAAAGTAAAATAACACAATCTATAATTGCAATCATAATAGTATATATTATATATAAGATAATATCTAACATCTTTATTACAAATAATAAAGTATTAAAAGAAAAAGTTTCTATTAGTAACAAAGGTAAAACATATATAAAACTATTATCTAGCATATTAAGATATGTATTTTTAGGAATAGCGCTATTATGTGTATTAAAAATATATAATGTTAATATTACATCTTTACTTGCAGGTATTGGAATTATTGGAGTAGTAATAGGTTTAGCAATTCAAGATGCCCTAAAAGACATTATTAGAGGAACTACAATACTATCTGATAATTACTTTAGAGTAGGGGATGTAGTTAAATATAATAATATAGAAGGAGAAGTAATGGCATTAGGATTAAAAACTACTAGAATTAGAGATATAGCTAATGAAAATATAATTTCCATATCAAATAGAAAAATAGATGAAATTGCTATTGTTTCTAAATTTATATATATAGATATTCCATTGCCATATGAATTAAAATTAAAAGATGCAGAAGCTATTGCAGAAGAAATTTCCAATAAAGCAAAAGAAAAGAATGAAATTAAAGATTGTATATATAGAGGAGTTAAAGACTTAGCTGATTCTTCTATAAAATATCAATTAAAAGTAGAATGTAAACCTAAAGAAAAATTAATGGCTAAAAAGGCAGTGAATAAAACAATATTAGAAGTATTAGAAAAATATAATATTCAAGTACCTTATAATCAACTTGATATACATACTAAAAATAAGTAGTTTTATAACTACTTTTTTATATGTTTGACATACGAACTAATGTATGCTAATGTTAAGTTATAAGTTACATAGATAAGGGGGAATAATATGAATAACTTACTACAAAAAGATACAAAAATAGAAAATATGATTTATGAAATTAGAGCTAAACAAGTAATGTTAGATTCAGATCTAGCTAGATTATATGGAGTTGAAACGAAATATTTAAAACGACAAGTAAACCGAAATATAGAAAGATTTCCAAAAGATTTTTTGTTTCAATTATCAAAAGAAGAATATAAATATATTCTAAGGTGCCAAAATGGCACCTTAGAAATAATGCAAGGGAATTTTTCTAAATATTTACCGTATGTTTTTACAGAACAAGGTGTAGCTATGTTATCAGGTATTATTCGTAGTGAAAAGGCAATAAAAATGAATATTAAAATAATGAGAGCCTTTGTTTCTATGAGACACTATCTAAATGATAATAAAGATATTTATAAGAATCTAAATCATATTAATAATAAATTAGTTGAGTATGATGATAACTTTAATTACTTATTCTCTAAATTTGATAAGAAAGAGAAATTATATTTATCTGGAGAAGAATATGATGCATATTCAGATATTGTAGATATATTTAATAAAGCAGAAAAAGAATTAATTATAATAGATTCATATGTAGATAAAAGTATTTTAGATATTATTAGAAGTATAAAAACTAAAGTGATATTAATTACAAAAAACAATAGATTAACTAAATTAGATATTGTTAAATATAATAAACAATATAATAACTTAAAAATAATTAATACTAATAAATTTCACGATAGATACTTTATAATAGATAAAAAAGAAATATATCACTGTGGTACTAGTATAAATCATGCAGGTAGTAAAGTGTTTTCTATTAATAAATTAGAAGATAAAATAGTTAAAGATAATCTAATTAAATATGTAAATAATATGATATAATTAATATATAGTAAAGGAGAGTTATATGATTAAATTAGTATTAGTAAGGCATGGACAAAGTCTTTGGAATTTAGAAAATAAATTTACTGGATGGACTGATGTAGATTTATCAGAACAAGGAGTAAAAGAAGCAATTGAAGCAGGTAAAGTTTTAAAAGAAAAAGGTTATACTTTTGATATTGCTTATACATCAGTATTAAAAAGAGCAAATAGGACATTAGAATTAATATTAAAAGAATTAAATTTAGATATACCAATTAATTATAGTTGGAGACTTAATGAAAGACATTATGGTGCCCTACAAGGATTAAATAAAGATGAAACTAGAGAAAAGTATGGAGATGAACAAGTACATATATGGAGAAGAAGTGCAGATGTTAGACCTCCAGAATTAAGTGAGGATGATCCAAGATATCCAGGATTTGATTCCAAATATAAAGATTTAGCTAAAGAAGAATTACCTCATACAGAGTGTTTAAAGGACACAATAGAGCGTGTTATGCCATATTGGTATTCTGATATAGAACCAGCATTAAAAGATAATAAGAAAGTAATTATAACTGCTCATGGTAATAGTTTAAGAGGATTAATCAAATATTTAGATAATTTAAGTGATCAAGAAGTAGTAAATTTAGAAATAGAAACTGGAAATCCAATATGCTATGAACTAGATGATAATCTAAAACCAATAAAACATTATTACTTAAAATAATTTAATACAAATTATCATAATAATAAAACCAATAATAAAGGATAATAAACTTATTATTCTTTTTTTATACCTTAAAGTATTAGGAATAAGTTCATATATAGATATATGTATCATAATACCTGCAGTTATAGATAGAATAATTCCTAGTATAAAATTATTTACATATTTAGCTATAAATAAATAGGCTAGTATTGCTCCAAATAATTCAGAAAATCCTGATATCAAAGTAAATATAATAGCTTTATATTTACTCTTAGTAGAATAATATATTGGTACCGCTATAGATATACCTTCTGGAATATTATGTAAAGCTATACCTAAAGCTAAACTTAATCCCAAAGAAGTATTTACTTTGGTAGATATAAAAGTAGTAATACCTTCAGGTATATTATGTAGTACTAATACAATTATAGAAATTACTCCTAATTTATATAAACTATTATTACTTATTTTATCTTCTATTTCTTTATCTATAAAAGATGAAATTAATACTCCAATACTTATAAATATTAAAGTTATAATTATACTAGGAAATAATATGAATTTTGTTATAAATAGATCTATAGATTCTGGTATTAAAGAAAATAATGATATAGATATCATAACTCCTGCAGAAAAAGCTAAAGAAATGGGTATTATAGTATTTTTATATTTATCATTTAAATATATTGGAATAACACCTATCATAGTAGATAATCCAGCTATAAAAGTAACTATAAAACTAAAAACTGTTTTATTCATAATAAAATATATGTATATATTAAGTATTTATGTTATAATTAAGTAACGAGGTGTAAATACATAATGAAGTTTAGAACAAACAAAGATAACAAAAATTACTTAATGGTAAATATAGAAAAGGTTGATGAATTATTAAGTATAGTAGTATCTAATAATATAGAAGTACCAGAAAATATAAGAGAAGAAGCAATGCATATTATTAGATTATCATCTTCTCATAATATGAATCAGTTAAATAATCCTAATAGTATCAAAGAAGTTGCTTTAAATAAAAGTAGTAATATAGGACAGTTTTTAATAAATAATACAGACTTTATTAACATAATAAATGAAGATGATTATATATATTATAAAGATGTAGTACATGCCTTAAATATTGCTATGTTTGAAGATAATTGTAAACTATCAAATAGAATTTCTAGATTATTTAGAGAACAAACATCTGGTACTAAGCAGAATTTATATGAACAATATGGTAAAGATATAATAGATTATATAAAAGAACATAATGATTTTAATACTTATTTATTAAAATTTAATGGTATATATGAACCAAGAAATTATTTTGTATATGAAGATAACAATATAGTAGAGAAAAAACTATATGAAAAAGAAAAAACATTAATTAGAAAATAATGGTGATATTATGAATTATGATTTAAAAATGGAAGAAGAAATCAAAAATATTACTCCAGGTACTAAACTTTTACTACATGCATGTTGCGCTCCATGTTCATCAGCAGTACTTGAAAGACTTGGTAATATTTTTGAAATAACAATTCTTTATTATAATCCTAATATTACAGATGATAATGAATATAATAAGAGACTAAATGAAGTAAAAAGTTTTATAAAGAAGTTTAAAACTAAATATAAAATATCTATAATAGATGGAAAATATGATATTAATGATTTTTTAGAAATATCTAAAGGATTAGAAAAAGAAGTAGAAAGAGGAAAACGTTGTTATAAATGTTATAATTTAAGACTAGAAGAAACTGCTAAAGTAGCAGAACAATTAAACTTACCATACTTTACCACAACCCTATCATTATCTCCATATAAAAATAGTAATTGGATTAATGAAATAGGAGAAGATTTAAATAATAAGTATAACTCAACTTATTTATATTCAGATTTTAAAAAGAAGAATGGATATAAAAGAAGTATAGAATTATCAAAAGAATATAATTTATATAGACAAAATTATTGTGGATGTATTTATTCTAAGAAAGAAGGGATATAATGAAATATTATTGTATAGGAATTAAAGGAACAGGAATGTCTACACTTGCACAAATATTAAGTGATTTAGGAAACGAAGTATCAGGTTATGATGATGCGAAAGGTCATAAATTTACTCAAGATGGATTAGATGAAAGAAATATACCAATTTATTATGGACATGATCATGATATAGATAAAGATACTATAGTTACATATAGTGTAGCTTTTAAAGAAGATCATCCAGAAATGAAAAGAGTTAAAGAACTAGGTTTAACTATAAAGAAATATAACGAAATAATGGGTGATATAGTAGATATGTTTGATACTATTGGTGTTAGTGGTACTCATGGTAAAACAACTACATCTTCACTTATTAGACATATCATAGAAGACAAAATGGAGTGTAATTACTTTATTGGTGCTGGTGATGGACATGCTAGTCCTGATAATAAATACTTTGTAGTAGAAAGTGATGAATTTAATAGACATTTTACTGCTTATCATCCAAAATATTCTATAATTACTAATATAGAAGCAGAACACTTAGAATGTTATAAAGATATAGATGATATTAGAGATACATTCGAAATATTTGCTAATAACACTAAAGATTTAATAGTAGCAAATGGTGATAATGAAGAAGTTAGAAAAATTAATTATAATACTAAAGTAAAATTCTTTGGATTTAATGAAGATAATGACATAGTAATTAAAAATATGAAATTAGAAGATACTGGTTCTGAATTTGATATTTATATAAATAATGAATTATTTGGACATTTTGATATTCCATTATATGGAGAACATATGGTCCTAGATGCAACAGCTGCAATCGCACTAACTAAAGAATTAGGATTTACCAAAGATGAAATACATGCTTCACTAGAAACATTTGTAAATGCTAAAAGAAGATTTGCTGAAAGTAATGTAAATGGAAGTATTATTATAGATGATTATGCACATCATCCAACAGAAATAAAAGTAACTCTAAAAGCTATAAAACAAAAATATCCAGATAAAAAACTAATCGTAGTATTTGTACCTAATACATACTCAAGAACAAAAGACTTTACAGATGAATTTGTAGATGCCTTTAACATCGCAGATAAAGCATATTTAACAGATATAGATGCTAATAGAGAAGATCCTAAAGATTATCCAGGTATTACATCATATACAATAATAGATAAATTAAATAATGGAGATATTATTAGTATAGATGAAATTAATAAACTAAAAGATAATAAAGATGATGTAGTATGTTTCATGGGATGTGCCTATGTAGATGGTATATTAAATGCTTATAAAGACTTATTAAAATAGGTTTACTACTTTTTTTAATATTGTATAATACAACTTATCTAAGGAAGGAGCAATATATGAAAAAGAAAGAAGATCTCCAAAAAGATTTAGAAAAACAAAAAAAGTCAATAAAAAAAGGAGCAATTACAACAGCTGCTCTTGGAATAACATCCTTAACTATTATAGGTGAAACTTTTTATTTAGCAGAAACAGGACAGTTAGATCATGCAAATCTTATGACCGTAGCTGGATTAGTAAGTGGTGTCTTTTTAGCCGGCCCTTCTGTTAGTATGGGACTATTATATACATTAGATGCTGCTGATAATTATAATAAAACAAAAGAAGAATTACAAGAAACTGAAACACCAAAAATTTTAAAAAAAAGAAATGAATCCAACAAAATCTTATTAAAGAAATAGTTATTATTTCTTTTTTTTATGTCTTATTTTTGATATAATAAATAACGTGGTGAGTAGTATGAAACGCAGTGAAGTAGATAGAAGTAAACTTAGTCCCATGATGAAGCAATACATGGAAGTAAAAGATAATTACGAAGACAGTATTATCTTCTTTAGACTGGGTGACTTTTATGAAATGTTTTTTGAAGATGCCATTACTGCTTCACACGTACTAGAATTAGCCTTAACAGGTAAACAAGCAGGTCTTGATGAAAGAGTTCCAATGTGTGGAGTTCCTCATCATGCTTATGCAAACTACGTTGATACTTTAATAGAAAAAGGATATAAAGTCGCAATTGCCGAACAATTAGAAGATCCTAAAGATGTAAAGGGTGTAGTTAAAAGAGATGTAATACAAGTTATTACTAAAGGTACTAGAATAGATGATAGTATTGATTCAAAAGACAATAATTATATTGCCAATATTTATAACTTTGATTATTGTTATGGTATTTCTTATGCAGATATTTCTACTGGAGAAGTAAATGCTTTATTAATAGATGGAGATAAAGATAAATTAATTAAAGAAATAACTAAACATAATTTTAATGAAGTAATTGTAAATGATACTATTGATAGAGAAATAGTAGAAATACTTAGAAGTACTTATAATATACTTGTAACTATCACTAAAGAAGAATTAGAAGATTCTAATTATTCATATATTTATAAAGACATAGAAGATATTAGATTAGTTAGTACTATAAAACATTTATTATATTATATAATAGATACTAAAAAAGGGGATCTACATCACTTACAAAAATGCAATATTATAAAAACTAATGATCATTTAGAATTTGATATTAATACTAAGAATAATTTAGAGTTAGTAGAAACTCTTCGTAATAGAGAACGTCAATATAGCCTATTATGGCTTTTAGATAAATGTAAAACTGCTATGGGTAGTAGATATTTAAAACATACTATAGAAAATCCTTTAACTGATAAGAAAGCGATTAATAAACGTTATGATATGATAGAAAAATTATCTACTGAATTTATATTAAGAGATGATTTAATTAAAGAATTAAGTAATGTATATGACTTAGAAAGATTAGCTGGAAGAATTACTTATGGTAATTTAAATGCTAAAGACTTATTGCAATTAAAAACATCTTTAAAAGCACTTCCTAATATTAAAAAGATATTAGAAGAGTTAAAATTTAATAAAAAAATAGATACTTTAGATGAATTATATGAATTACTTGAAAAAACTATCTTAGAAGATGCTCCTTTTACATTAAAAGAAGGACATTTAATTAAAGAAGGATATAATAGTGAATTAGATGAATTAAAAAAGATTAGTAGTGGTTCTAAAGACTTTATCTTAGATATGGAACAATCTGAAAGAGAAAGAACTGGTATTAAGAATTTAAAAGTTGGTTTTAATAAAGTATTTGGTTATTATATAGAAGTCTCTAAAGGACAAAAGAATATGGTTAAAGAAGAGTTTGGATATGAAAGAAAACAAACTTTAGCTAATAGTGAAAGATATATTACACCAGTACTTAAAGAAAAAGAAAATATTATTTTAGGTGCAGAAGAGAAAATAATTAATTTAGAATATAAATTATTTATGGATATTAGAGAAGTAGTTAAAAGATATGTTTCTAAGATCCAAAGAATTGCTAAAATAATTAGTGAAATAGATATGTTAGAGTCATTTTCTATAGTTAGTGATATGTATAAATTTACTAGACCTAATTTAGTTAATGATAGAGTAATTAAGATGATAGACTCACGTCATCCAGTAGTAGAACAAGTTATGAAAGATAAATATGTTCCTAACGATATACTAATGGATAAAACTACTAATATATTATTAATAACTGGTCCTAATATGGCTGGTAAATCTACTTATATGAGACAATGTGCTATTACTGTTATTATGGCTCAAATGGGATGTTTTGTTCCTTGTAAGAGCTGTACTATGCCTATATTTGATAAAATATTTACAAGAATTGGTGCTAGTGATGATTTAGTTAGTGGAGAATCTACTTTTATGGTAGAAATGAAGGAAGCTAATTATGCTATTAGTGAAGCTACTCCAAATAGTTTAATTCTTTTTGATGAATTAGGTAGAGGTACTGCTACTTATGATGGTATGAGTCTTGCTCAAGCAATCTTAGAACATATTCATGATAAAATAAAAGCTAAAACTATGTTTTCAACTCATTATCATGAGTTAGTTACACTAGAAAATGATCTAAAGAATTTAAAAAATGTTCATGTTTCTGCTATCGAAAAAGAAGGAAAACTAACTTTCTTACATAAAGTAAAGAGTGGTGCAGTAGATAAAAGTTATGGTATCCATGTTGCTTCTTTAGCAAGTCTACCTAAATCTTTAATAGATAGAGCAGACGACATCTTAAATGTCTATGAAAAAGATAGTATAAAGAATGAAACATTTACACAAACTTCATTATTTGAACTTAATGAATCTGAAGCAGAAGAAAACACAAATGAAATAGAAGAAAAAATAAAAGAAATTAATCCATTAGAAATGACTCCAATGGAAGCTCTTAATTATTTATATGAATTAAAAAAAGATATTGATAAATAATTGATTTTATATAATCATAATGATAAACTTAAGGTGGTGATACTATGAAGAATAGAAGTGAACTTAGAGAAATTATTATTAAAGTAATATATCAAACTTATATCTTAAAAAATACTAATTTAAAATACAATATAGATAAACTAGTTAAAGATCAACTAGAAGTAGAAAACGAGTATGTATCTACTTGTGTTAATGGTATTATAGATAATAGAACTAAGATAGATTCACTAGCTAACAAATATCTAAAAGACTGGACAATCGATAGATTAAATAATGTTGATAAATCTATTCTTTCTCTAGGTATATATGAACTAATGTACACAGATACTCCTAGTATAGTATGTATTAATGAAGCAGTAGAATTATCTAAAAAATATTCTGAAGAAAAAGTTACTAAGATGATAAATGGAGTATTAGATAATATTTATCATAGTGAGGTAGAAGATGAACGATAAATATATTACAGTTGGACAATTAACTAAATATATTAAATATAAAATAGATAACGATATTAATTTAAATGAAGTATTTATAAAAGGTGAAATTTCTAACTTTAAAGCTCATAGTAGAGGACATTACTATTTTACTATTAAGGATAAAACTAGTAGAATAAGTGCCGTAATGTTTTCATCACAAACTAAGAAATTAAAATTTTTACCAAGTGACGGTATGAAAGTATTAGTAACTGGTAAAATAAGTGTTTTTGAAGCTAATGGAAGTTATCAAATCTATGTAAATGATATGTTAGAAGATGGAGTAGGTAATTTATATATAGCTTATGAACAATTAAAAAAGAAATTAGAAGAAGAGGGGTTATTTAAAGAAGATCATAAAAAGAAAATTCCTAAAATACCTAATAGAGTAGGAGTTATAACTGCACCTACAGGTGCTGCTATTAAAGATATAATTTCTACTATTAAAAGAAGATGGCCACTATCAGAAATTATTCTTTTACCTGCATTAGTTCAAGGAGAAGAAGCTCATAATACTATTGTAGAACAAATTAAAAATGCAGAAGATTATAATTTAAATACATTAATAGTAGGTAGAGGTGGAGGTTCTATTGAAGACTTATGGCCTTTTAATGAAGAAGATGTTGCTAAAGCAATATATGAATGTTCTATACCAATAATTTCTGCAGTAGGTCATGAAATAGACTTTACAATCGCAGATTTTGTTGCTGATATGAGAGCACCAACTCCAACAGGAGCTGCAGAAATGGCTGTTCCTAATATTAAAGATGTAATTAATTACTTAGATCAAATAAGCATTAGATTAAATGAATCTTTAAATAATAAAATAAATATTAATAAAAAGCATTTAGAAGAAATTAAAAAACATTATATATTTACTAATCCAATTACTATATATGAATCTAAAGAATTAGTATTTGATAGTTTAATAGATAGATTAAAATTTTCTTTAAAAAACTTAGTTAATATTAAAGAAAAAAAATATAATGAATTAAAGAACTCTATAGTACTTAAAAACCCACTTGTTTTAATAGAAAACAAATCTAACAAGTATTTACAACTATTATCTAAATTAGAAGCTCTAAGCCCTTTAAAAACGCTTCATAGAGGATATTCTATAGTTAAGAAGGATGATAAAGTAATTAGTAGTATTAAAGATACTAAAAAAGATGATAAATTAGAAATAAATCTAAAAGATGGAAATATAGATGTAAAGGTTATATAGGAGGTATGATTATGGCAGAAAAGAAAGAAAAAAGTTTTGAAGAAAGTTTAAAAGAATTAGAATCTATTGTTACTAAATTAGAAAGTGGAGAAGTACCACTAGATGATGCAATTAAAGAATTTACTAAAGCAATGGAATTATCTAAAAAGTGTGACCAAAAACTAAAAAAAGCTGAAGAAACTATTACAAAAATAGTTGATAAAGATGGATCTTTAAAAGATTTTAAAGTAGAAGAATAAAACTTTCCTAAAAATAGGAAAGTTTTTTAATTATAATATTTATTTTTTAATAAATCTAATGCTTTATCAAATTCATCTTCCGTTACTGGAAGTAAACTATCATTATCATCTGCTAATTTCTGAATTATATAATCTTCAGGATTATCTTTATTAACAAAATAATAATACATAATATTATCACTATTATCTAAAATATTATCAGCTATTACATATTCCACACCATCAATATCTAAAACACTAACTTCAACATTATTCATTTATCTTACCCCTTTACTAACTTTTTCTTCTTTATTATACTCATCTAAAACTTTATTTCTCATTGCACTATCATATTCATCTAAATTTTTAAATCCTTTAGTATGAATATAATCATCTAATCCTTCATAAAATTCTAAATTCTTTTCATCTTTAGGAATATATTGAATTGTTCTATCAGTAATACCAGTATATGCAGGATAACCCACTAATTTGCCATAATCATTATATAACTCATATATAATATTATCTAATTCATTTTCAGACTTTGCCATATCTCTAATTTCATCAGCTATTTCTACATAATCAAAATCACCATTTTTTGGATTTCCAGCTCTTGAAACAATATCGCGAAGTGAATCGCCATAAATACCCTCAAACGCAGTTTCAACTTCTTGCTGCTGATGATGATCTATAGCTTCAGGGATATACTTCACACCACTTCCAGCTGCCACTAAAACAATAATTGCAGTAATTAAAATTCTTTTCTTAAGAGTTTTTTTTCTAGAATTTTTAATTTTTAAATTTTTTCTATCTATTCTAGATTTTTCTAAAGCTCTTTTTCTATTTTCAGCATTCCTCTCATTAACAATTTTAACAAAACTTAAATCAATATCATTATTATCTTTATCACTCACTTTATCACCTCATTATATATACATTATAAATATATATTACTAATATGTCAAAGTAAATGTAAAAATTTAGTGTAAATGGAAATATTTAAATACCATATTATTTAAAAAACCGCTAATACTAAAAATGTAGTAAAGTTAAAAGGAGTGATTTTTTTGAAAAATAAAATTTTAAAAATTTTAATACTTCTTCTTTTTATAATACCCATAAATATATATGCTTATTCAAAATATATTATCGCTTCTGGTAAGACAATTGGAATAGAAGTAAATTCAAAAGGTATCTTAGTAGTTGGATTTTATAAAATAAATAATGAATATATTGCCAAAGATGCAGGTTTCGAAATAGGTGATTCCATAATCAAAATCAATAATAAAGAAGTTACAGATATAAATTCAATGATAAATACAATAAATGAAAATTCCAATAATAAAATAAACTTTACTATAGTTAGAAACAATAAAGAAAAAACTATCAGTCTAAATTTAGTTGGTGATGACAGTGGTGTTTTAAAAACAGGATTATATGTAAAAGATCAAATTAATGGTATAGGAACTCTAACTTATATAGATCCTAACACTAAAATCTTTGGAGCTCTAGGACATGAAATTTTAGAACAAACTACAGCTAAAAAATTTGAAATAAAAGATGGTAAAATTTTTTCTGCAAATGTTTCTAATATAACAAAAAGCAGAAGTGGTAATGCTGGAGAAAAGAATGCAGATTATAACAAAGAAAAAATAGATGGAAACATAAAAGACAATGATATTACGGGTATTTATGGTACATATACTGAAAACGTAAAGAATATAGACCTAATTGAAGTAGGAAATAATAAAGAAATTAAAACTGGTAAGGCTACTATTAAAACTGTAATCGAAAATAATAAAGTAGAAAATTTTGATATAAGTATTATAGGAATAGATAATAATAGTAAAACTAAAAATATTTTATTTGAAATTACTGATAAAAAATTATTAGAAAAAACAGGTGGAGTAGTGCAAGGTATGAGTGGATCACCAATCATTCAAAATAATAAAATTATTGGTGCAGTTAATTATGTTATTGTAAATGATACTTCAAAAGGTTATGGTATATTTATTACGACTATGTTAGAAGAAGGAGAAAAATAGAGACAAAATAAGTCTCTATTTTTAGAATATTTAAATAATATTAGAAAATAATAATTATATAGTTTATTTTTTAAATAATCTATGTTATTATATTAAACCAAGTAAGGACTGATTATATGAAAATATGGACAAAAGTATTATTAAAAGATAGAAATAATAAAATAAATTTAATATCAAGATCATTAACTAACTATTTATATGGATATGGACCTATAAGAGATTTATGTAGAAAATATAAAATTAATGCAAATGACAGAAAAATAATAGATCAGTATACTACTAACAGGATAGCAGGTTTATTATTACTATATTTAAGTAAAGATAAGAAAAGAATAAATGATATAGTAAATAAATATAATATACCTGATAGTAATATTGAATCCATTATTCCAGAAATAGAAGGATATATAGATAAATAAAAAAAGAACATCAGTTCTTTTTTTATAAATATAATAAAACACTAAAAAACGCTATTAACATAACTAAAACCAAAAATATAGCTACACCTTTTATTACTTTTTCATTCATAATAAACACCTCATTACAATTATAAAATAAATGTCATAAAAAGTAAATTTATTTTTTGCATACAAGAAAATATTTTTAATAGTATTTAATAAAGGAGAATATGATGAAAAACACTATTAAAAAATATAAAAAAAATAAACTACTAATTACTCTAATTATTGTAATAATATTATCAGTAACAATAGGATTATTATTTCCCTCACTATTGTCAAATTCCAGTAAAAAACTATTAATCTCAACTTTAGATAACTTCTTCATTAATATTAAAAATAATAATCTTAATTACACTTCATCTTTAATTTCAACACTTTTCTCTAATATTCTTATATTATCACTAATATGGATATTTGGTATTTCAATAATCGGTTCAGTATTTATAGTAATAGTATTATTCATAAAAAGCTTTATACTTGGATTTTCAATAAGTAGTATTTTATTATCATATAAATTAAATGGATTAATACTTTCTATTATATATGTAATACCTTTAATTTTAAACTTATTAATATATTTTGTATTATGTTATTATTCTATAGATTTTTCAATAATACTATTTAATTATTTATTTAAAAAAAGAAATAATATTCATAAAAAAACAGTTAAGAGATATATTAAAATATATATTTTTTCATTATTATTAATTATTTTATCATCTTTAGTAGAAGTATATATAGTACCAAATATTATAAACATTTTTATATAAAAAGTTTAAAAGTGTCAATTTACACTTGATTATATATAAAATTATGTCTATAATTATATTGGAGGGTATGATAAATATGAAAGAGTTAAATGTAGTATTAACTGAATTAGGGGTTAGCAAAGTCCGTTTAGCAAAATATTTAGGAGTATCTAGACAAATGCTATATAATTATTTAGCTATTGATAATCTAGATGATTGGCCTAAAGAAAAATCAGCTAAATTATTAAGTTTATTAAATATCGAAAGTAAAGATGAATTAAAAAATATTAAAATAAATGGTGAATATATTATTGAAGTAGAACATCGTCTAAAAGAAGGAGTACAAGATTCTTCAAATAGAGAAATAATTGCCGATTTAAAAGGATTTAATAAAAAAGAACAAGAGTTATTATCTGAAATTATTAATTTATTAAAAGAAAAATTATCTAATGATAAAACTAAAGAAACATATAATACTTATTTATATTTATATAATTTCCTACAATCTATGGAAACTACAGATGAATTAAAATACATTTTAGCATATATGTCTAAATCATTAGGATTTACTGATCCATCAGAATTTGTATTCAATAAAGATAAACAATTTGTATTTGAAAGTATAATGTTTAGTGCAATAACTTTATATAATGGTGGACATGCTTCAAAAACAAAAATTAGTGAAACTCACAAAAAATTTGTTCAAGACATTGAACATAAAAATGAAGAAAAACTTTCTCGTACACAAGAATTGAATACTGCTAAAGTACAAGCCTTAAAAGAATTAGGATATAATGAAATAAGTGAAAGTAATGCTAAAGAAGTATTAGAAAAAATCGATGAAATAGAATCAAGAAAAGTATAAACTATCGAAAGATAGTTTTTTATTGTAAAATTATACATAATATGATATACTATATGTCCGCGTCAAAAAGAGAGGAGTAGAGTATATAACATGAAAAAATATAACATTAATTATTGGTTATCAAAGCAATTTAAAAACTCAGAATGTAAAAATATGCTAGAAAATGTTATTGAAGCAGATATAATATATAATTTTATTGACTGGAAAAATCAAAGTTATCAAATTAAAAAACAAAATGTATATTTAGATTATGAATTTGGTGATGCTTATACAAGAAATATTGATGCTAAATTGTACTGTAGTAATAGATTTATTAACATATTAATTAATCGTTCTGGTAATAATGTTATTGTAATAGATAAAAAAATAAAACCAGCTATTAAATATTGTAATAACTATGTAAAAGAAGATGTTGATGTCTATAAGCTATCACATAATGCAGATAATACATCATACTTTTCACATAAAAAAATGGAAATAACTAATACAGGCTATGAAAAAACTAATCAAATTACGAGTATACATATAAATGATTATACAGGTAATTTAATATCATATTATGATAGTGAAGAAGATAAGGCTAAAAGCTATAAATCTAAAAATAAGACATACAAATATACAAATAAGAAGCAAGAATATAATTAATTTATATTCTTTTTCTATTTTATATAACTTCCGATAATTGATATTATGTTAACTTCTATATAAAATATAACAATAATATCAATAATAAATACCTATATATTAGTATGTTTTACATATAAATATTACATAATACTTACAATTAGTACACTTCTACTCTTTTATAAGAGTATGTTATGAAGTATTCTATATTTAAATTTATATTTTTTTAATTATTTAATTATATAAATTTATTATTTATTATAATATAAATATATAATAATATTACTATTCCTCCACTCCATAGAAAAGGGGTAGTTAATTTTAAGCAATTTAACTTTAATTAGATAGGTAATTATCCATCTCGATTTAAAATATGAAATTTAATATTTTGTATAATATCCTCTCTTTTGTAAATAATAAGAGTAGGAGGCATTTAAATGAGAAAAAAAGATAAAAATAAAATTAATTGTGATGTAGAGGATTGTAAGTATAATGATAGTGAAGAGGGTAAATGCGAACTTGATGAAATAAAAGTTGGTTATAGTGATGATACAGATGAATGTTATGATTCAAATGATACAGCTTGTGAAAGTTTTGAAACAGAAGAAGAAAGTGATGATGATGAGATAACTGATGAAGAATATGAAGTTAACTCTGAATCTGATAATGAAGAAGACGAAAAAGAAGAGGCATAATCCTCTTCTTTTTTTATAACTCCCCTATTCTAATTCTTCCAAAATACTCATACCAATATTCATATCATTTACTTCAAAATTATCTGCAATAGTTGCTCCTATATTAGCAAGTGTATTAAAAGGCTCTAATCTTTTAGCTTCTTTAAAATTTCTACTATATAAGATAACTGGAACATTTTCTCTGGTATGATCATTACCATCAAACGTTGGATCATTACCATGATCAGCTGTTATTATCAATAAATCGTCTGTTTCTAATTTATTTAAAATAATAGGAATATCTACATCTAATTCTTCAATAGCTTTACCATAACCTTCAACATCTCTAGTATGACCATACAATCCATCAAAGTCAGCTAAGTTGACTATACATAAACCAGTAAATTTTTTATCTATGATATCAATAAATTTATTAATAGCTTCTGAATTACTATTTGCCTTAATTACTTTATTAATACCTTGACCATCAAAAATATCATTTACTTTACCTATACCAATAACATTATATTTTGCATCAATTAAATTATCTAAGATACTTTTAGTTGGAGGTTTAACAGCATAATCACGTCTTGCACTATTTAGTAATTTATAATGACCTACTTTACCATTAAATGGTCTAGCAATTACCCTACCTACTCTCCATTCATCTCTTAAAGTAACTGCTCTAATTCTTTCACAATACTGATATAAAGTCGAAATAGGAATACAATCTTCATGCGCAGCTATCTGCAGATCAGAATCAGCTGATGTATATACAATTAATGAACCATAATTTTGCTGTCTTTCACCTAATTCATTAATAATTGATAAACCATCAATAGAACATTTATTACCAATTACTTTTCTACCAGTCAACTGTTCAATTCCACTTACTAATTGTGGAGAAAAACCTTTGTTAAATGTTTTAAATGGAATATTATTCTTTATACCCATCATTTCATAATGTCCATTTAAGCTATCTTTACCAGCATTAATTGGACTTGCAATAGTATAATAAGCTTCTACTTCTTTATCTTCATTCATGTTCAAAGTATCCAAAAAACCTATTTTTTTAAGATTAGGTATAAATAAATCATACTTTTCTTTAATATGTCCTAATGTATTAGATCCAGTATCGCCATAATTACTTGCATCACTAGCTTCACCTACACCTAACCCATCTAAAACCATTAAAAATATTCTTTTAAATTTCATATATTACACTTCCTTATCAACTCTAGGATGATATTTTTTATAATCACTACTTACTTTATCATCACTTACATGGGTATATATCTTAGTAGTAGATATATCTGAATGACCCAACATCTCCTGTATACTTCTTAAATCAGCTCCCCTATTTAATAAATGGGTCGCAAAAGAATGTCTAAGAGTATGTGGAGATATATCAGTATTAAGTCCTTTTTCTTTTAATATTTTTTTTAAGTTTTTAAAAAAACCCTGTCTGGTCATTCCTCTACCATGATTATTTAAAAACAGTTTATTATCATCATTACCCTTTAACATGGAACTTCTAACTTCTAAATATTTATTTAAATAATAAATTGAGTATTCTCCTAAAGGTATTTCTCTTTCTTTAGAACCTTTACCCATTATTCTAATAATACAATTAGTAGAATCTATATCATTAAGTGTTAAAGATACTAATTCGCTAACTCTTAAACCAGTCCCATACATCAATTCTAACATAGCTTTATTACGGTAGTCAAACTTACTATCAAGCTTAATATCAAGCAATATATCTACATCTTCTATACTTAATGTTTTAGGTAATTTCTTTTGTAATTTAGGTCTATCTATAAATACTGATATATCTTCTTTAACAATACCCTCTTTATATAAATATTTATGAAAATTTTTAATAACTGTTAAATTATGAGCAATTGTACTACTTTTTTCACTATTACTTCTACTTTTTAAAAATTTTTTAATATCATCACTATCTATATCTTTAACATTATCTTTTTTAATAAAATCTTTATAAATATTTAAATCATTATAATATGACTCTTTAGTCTTATCAGAAAGTCCTTTTTCAAAGACACAATAATTTATAAAATCATTAATGGCATCATCTATTTTCATATAACCACCTTCTATATATATTATATATAATTATATTGATTATTACAAGAAATCTGATATAATAATGATTAAGGAGTATCATATTATGGAAAACTTAATAATAAAACATATAAATAAAAAATATGGAAAATATGATGAAAAAACAAATACTATTTATCCTGATATTAACAAATTGATAAATAGAAACAAAAAGTCTAGAAAAAAATTTAAATTAAACGGTGAGATTACATTACCTCTATTTATTACTTGTCTTAATACAAAGGAACTACCGCTAACTATTATCTTAGAAAATCAAATATTACCTAAATTATATACTAATGACGCTAGACCTATATTATTTAGGGCTAGAGGAAACATAATATTCAAAAACTGTAATATAGATACAGAACGTTTATATTTAAGTGATTTAACTGAATATAGAACAATTAGAAATTTAGATAATGAAGAAAGATACCTAAAATTTGAAAATTGTAATTTTACAGGTAATGATTTACTTTTAGGTAGTAATTTTAAAGATATTTATTTTTTAAATAATAAATACAATACAAATGAAGACATATTTTCTATACATGCTGAATCTAGAGAAAACTTTATATTTAAGAATGAAAACATCCCCGATGACAAAGAACTAAAACTTCATGTAGAAAGTTCATGTTTTGCTCCAAATATTAATATAGAAGATTGTAGTTTTAACCTTAATTGCATAAGAAATTATAGAGCAATTTTTGAAGAAGAGTTTAGAAAACATTTTGTAGATATAAATAAAATTAATATTAAAAACTCTAATATCAAAGGAAATATTTTTGAAACAAATGCGCATGAAACAACTATTGATAATTCAAAAATTATAGGAAAGAAATATGAAATATATTCAGATGAAACTTATATTAATAATTCAACTTTATTAATAGATGACATTGATATAAATAGTATATTATCTATAAACATAAAAAATAGTTTTATTAAAAGTAATAATTCAAAAATTATTTCTGATAAATATGATCATAGTAAAATTAATATGGATGTTTCCGCTATTAATAGTTGTAATTGTGATATGGAAACATCTACATTGACTTTAGATAATTCAAATATAACTGGAAATAATACTATATTATATTTTCATAGTACTTTATTAAATAATGATAGTAAAATTAAATCTAATGATCTATTATTAGAAACAGAGAAGTATCTAAATATCAAAAATATTAATAAAGTTGAAGCTAATACTATATTTATAAATGGTAATATAGTTAGTGATGAAAAAGGTGCTGATATTAATTTGATTGAACCTAGAAATAACTTAATCAACACATTAAAAAGTATTTCTAATAAAGTAAACGAAAAACAATCAGAAGAAATAAATAATTTAAATAAAAATACAACTGTAAAAAAACTAATAAAAAAATAAAAAAGTGATTTAAAAAACAATACTAAATAAATCTCTTTTTTTATGTTAAAATATATATAGGTGATTATTATGGATAAACCTTTAGCAATCAAATTAGCCCCTACTAAATTAAATGAAATTATTGGACAATCTCATTTAATTGGTAAAGGGAAAATACTTACTAATTTAGTTAAAAATAAGAAATTATTTTCTATGATATTATATGGTAAACCTGGTATAGGTAAAACTTCTATTGCCAATGTATTAGTAAAAGAATTAGATTTAAGATATAGATTCTTGAATGCTACTATTAATACTAAAAAAGATATAGATACTGTTATAGAAGAGGCTAAGATGTATGATGGTATTGTATTAATAATGGATGAGATTCATAGATTAAATAAAGATAAACAAGATATATTACTACCACAATTAGAAAGTGGCTTAATTACTTTAATAGGCATGACTACTTCTAATCCATATCATTCTATTAATCCAGCTATTAGAAGTAGATGCCAATTATTTGAACTTAATGAATTAACTACTAAAGATATTATAAAAGGACTTAAGAAAGCTATAAAACACCCTGATTTAGATGATATTAAGATAGATGATAAAAGTATAGAAATAATTGCTAAACTCTCTGGAAACGACCTTAGATATGCTTATAATCTATTAGAAATAGCATACTACTCTACTGATGATAAAATAATTACAGTAGATAAAGTAAAATCTATTAATAATAAACCAGTATTTTTCTCAGATAAAAATAGTGATGGACATTATGATGTTTTGAGTGGATTGCAAAAATCTATTAGAGGTAGTGATATAGATGCATCCCTACACTATTTAGCAAGACTTATTACTGAAGGTGATTTAGATTCTATTTATAGAAGATTAAGTGTAATAGCCTATGAGGATATAGGACTTGCTAATCCTGCTATTGGACCTAGATTAGATGCTGCTATTAATGCAGCAGAACGAGTTGGACTTCCAGAAGCAAGAATTCCTCTAGGAACAATAGTATCAGAAATGGCTCTATCTCCTAAAAGTAATACTGCTCATGTTGCATTTGACTCTGCATTAGAAGATATAGAAAAAGGTAATGTAGGAACAATTCCAAAACATTTAAAAACTAATTCCAAAGATTATAAATATCCTCATAATTATGAAGGATCATATGTAAAGCAACAATATTTACCTGATAAAATTAAAAATAAAAAATATTATGAACCAAAAGATATAGGATATGAAAAAAATCTTAAAGATATTTATGATAAACTAAATAAAATAAAAGAAAGTTAATTAATAACTTTCTTTATTTTTACTTTATTTCACATGTATAACCAGTTTTTTCTAATTCTTTCTTAGCTTTATTTGGAGAAGTCATACTCTTAGAAGCATTTTTACTAATTTTCTTAACATCTAAAACTGCATCCACTTTTAAATGTTTATCTGCAACTTTTTGTTTACAATCAGTAAAGGCATCTTTATAATCATCCATAGAAGATTTAACTAAACTACAAAAATTTTGTTTTTCGATCATCGCAATAGAACTAGCAGAATAGCTAGATAAATCCATATCATAACTAAAGTCCATATCCTTAACTTTATTACCTTCAAAGCCTACATTAAAAGTAATATCTACCCCACTAGCTTTTTGTTTACATACTAATTTTTTAGAAGCACCACAACCTGTAACAAAAACAGCTACAAAAAGAACAATTACAGCTATAAATAAACTCTTTTTCATTATATACCTCCTTATATTTAAATTTTAACATATAACATTATTTTTTCAAGTTAATAATAAATAATTCAATTAAAAATTTTGAATCTACATCAGTAGTTTTAATATCTAAATCCATACTAGATAATTTCCTAATTAATTTTAATAATTCTTCTTCACTATAATAATTAATAAGTTCTCTAGTCTTTTTTATTCTATATTCTTTTTCATCAAGAATATTAGCAATTTCACTATTTTTAAGACCTTTATTTACTAATACTTTAACTTGATAAATAATTCTTATTTGACTGGCTAAAAGTCCTATTAATGATATAGGTTCTATATCATTATTTTCTAATTTTTTATAACAAGATAATGCATTAACTTTATCTTTTTTAAATAAATATCTAATAAATTCAAATGTTAGTTCATTAATATTAGTATTCTTTTTAATTAATAAATCTTCAACATCATCAACACTTACTTCTTTAGAGTCAATTTTATAATACTTAATTTTTTGACATTCATTATATATTTTATTAATATCATTATCACAATATTCATTGATCTTATCTATAACACCAGCTTCTAATTTATATCCTTCTAAATTTTCCTTTATATAGTTAAGTGCATTAATATCAACCTTTAAATATTTAACTCTCTTCTTTAAATCTTTAAATACTTTTTTTGTATTATTGATTTTCTTGGTAGTTAAAATCAATATATTATTTGGATTATAATTATCTAAATAATCTAATAAATGATTATAACCAATATCACTACTACTAAGCTTATCAATATTATTAATAACAATAATTTTCTTATCATTAAATAATCCATAAGTATCTAAATCATCTAAAGGGTTTTTAAGTTCAACTTCTTCTAAATCATAATAATTAATATCAATATTTTTAAAATCATCTGGAACAATACTATTAATAGTCTTTTTTAAAGATAATGAATTATTTGTCTCTATTAAATAATTATTCTCCATTTTTTAATACTTTCTCAATATGATTGAAAATTTTATCTAAATTAAGTGTATTCTTACCTCCACCTTGAGCAAAAGTAGGACTACCTCCTCCATTACCATCTGAAGATACACTAGCATCTTTAACAATTAAACCAGCATTTACAAAACAATTACTACGAGCAATAAAATTAACACTATCATCATCTTTTCTATTAGCAAAGAAGATAAAACCTTTATCCATATTATTAATTAAACTATCAGCTATAGTTTTAAGACTATTAATATCTTTATTATCTACTTTCATAATTAAAGAACTATATCCATTATCATACTCTTTAATATTATCTTTATAATTATCTAGATTATCTAAAGCTTTATGTTGTTTTATATCTTTATATTTTTTTTCTAATAATTTTACTTCATGGTGAACATATTGTAATTCATTTCTATAGAAAATTATATCTTTATATGAAGTTAATTTTTTAGTTTCAACATCAACATCAAAATCTAAGTTTATTCCTAATTTATTAGCATCATCTAAAATTCTTTTAGCTTTCATTAATAATCTAAGAATTTCATTTTTATAAGGCTCAACATAATTTGATAAAACATTTGGTATCTTAGAACCAGTAGTGGCTTCTATTCTATAAATATTACTTCCTTTAGATTCAAATGAACATATAGCAATTTTTTCAATATCCTTAGTATTAATAGCGTGTGTTCCTCCACATAATTCAATTGATTTACCAATTTTAACTACTCTAACCATATCAGAATATTTCTCACTAAACAACGCCATAGCACCCATCTCTTTTGCTTTTTCTAAAGGCATGACTTCAGTAGATACAATTAAGTTTTCTCCTATCATATCATTAATAAATCTTTCTATATTAATTAAATCATCATCAGAAATTTTATTAGAATAAGTGAAATCAAATCTTAATTTTTCACCATCAACATAACTACCAGATTGTTTAATAGTAGGTGATATTACTTGTTGAAGAGCATACTGTAACATATGAACACTTGAATGATTACACTCAGTATGTTTTCTTTCATCCCTATCTAAAACTAATTCACATAGATCTCCTATAGAAATAACTCCAGTAAGTAATTTTACTTTATGAATATGTTGCCCATTAGGAGCTTTAAAAACATCTAATACACGAGCTTTAAAAGTATCTCCAACAATCATACCCGTATCACTAACCTGACCACCTGATTCTGCATAAAAACATGTTCTATCCAATGCAATATAAGTATCATGATCTACACTATCAATAATTTTGTCTTTAGAAAAAATAGCAGTTACTTTACTTTTTAATCTATATATTCCATATACAAATTCACTAGGTTCTTTAAAATCTAATAAAACCTGTTTTTGACTAGCCATAGAAGTAGTATTTTTTACATTCTTTCTAGCAAGCTCTTTTTGAATTTTCATGTATTTGTCAAATTCTTCTTTAGATACTCTAAATCCTAATTCACTTAAATATTCTTCAGTTAATTCAAAAGGAAATCCAAAAGTATCATATAGTTTAAATGCATCTTCTCCACTAATCATACCATCATTAGAATCTTTAACTAATTCTCTAAGTCTTCTTTCTCCAGATTCTAATGTCTTAAAGAAAAGTTTTTCTTCTTCTAAAACTAATGATTCAATATAAGGTCTTTTCTCAAGTAAATATGGATAAGCATTTTTCATTACATCAATAACTTCTGATACCAATTTATACATAAATGGTTCAGAAAATCCAACTACCTTACCATACCTAACTCCTCGTCTTAATAGTCTTCTTAAAACATATCCTCTACCAGTATTTTCAAAACTGGCCCCATCTGCTAAAGCAAATGTAATAGTTCTAATATGATCTACAATTATTTTAAATTCTTTTTGCCCAGTATATTGATATTTAGTTAACTCTTCTAAATGAGTAATTATAGGTTTAAATAAATCAGTATCAAAATTACTATCTACATTCTGGAATATACAACAAAACCTTTCAAGTCCTGCCCCAGTATCAATATTTTTACTAGGTAATTCTTTATAATTTTGTCTTTCTACTCCTTTTTGAGCATTATATTGACTAAAAACATTATTCCATATTTCTACATATCTATCTTGATCTTGATCTCTTTTTAACTTTTCAAAAGCATCTTTATTAGGATCATACTTTTCTCCTCTATCAAAGAAAATTTCAGAATCTGGTCCACAAGGACCCTCACCTATTTCCCAAAAATTACCTTCTATAGGAATAATATGAGTAGTATCCATTCCAACTTCTATCCATTTATTCTTAGTTTCTAAATCACTAGGATATATAGTTACATATAACAAATCCTTAGGAATATTAAAATAGTCTTTAGAAGTTAATAATTCATAAGCATAACTAATAGCCTCATCCCTAAAATAATCTCCTACTGAAAAGTTACCCATCATTTCAAAGAAAGTTAAGTGAGTTTTTGTAATACCAACATTATCTATATCATTAGTTCGAATACATTTTTGAATACTAGTCATTCTTCTATTATTTGGTACCTCAGTTCCATCAAAATATTTTTTTAGTGGTGTGACACCAGCATTTACCCATAACAAACTATCATCATTAATAGGTACTAAAGGTGCACTATCAATTTTAGTATGATTTTTACTTTCAAAAAAACTAAACCAAGTTTTTCTTATTTCATCATGACTCATATACTTCATATTAATCAACTCCTTCTATATATCCAATAATAGTATTTACTACTTCATCAATACTTAAATTAGTAGTATCAATATATATTTGATCATCACATCTTTTTAAAGCTCCAACTTCTTTATGCATATCATTATAATCTCTATTTTTTATATTTTCTAAGATATCATCATATGACATATCTATACCTTGTTTTATATTTTGTTTATATCTTCTTTTAGCTCTTTCTTCAACACTAGCATCTAAATAAAATTTATAACTAGCATTAGGAAATACTACAGTAGTAATATCTCTACCTTCCATAATTACAGCTTTATCTTTAGCCATTTTTCTTTGTAAATCAACCATTATTTCTCTTAACTCAACAATGGAAGATATTTGAGATACAATACTAGATACTTCTTTAGATCTAATCTCATTAGTTATATCCAGATCATTAACAAATATATTACCATCTTCATTAAAATAAATATTACTATTTTTTGCTAACTGTACTATTTTTTTATTATCAGTAACATCAATATTATTTTTTAATACTAAATAAGTTATCGCTCTATATGTTGCCCCTGTATCAATATAAATTAAATTAAGCTTATTAGCCACTAGCTTAGTAATAGTACCTTTACCACTACCTGCAGGCCCATCTATCGCAATTACTAAACTCATATTACTTCTCCTTCTTTAATATTATTAATTATTAAATCAACTTGTTTTAATAATCTCTCTTTAGATGTATTATAAATTACATAATCATAATCTTTATAATTTTCTAAATCTAACTCAGTAATATGATTTTTTTCCTTCTCTGTTAAATTATTATCATAACCTTCTCTAATAACATGAACAATTTTAATATCATTAAATCTTCGTTTTAGTTCTTCAAATTCACTAACAAGTCTTCCATCAGTAATAACAAAATTATCAAAATAGTTTTTTAATATATCAATATCTTCACACAATCTATTAACTAAAAAATACTTTTTACCTAGTTTTTTCTGAATAATATCAATACCCATTTCTTGCAAAAACTCTCTAGGTTTTTCTCTCATGTCACCATTCCAACTAAAATAGTTTTTAGCATACTCATATAAAGGAGTAGTAATATGTAAAATACATGTATTTTCTCCCATATTATCAAATCTATCTTTCATATATTTACCTACTAGATCTTTACCAGAACTAGCTTTTCCTGCTAATACAAATATTTTCATAAATCCTCCTTTTATTCAAATAAAAGACCATTATAGGAGGACAAAGTCCGGTACCATCCTACATTGGTCTTAATTCTTATAACGGTATCCCGTAAAGCTCATAAAGTAGCTTCCTAATATAAAAACCAAATCTTTTCACCAACCAGATTTTCTCTAATAGTATTATAATTAGTACTAATCTTTAATCTCTGCTTTATAAATAATCTACATATATTTTATCAAAATTATACTTATTATTCAATAAATAATTATATTTTTTCAATGACTTCTTTACCTGTTACTTTCTCCATAATACCTTTTTTCTCATTAATAAATCCTAAAACTATTTTTAAACATGCAATTACAGGAGTCGCAACAATCATTCCTATTATACCAAAGAAATGTTCAAATACTAATAAACCTACCATTATAGTTACAGGATGTAATTTCATAGTATGACCCATAATTAAAGGTTGATAAAAATTATTTTCTAACAATTGAACAATAAGAATTGAAACAATACAACCAATTCCAACAACAGGACTAATAGTAAATCCTACTATAATAGCTGGTATAGCACCAATATAAGGTCCAAAATATGGAATAATATCTGTAATAGCACAAAATAATGCAAAAACTAAAGGCGCTTTCAATCCAGCTAATGTTAAACCAATACTTTGCGTTACAAAAACAAAGAACATAACAATAAATACACCTTGTACATATCCTCTTAAAGAATCATTAATTCTAACTGTTAACTCAATAGCATTCTTTTTCCATTTTCTTGGAAGTATTTTAATAAAATTTTTATTAATTTTATCAAAATCATATAACATATAAAACCCTATCATTATACCTAATACAAAAGTTATACTACCACTAATTATACCTTTCACAACATTAAAAATTGTATTTGGTAAATTAGTAGTAATACTCTTACTAATAGAATCCATACTACTATATATCTGATCTTTATAAGAAGTTAAATCATAGTTATAGTTATTATTAATACTATTAATAAACTTATTAACAAATAAACGTATATCTCGTAAAGTATCAGGAATACCTGCTATAAAGTCTTTAATTTGATTAGAAAAAGCTGGAAGCATTAAATATATTATTAAACCAATTCCTCCAAAAAATACTAAATAAACTAAAATACATCCAAGAATTCTAGGAATTTTTTTAGATTGTAACCAACTAACTATAGGATCAAACAACCATGCTATAATTAATCCAATAAATATTGGTGATATTACTAGTAATAAATCTTTAATAAATTTAAATATAGACCACTCTTTCAATACATAAGTTCCTAATAAAACTATACATACAATTGACATAAAAAAACCAATCTTTAATATTTTCTTACTAATACTTATTACTTCATTAAGACTTTCAATATCAATATCTTTTTTATTTTTTTTCATCATAAGCCTCCTACTCTATATTAGTATAACATAAATACTAGAAATAAACACTAAATAATTGTATAATATTTACAGGTGATGTATATGAAAAGTATTAAAGAAAACATAATTAATAAAATTGAAATAAAAAATTCAAAATTTATTACATTACTAATAAAAATAGATGATAATACCAATATTAATAATCTACTAAAAGAAATAAAAGAAAAATATCCAAAGGCTACTCATTATTGTTATGGATATATTACTGAAAATTCTAAAAAATCAAGTGATGATAATGAACCTAGTAATACTGCAGGTCTACCTATATTAAATGTATTAGAAAAAGAAAAAATAATGAATGTAATAGCTATTGTAGTTAGATATTTTGGTGGTATAAAACTAGGTGCATCTGGATTAATAAGAGCATATTCAAAGTCTATAAAAGAAGCACTTAAAACTACAAAGTTAATAGAATTAATACCTGGATATGAAATAGAATTATCATTTCCATATAATAAACAAAAAGAAATAGATTATACATTAAAAGATTATAAAATAATTAATAAAGAATACTTAGAATTAGTTATTTATCATATCTTAATTCCAAAAGAAAAAATATCAATCATAGAAAAATATCAATACAAAATAAAAAAAGATTTATTAATTGAAAAATAGATCTTTTTTTATATATTGTTTACAATTAATTTTAATCTTTTTATTACTTTTTTTTCTATTCTAGAAATATAAGACTGAGAAATACCTAATTTTTCAGCTACTTCTTTTTGAGTTAATTCTTCTTTTCCATAAAGTCCATATCTTAGTATTATGATATCTCTATCCCTTGGCTTTAATTTCTTTACCTCACTCAACATAAGATTTTTTTCTGATTCTATTTCAATTGGTTTTGTAACTAAATCAGCATCAGTACCTAAAACATCTTCTAAATGTAATTCATTGCCTTCTCCATCTAAAGATAGTGAAGAATCAATACTAACTTCACTTTTAATTTTTTTATTTTTTCTTAAATACATAAGTATTTCATTATCTATACATCTAGAAGCATAAGTAGCTAATTTAATATTCTTACCACTTTTAAAAGTATTAATACCTTTTATTAATCCAATAGTTCCAATACTAACTAAATCTTCTAAATCTACTCCAGTATTTTCATATTTTTTTGCTAAAAATACAACTAATCTTAAATTATGTTCAATCAAAATATCTTTGGCTTTATCATTACCAGAATCTTTTAAAGAAACATAATAATCTTCCATTTCCCTAGATAATGGTTCTGGCAACATATCAGTTTTACCTACATAAAAAACACTATTAATTTTTAAAAATATTCTTTTTAAATAATATAATATCTTCATAAATCCTCCTTAAAATAACTTGGTAATATACAATCAATATCACCTAAACAAAATTTATCTTTACTTACTCCAATTAAACAATTTTTAAACTCTTTATTATTTATAATAACTTTATTAGGTTTAAAACATTTTATAATACCATTAGTATTTAAAGCTTTATATGGTACATATAAAAATTTCTCTTTATATATATTAATATTACTATTTACTAAAATAATATTTTTACTACTATATGGATCCTTTAAATTATTAGCAGTATCTAAAATAGATTTCAATAGATAAGTATTATTATTAATTATTATTTTAGTATTATATATATTAGAATACATATTTTTATAACTTTTATTTTCTTTTATATATAAATATATAATAATTGGTGAAGCAATAATGATAAATAAAAAATTGATAGACAATCCATTACTAAAGAAAACTAATCCAGTATTATCATATACATATGTAATATCTAACAAATATAAACTTCCTCCTAAAATTATACTAATCAAATAAAAATATAATAAGTTTTTAAAAAAATTCCTTTTACCAAAACTAATTAAGATAATAAAAATACTAATTAATATTTTATAAACAAATAATAATAAACTATTGAGTGGTAAGAATAATAATATAATTGTCAAGCTTCCAAATAAAGAACCTAATATTATTCTATATAATTTAGTAGTGATTTTTAATATATATTTAGTACCATATATAATAATAAAATCAAAAAAGAAATTAATTATTAATAATAAATCTAAATATATTTTCATTTTTATCACCAAAATAAGTATAAAAAAAAGAAGTGATAAAAATTGTCACTTCTTAATAGATAATTAAATTTTTTTCTTTTTAATAAAAATCTTAATAATATAGTATAAAAAGAAACAAATAATAATTACAAAGGCCCATTTTAATAAAATATTAATACTACCCTTAGAATATTTATCAATAATTTCAAATATACTTCCTGGAACATATTTCCCTAGTAAATCACTAATATCTTTAAGACCTATATTATTTTTAATAAATGTTAAAACTCTAAGCAAAATATCTACTATCGCCATAAAAAAGACAAACGACGTAAATTTTTTAAAAAACATTATTACTATTACTATTAAAACTATTAATACTATCAAATCAATATACATATAAACACCTCTTTATTTTAAAAATACGGATTATTATCAATTTCTTCTTTTAAAATTGTATCACTATAATGCCCACAATACAATTTTGTATCTTCAGGATATTTTTTTATTTTTAATATACTCTGATTCATTTCGTTAACATTTCCACCAGGAAGATCACATCTACCAATAGAACCTTTAAAAATAAAATCTCCAACAAACATTATTTTATCATCTTTAAAATAAAATGTCACTGAATCTTTTGAATGACCTGGTGTATAAATAACATTAAATTTAAAATCACCAACACTATATTCTTTTTCTTCTAAATTACTCTTTTTAAAAATTTTAACATTACGCTTTTTTAAAAAATTTCTTAAAGCACCAATATGATCAAAGTGAGAATGTGTTATTAAAACACCTAATACTTTATAATCACCAATAACTTCTTTTATTTTTTCATAATCATCACCTGGATCAACTACCAAACAAGAATTATTATTCTTTACTACGTAACAGTTTTCTTCTAAAACACCAGTAACTACTTTAAGTATTTCCATATAATCTCCTTATTAAATTATTTTTGTTTAAATTCTTTACTAATATAATTATAGTTATAATTATTATCAAGTTTAAAAGTGTAAACATAAATACCATTTTTTAATCTATCAATATCTACATCTTGACTACCATAATACCTTACTTTTTCTTTTAAAACTACTGTATCATTATAAGCATAAGCAGAAATAAGTTTCTTATCAACCTGATAAATAGAATTAATAGTGTCATTACATTGACCTCCAACATATTCACCACGTTCCTTAATATATTGATATCCACCAATACAACTATTACCTAATTGTATATTTTCATTTTGTATTTTAGTATCTTCTCCAAATAATTTTTCAACTTGTCTTCTAAGAGAATCTTCTTTAAATGCTCTCGCAGTATATCCAGAACCAGTATCACAGGTTACATTTTGCATACTACTATTATTAAATAAATTACAATTAGAATCATATATCTCATAATCAGGAATTTGCCTATATGCTAAATATAATTTCATAGAATCATCTAAATCAGTACTAGCAATATCTTCACTGATATCAGTTTTTACTTTCTGATATAAATCCTTAACTATAGTAGAATTTAATTTTAAACTATTTTGTTCATTTTTAGCAGTTACTAAAGGACTGCATTTATTTTTTAAATCCTTCTGATAATCAGTATAAATATAATATCCCATTGCGCCAATAATTATTAGTAAAAATAATATAAATAAAACACTTTTATATGATTTTTTTTGTTCAACATATTCATATTCAACATCACTATCATTAGGAGGTACTTGGTTAGTAATTGTAGGATTAATATTAGTAGATGTTGAATTGTTTGTAAGCTGAGAATTGTTGTTTATAGTAGGTTGATTATTAGAACTTGGAACCACTTGTCTAACACTAGAATTATCAGCTGGTTTATTATATATAGTATTATTAATACCATTAGGTTGAGCAACCTGAGGATTAGAATTATTTACTGGTTGTTTAGAAGAAGATTGCCCTAAATTATTTACTTGATTGTCCATATAAACTCCTTTTCTTTTTATCTTTCCTAAATTTACTACTAGATTTAATGTGATCACCAATGATATCACTAACTTCTAATATAGTAATAAACGCACTATCATCCATTCTAGATGCAATGTGTTTCAATTCAAATATCTCAATACGCGTAAGAACACAATATAATACTTCTTTATCACCACTAATTAAACCTTTACCTCTTATAGTCGTAACAGTTCGTCCTAAAGCTTTATATATTTCATCTGCCATATCTGTACCCTTCTCAGTAACTATCAAAGCAGCTTTTACTTGCTCTAAGCCTTCTGATACATAATCAATAACTTTAAACGTTATAAAATAAGTAAGTAGTGAATACATTGCCCTATCAAGACCAAATATAAGACCTGCAACCATATATATTATTAAATTAAAAGCTAGTACTATTTGACCTACAGAAAAAGTAGTTTTTCTACTAACAACTAATGCAACTGATTCAGTACCATCAACGCAACCTCCAAAATGTATTATCATTCCAACACCTACACCAAGTATTACACCACCATAAACAGTAGCAAGTAATATTTGTTGTGTCATAGGTTCAACATTTTGAAACAAAAATAAGAATAATGCAAAGACTAACATACTATAAATAGTTCTTAATAAAAAACTTTTACCTAATCTATTATATCCAATATATATAAATGGAATATTTAAAATAATAACCAAAAAACTTAAAGGGATCCCACTAATCTTTGAAATTATAATAGAAACACCTGTAATTCCACCATCTAATATTGTATTTGGAATTAAAAACACTTCTAAAGCAAAAGCAGCAACTATTGCGCCTAATGTTAAAATAAGCATTGATCCAAGCTTCCTCATTGTAGGATTTTTAATATTAACCATACCAATCCCTCCTATTATAAAATAATTATACATCATTTTTTATAAACTAACAATTATATTTTATAAAAAATAAAAATAGTACTTATCTAACAAGCACTATTTTCAGTACATACATTTTTATTTTCTAATAAACACTTCAAACTACACTTAAATTTATTATATGTTTCCTTTTTCATTTCTTTTGACAATTTCATATATGGATCAGTCTGTTTTTTACTAATTCCTGTTTCTAATTTCATTGCTTTACCATCTACTACAGAAATAACATTTGGTGCATAAATTCTCTTCTCAAAAGTATCTATCTTATCACCATTCTTAGACTCAATAGAATAATCATCCAAGACATTATCTAATAACTTCAATAATTTATAATAAGATTTAGTACCTTTTTTAGTAGTTTTCATTTCATTATTAGCACCAACAGTAATTTCATCTCTAATATTTAAAATATCAACATAATAAATAGTATTAATTTCTAAATCATTAGCCACATCTAATAAAGTAGGTACTACACTTCTACACCATGGACATTCACTAAACCCAAAATATACAATAAAAGTTTTATTGTTTTCCATCATTTCAACAATTTCACTAGCATCACTATATTTTATACTATTATGTTTATTAATTGAAATCTTACGATTAATTTCACCATGACTATTCTTCTTATTATTTAAGCTTTCATATTCTTTTTTAAATTTAACAGCATCACTATTATCTCTAGTACAACCATAAGAACATAAAGTAATAAATATAAGAAATAAATATAATAATATTTTTTTCATAATTCACCTCTATTTTTCTTGATAATTATCCAAAAAACTATATTTTTCTTTATTTCTAGTGTAACCTAATACACAATCAAGATTTATATTATCTAAACTTTTAAAAATATTGTAATCTATATTATTATTTTTATTTTTTAATTTTTTTATAAGTTTTTTTATTTCTAATCTTTTACTACTATCTATATTAGCTTTTTCTGTAAAATGACAAGCGCAATCAATAAACTTTAATTTATTATATTTAACCCATGAAATGATTGATTCTTCTTTTACTAGATAAAGAGGCCTAATAAGTTCTAATCCCTTAAAATTATCACTATGTAATTTTGGCATCATAGTCTTAATTTCAGATCCATAAAACATAGATAACAAAGTAGTTTCAATAACATCATCAAAATGATGACCTAAAACTATTTTATTACAACCTAATTCCATAGCCTTACTATATAAAGATCCTCTACGCATTCGCGCACATAAATAACATGGGCTTTTAGTAACATTATTAACTACATTAAAAATATCACTATCAAATATAGAAATATCTAAATTAAGTATTTTAGCATTTTTCTCAATTAATTCTCTATTAATTTTATTATAACCTGGATCCATTACTACATACTTAGCTTCAAATGGAAATTTACCATGTCTAATTAACTCTTGAATACACTTAGCTAATAAAAAAGAATCTTTACCACCACTTATACATACCATAAGTTTATCATTTTCTTCAATTAGTTTATATTCAGAAACTGCCTTTACAAATTTAGCCCAAATATCTTTACGATATTTTTTAATTATACTTCTTTCTATCTCCTTATATTTTTCCATAAACATCCTAATCTTTTCTACTAATTTCTATACTATACTTACTATTTCCTCTATATTCATTTGTATTAGAATCAAAATCATCTTCACTATCATACGTAAAGACTGTTAATTTAATATTTGAAGTTATATCATCAATTTTCATACCTGGAGTCAATTTAATGGAAGTATATAATGTATTATCATTATAATCTTTTTCTTCTATATGTGAATACCAATTATCATTTCTATGATAATAATCATCATATAAATATATTTCTAAATATTCAGCATGTAACATTGTATCACTAGGTTTTAATATATTATGAGATGTTTTACTATTATCCTTTAAAGTATAAGTAATATTAAATCCTATCTTATTATTAGTAGCTGATATTCTCTCATAAAACATTTCAGCAAATTTATTATTACAAACAATTTCTTTATCATTTGATGGAAAAAGTTGAAATACCGCAATATCAGTACCTCTAACAAATATATTACTAAAACTATCTAATAAATTTAATTTACCATTATTATTCTCATAAATACCTATTTTCATATTATTCGCATCAACATATTTTTCTTTTTTAATTACTTGTTCTTTTTTAATAGGTTTTTTACTAGTATTTTTATTACATCCAACTACAAATAAACTTATAAATACTAAGCATATTAATAATATTTTTTTATAATTTATATTTTTATACACAAGTATAACCACCATCAATAGGTAAAATAACACCTGTAACATAACTAGCCTCATCACTAGCTAAAAAGATAGCTCCTGCGTTTAATTCACCTTCATGACCATATCTTTGCATAGGCACAGTTTGTTTCATATATGCTTTAAAGTCATCTGTATCTAATACTGCTTTAGTAAGTTCTGTTTCGAAATATCCAGGACAAATTGCATTACAGGTAATATTATATTTTACGAGTTCTGAAGCTGCTGCTCGTGTAAAATTAACAACACCACCTTTAGATGAATGATATGCAATAGTTCCCATAGCACTATTACCAACTAATCCATACATAGAAGCAATATTTATAATTCGACCATAATTGTTTTTCTTCATTATATTACCAAAAGCACGAGTTACTTTAAAAACACTAGTTTGATCTGTCGCAATAGTAAAATCCCATTCTTCATCAGTCATTTCAAGTACTCCAGCATCCTTAGATGAACCAGCACAATTAACTAAAATATCAACTTTACCAAATTCTTTTTCTGATAAATTTGCTGCATTATTAATATCTTCAGTAGAAGTAACATCACATTTAATAGGTAATACCTTTACACCTTTAGTTTCTAATTCTTTTTTAATCTCCTCTAATCTTTCTATTCTTCTAGCAAGTAAAACTAAATCAGCTCCTTGCTCAGCAAAAGCATAAGACATTTGTTTACCAAGTCCAGAACTTGCTCCAGTAATTACTGCTACTCTTCCTTTTAAATTAAACATATAATTCCTCCAATCTTTCTATTAATATAATAACATATTTTTTTTAATAGCGCTATTTAATACAAACAAAAACTAGACTCCAATGTCTAGTTATATTTTTTTGGTAGCCTGTACGGAATTCGAATCCGTGAATGCCGCCTTGAGAGGGCGGTGTGTTAAGCCACTTCACCAACAGGCCATATAAATTACATTTATATATTACCACAAATATAATTTATAAACAATAAAAAAGAGTATTAATTACTCTTTTTCATTATCCATTAATTTTTTGATAACGTATTACCATTCCTGCTGCTCCTGCTACTACTGATAATCCTAATACTGTTAAAATGATATTCGCAAGTGGTGTTGTTCCTGTATCTGGTA
>JAFQXM010000001.1 GCA_017406955.1 Bacilli bacterium | reverse complement strand
GGTAAATCGCACTGTATAGCTCAACTTTGTAATGAATTGAAAGGAAAGAAGTTAGTTTTAGAACCTGGAACTGCAGTAATAGACTACATGCAAGAATTTAGTATTGATACACCAGATACTACTTATATTACATATCATAGCTTGCTAAGACCTTCTATTGAAGATTTAGCTAAATATTTCAAAGAATACGATTATATATTCTTAGATGAAATGCATAGAGCATTAGCTGAAAAATGGGGTAAACAATTAGAAAAAGTTTTTACAGTATTAGATAATATAAAAGCAAATTATAAAATATTAGGTTTTAGTGCTACACCTATTAGAAGTGATAATAGAGATGTAGTTGAAGAAATCTTTAAAGGAGTTCAAACAGAACCATATTATTTACAAGATGCTATATTAGATGGAATACTTCCTAATATAGAATATCATTCTAGTATTTATGAAATAATAGATAAAGATAGAAATAAACTTAAATTAAAAGATACTCCTTTAGCTCAACAAATTTTAAGATATAACATAGATGAAGGAGTTTCAGAAATATTTAAAGAAAACTTAGATTTAAGTCAATCTCATAGGATTATAGTTTTTGTAGATAAAATATCTAATATAGAAGAAGCTATATTTAATGTTAAAAAATGGTTGAATATAAACTTTAGTGTTTATAAAGTTCATAGCAAAATAGCTGAAGAAAAAAACTTAAAAACTATAAATGACTTTCAAAACGATAGAAATTTAGCTATAATGTTCGCAGTAAATATTCTTAATGAGGGAGTTCATTTAAATAAAGTAGATACTGTTATATTTTTAAGAAAAACTTCTAGTAACGTTTTATATAATCAACAACTCGGAAGAATAGTAGCAGACACTATAGAAAATCCTAAAGTATTTGATTTAGTAAATAATATAGATAATTTAGATAATGGGTATGCTTCTATTTTTAAAGAAAGAGCTAATCAGCTAGGAGTTAGAACAGAACAACTGGTTACTAAAAATGGAGAATATTTAAAAATTACCACTCATCAGGAAGATTTAATAGAAAAATTGAAATATATAGTAGATTTTATAAGAAAAGATAATTATACATTGGAAGAAAGAAATTTTATTATAAATCATTCAGAAATGACTATTAGACAAATGAGAGATAATATAAATGCTCTATTTAAAACAAATAGAAGTATGCAGTCAGTTAGAGGCTTTTGCAAAAAGAATTTTTATAAATATAAAAGTGAATTAAGACATCTTACAGAAAAAGATAAGATATATATAAAAAATCACCCAGAAATGACTGATATAGAATTAGAAAAAATTTTAGGTGTTAGTCATACTACAATAAGTAGTCATAGACGTATACATCTAGGACGAAATACTAGAACTTATTTATCAGATGAGCAAAAAGAGTTTATTAGAAATAATAGCTATAAATATACTATAGATGAAATGATGAATATATGTAACATAACAGTAACCAGACAAACATTGCAAAGATATCTTAATAAAAATAATTATGATTTTATTAGTTCTAAAAAGTTTACTGTAAATGATTTAAGTGATAGTGAAAAAGCATTTATTGTACAACATTATGGTAAAGATATGACAAAAAAAGAAATTAGTAGGGCATTACATCATAATGATTCAGTGATTAGAGAGTATATAAATATAAAAAATTTATGTAGTGAGAATTTATCAGATGAGCAAAAAGAGTTTATTAGAAATAATAGCTATAAATATACAGTAAAAGAGATGTCTGACATTCTAAATGTTGCTACTTATACAATATATAGTTTTTGCACTAAAAATAATTTAAACTTTAAAAGAGTAAACAAGCGGTTATGCTACACATGAAGAGAAAGAATTTATTAAAAATAATTGTAATGAAATGACTAATCTTGAAATTGGAAATATATTAGGTAGGTCAGAAACTTTTGTATCTAAACATGCTAGAAAATATAGAAAATCTAAATTATGTGATAGGCTAACTGAAGAACAAAAACAATTTATTTATTTACATCATAATCTAAAAGACATGACACAAAAAGATATAGCTAAAAGATTAGGTTTAACTTATAACTCTGTGATGCACTATATAAGAGCATATATAAATAAAGGCTAGTTATTAGCAATAAAATCTCCTACTAACATATTATATAATAGAAATTTTAGAAAGAGAGGTAATTAAATTGGCACAATTAGACAATCTTCGCAAGAAATGTGAAGTTCTAGGTTTAGAACCAGAGAAAACTAGAAATAGAGTAAATAAAGAGACTGGTGAAAGATATAGAGAAAGTACAATAGACAGTTGTATTTTAACTTTACAAAATTATTATATTGAAAAATATAGAAGTGAAGGAGTATTAAATCCTTTTGTAGAAAGAATATTAGAGTTTAAACCGATGTTAGCAGCTCAAATGAAAGCTTTAAAAGAAGATGAACAATCAAAGCTTTGGGTAGACAATAATAATTGGATGGCTACAGAGAAAATAGATGGAAATAGAATGAGATATTGTTATAATGAAAATTATGGAGTAGAATATTTTTCTAGAAATCTATCAGAAGGTAACGATGGAGATTATCTTCCACTTAGATATTCTAGTAAATTAACTATTCCAAGACCAGATATGAATGCACTTAAAGCTGCAGGAATACATGATTTTATAATAGATACTGAATTAGTTCCATATTATGACCATATAAATCAATTTAGTAATCTTAGAAGAATAGATGGAGAATGGAAAGAGGTTTTAGAATACCCAGTAGCAGATACTGGATTATCACTTACTACTTCAGTTTTAGGAGCACTAGATGATTTATCTCATAGAATGCAAGAAACTAACCCTATGAAATTGATGGCTTTTGATATAATATCATTGAATGGAGAAGATTTAACTCAAAAACCTTTAAAAGAGAGATTATTACAGTTAGCTAAAATAATGACAATTCTTAGAAACAATGGATTAGAAGATAAAATACAATTAGTAAAAGGAACTACTGTTAATAAAACAAAATTCTATAAAGATATAGCTTCTAAAGGTGGAGAAGGATGTGTAGTTAAAGACTTAAATTCTATATACGTAGGTAAAAGAGAAAAAACTTGGGTAAAAGCTAAACGTTCTGTATCTGGTTCTATACTAGAAGAACAAGCTGGAGATACTATAGATGCTTTCATTATTGGATTTAAAAGAGGTAATGAAGGTACTAATATAGAACAATACGTTGGAGCAGTAGATTTTGGTATATATCTTTTAGATGAAGAAGGTAATTTTGTCACAGATGATATGGGAATGCCTGTTATACATCATATAGCTACTGTTTCAGGTTTAACATTAGATGAAAGAATTCAAATGACAGAGATAGGACCAGATGGTCTACCTAGATTAAAGAAAGATTGGTATAATAAAGTAGCTGAAATTGATGGACAAGACGTAAGTTCTAAAAACTTAAGATTATCACACTCATTGATTAAAAGATGGAGAATGGACAAAAATGCAGATGATTGTCAAATTAAAAAGAGCTTCTTAGAAAGCTTAATATTATAGAATTTAAAATATAATGATTTACACGAGAATAAATCAGAAATAAAAGATATAGACAAATAATATATTTATATTATGGAGGTGAAATAAATGATTTATTATACATCAGATTTACATTTTCGGTCACAAAAATATCATTAAATATGAGAATAGACCGTTTGAAAACGTAGAAGAAATGAATGAAAAACTTATAGCAAACTGGAATGCTAAAGTAAAACCAGAAGATATAGTATATCATTTAGGAGATTTTGCTTTTAGAGGAGCAAATATGAATTTAGACAGAATAATAGAATTTTATAACAGACTTAATGGTAAAAAGATATTGATTATCGGTAATCATGATTTAGATTGGATAGACAAAGTAGCAGATAAGTTAGAGTACAAACCAGTAGATTATTTAGAGATTAAAGATGGTAATGATATAGTAGTTCTTTGTCACTATCCTATAGAAGATTGGGATGGAAAACATCATGGAACTATGCATGTTCATGGCCACATACATGGTAGAGATATTATATCACACTTACCTAACAGATTTAACGCAGGAGTAGATGTTAGAAACTATGAACCGGTAACATTAGAAGAAATGAAAAAGGGTGCTAGTATGTTTTAGTACCCTTTCTACATATATTATAATATAGGAGGTAATTTATATGAGTATTTTAGAAGCAATACAACAAAGCTCTAATATGGAAATATTAAAGAATAATCTTAAGTCACTAATAAAAGATTATGATAATTCAGTAGAATATTATAAGCATGAACTTAGAGAAAATAACTTATATAATACTGATTTTGATAGTGATACTGATAATATTATAGACAGTGTAGAAAGTTTAGATAAAGTAAAGAATGCACTTAAAAACATTATAACTTCATTAAATAAAATTCAAGTAGTATTTGAGAAAATAGGTTATAGTGATAGCACTGGTACTACAGATGACTGTGGAGAAGAGAGTTATTTACAACAATTAGATAAATTTTCAGAACAAGGTTTAAAACTTATAGAAAATTTTGAAAGAGAGTATTTTGTATCTTTTTCAAATCAGTTATATTATTTGACATCACTATCAGAGATTCACTACAATAACAAGTTTGGAGATTTAACTGAAGAAATAAAAGTTACTCCAGCAGCTGAAGAGATGTTAGAAGAAACAGAAGAGTATTTAGGTAGTTTACCAGAAATTAAAACTAATGAAATAAAATAGAGATTGGATTTGAAATTAGAATACCTCTAGAAGAATCTTTAAAGTCAGCATATAATTATTATAAAATAAGTAAAGAAAGGGCTTCAGATGACAAATAGAGAACAGGTAATACAATTCATGAGTAATATAAAAGGTAGAACTCCTATTTTGCTTTTAGCTAAAGCAGCATCTATATTTAAAGATATGTACTCTGGAAGAGTTTATGATATTAAAAATGAAGATGATGTTCAAGATATAAATAATATGAATATTAGTAAATTGAATAGAGCTATAGTAATAGAAGATTTATCTAGTTTATATACTGATGAAGACATATTAAAGTTAATTGAAGAAAGTAATTTGCAATTTATATTATTAGCATATAAAGATAATTTATCAGATACTTTAATGAGTAGATGTAAATCAATTTTAAAAATTCCAGATATAGAAGTTACAGAATGTAAATATATTAGTAAAACTTCTGCATTAAGTGCTATTGATGGAATGAATGCTGATAACTCAAATAAATATTTAGCAGAAAATTGTCCATCACTCATGAGAGATATGATAGATACTCAATTCCTAAAATACAAAGAAAGACTTGTTAACATTTTAGCAAATATGGAAGGTGGTATAAATGGAAGATAGAGATAGAAATCTGATAAAGAAGGTAGCTAATAAAACAGGAGCTACAGTTAGTTATACTAAACAGTCTTTAGAAGATTTTAAAGAAGTTGGAATATATCCGACTGCAAAACAATTAACTGAGTATATGAGACTTAGACTTTCACCGGTTACTCTTTATACTAGAAATGATAATGATGATAGAGTATCTTTTACGAAAGTAGATTATATAAAGAAAGCATTAAGGTGATATAATGAGTAAAAGTTTAGCATACGAACCTAGAAAAATAGATATAATAAATCACAGTGTAAAGCCTAATAATGTAGAGTTATTGAGCTTTTTCTATCCAGATTTTAAAACTATTAGTGATAATGTAATGATTGTAGATGGACCAGTAATATATACTGGAGATACTGCTTATTTGAATAGAATTAAGAATTTTGGTCATTCTGTAATATCAGTAACTTCTTTAGGAGAGTTTGATTTATCTGATAATAGAACTTTAGTAGATATGACATTTTCAAAATGGAATCAAGAAGTACCGGCTAGATTAGTTAAATTTATAGATGATTTAGACTACGATGAATTATTAAATGCAGTAAAAATACATTGGGTTACTGGTAAATGGACTATAAGAAAATACTCTAAGAAACGGAGCTTTTATAACATTAGCAGAAAGTTTTATGACTGACACTCCTAATATATTAGCTACATATATAAAGCTTTTAGAAAGCAAATATAACACTGGGGCTTATATGGAGAAATCTATTCTTAGTTTCTTAGAAAAAATAGCTGCTGGTTCTTCAGTAAATACATATTGGTATAAGAAAATTTTAAAACAATATAGTAGAGCTAAAAAGCATTTATTAAAACAAGCGATAGATAAATATATTAGAGTAAATATTTGGAACAAAGACCTAAAAGTGTATAATTTATTGCAAGATTTAAACAGAGTAGACCAAAAGTGGACATCAGAATAAAATCTGAGACATTTTCAGATTTAGTCAAATAAATTATATTATTAAAATTTTAAAGGAGGTTATAAAATAACCTCTTCGTTATTTATTATAATAGGAAATTGTTATATGGAGGTAGTAACTTTTATGGAAAAATCTGATGTAATATTTAGAGTAGCTAAAGATACTGATACTAAAAAACTAGCATCTGCAATATTCTCAAATTTGAAGAATACAGATAGTCTAGTTTTAAGTTGTTTAGGGGTACCTGCAGTAAATCAAGCTATAAAAGCTATAATTATTGCAAGAAGCTCTAGTATAAGTAATGGGTTTGATATAGCTAGTTACCCACATTTCTCAGAAGTAGTAATTTCTGGAGAAGAAAAAACTAGTATAGATATAGTTTTAAAGAAAGATTTAGTATAAGAAAGGAGAATAAACATGAGTAGATTAGACGGAGAAGCTAAAAGAGTTAGTGGTAATATTTTACACAATCTATTAGAAAATGCATCAGCTAAAACTTCAACAGAAAGACAAATAAATACAGATAAACCAGAGGAAGCTCCAAAAGAAACTAAAGAAGCTTTAGTTAAGAAGGTTCAAAAACCAGAGGTTCCTCATAAAGAGCACATTAAAGAGTCAGCTGGAGAACCTGGAACTCAATATAGAGTTGTAGTATATACTCCATTTGGACAAATTGATGTAGATGTAGATGCAAACAGTGAAGAAGAAGCTAATGAAGTAGCTGTAAATAAAGTAAAAGATGCTTTTCAAGATGAATATAAAAGTGAAATAAGAGCTGCTAAAGTAATAAAATTAACAGAAACTGAAGAATTAGTAGAAGATATTTCTTCAGAAGATAAACTTCAAGAATTACAGAATAGAGTAGCTGGATTACAAGATTATTTAGATAATACACCAGAAATAGCAGATGATGAAAGACAAGCAATTCAATCAGAAATAGATGAATTATTAGATGAAATAAACTATTTTGAAAATGGTTTACCAGAAATCGAAGAACCATCTGAAGATGATTTACATTTAGGAGAATCAGCTTTAACAGAAGCTCCTAATCCAGAAAACGATGACATTAACAAAAAGATATTAAGTACTATAAGAACTAAATCAGATGTAGAACCAAGATATAAATCAGATTTAGAAGCAGCTGGACTAAAAGTAGAACCTAATAAATATGAAAATAGCTGGAATGTAATAGGAAGCAATGGTAGAAAGTTATCTAAAGATGCTTTTATGGGTGGTAAAAGTGCTAGATTTAACTCTAACAATAATAAAGTAGCTGATTATTACAATATGTTAACTAAAGAAGTAGATAATGATAAAAATTGGCAAAATAAAGATTTAAGAAATTCTAAACCAATTCAAAGACAAGATAAATGGCATCACTATAATAAAGAAACACATGAGTGGGAACCAGGTACAGATTATTCTAGAAAAGAGTACGATAGAAGACAAAGAAATTCTATGGGATACAATTTCGATGATTTAAGAGGCGGTTCTAAAGATATTAGAGATTATAAACAAGCTCAAGGTAATGAAGACTTTCATAGTAGAGCTAAAGGATGGTCTCAAGATGATGTAGATTCAGCCAATAAGAAATTAGCTGATTTTCAAGCTAGTATATCTGACAAAATAGCAGAATTACAAAGAAACATAGATAGAGCAAAAGAAAATTATAACTCTCATGTTTCAGGAGAAGAACAAGCTAAACAAGCTAAGCAAGATATATTAAATAGAAAAAGAGAAGCTCGTAATAAATAATTTGAAGGAGGTAAATAATTATGAGTAGATTAAATAATGAAGGTGTAAGAAAAGCTGCAGGAGGAATACTTGCAAATTTAACAGAAGCAGAACATTTATCAATTAAGAAAAGAGTTTTAACAGATAAACAAGGCACAGTAGAAACTAGAATATTAGAAGAAAGTGTAGAAGAAAAAGAAGAAGTTAAAGATGAAAAATTAAATGAATCAGTAGAACCTACACAACCAGAAGGAGCTGAAGACCCAGTTCCAGGTGAAGGTAAAGAACCTTTACAAGAAGATGAAATAGAAGGTGAAGAACTTCCAGTAGAAGAACCAGCAGCTGAAGACCCAAATGAAAAATTAGCTAAAGCTACAGAGTTATTAGCTAAAGTATTTGGTGTAGAAGTTAGTGAAGAAGAAAGAGAAGCTGCTAGAGCAGAATTAACAGATTTAGTAGCTGGAGAAGCAGAAGCTACTGAAGAACTTCCAGTAGAAGAACCAGTAGAAGGTGAAGAAATAGTAGAAGAATCTGCTAAAATCTGTGAAAAATGTGGAAAAGAACCTTGTGAATGTGAAAAAGATAAAGCAGAAGAAAAAATGGTAGAAGGTTTAGAGATAGTAGACGTTGCTAATAACAAATTCTTACTAAAAGAATCAGCTGGTTATATCGTAGGTAAAAACTATAATAAAGCTACTGGTTTAATAGAAGAAGCTGAAACATATAAAACAGAAAAAATCGCAAGAAAAGCATTTGATAGATTAAAATAAGTAACATATAATCCTATATAGGAGGATGAATGTTATGGAAATTACAAGTGTAAAACAAGCGATAAAAGAACAGATTACACAAATAGATAACTTTATAAATAATTTACCAGATTTAAAAGTTAATCTAGATTGGAATCAAAAACACAACAAAGAGATAGTAGATAGAGAATGGACAAAATATCTTAATATAGAAGATGATTTAACTAGAACGATATTAGCCTCTGAATATTTACAATCACAAATAAAGGAGGCTATATCAGTTTTAGGTAATAATTTAGAGATAGAGATAAATCAAAAGAATATGTTAAGAAAATCATTAGATATATTAGAGAATAGAACTAAACCATTAGAACAATTAAGAATGGGAATACAAAATAAAATTTACTATTATCAAAGATTATCTAGAGATATTTAAAATCTGGCAGAAAGGAGTAAAGATGAAAAAGACTCTAAAGTTAGTAGAATCAGATAATAAAAAGGATAGATGGAAAAATTTCTGTAATAGTATGGCTAAAAAGGGATTTTTAAATATAGATAATATGGAAGCTTTATCTGATAATGATTTTATAGATAAGCTTTCATTCGATGAATTAGATATGTTTAATGAATTAGAAGCATATAGCTATCAAGAAATACAAGATATGGTTAGAAAAGAATTAGCTAAAAATGAAGAAAATATATTTGGACAAGAGACTGCTGATGAAAAGAAAGCTAAAGAAGATAGTGCTAAAAGAGGTTTATACCCTGCAAGTGAATTAACAGAAGATGTAGACACTGGAAAAGATGAAGAGAATGATACAGCTGAAGAAATAGCAGATGAAATGCAAGATGAAACTCCAGCAGAGGAAGAAGAAAAGTCTAACGTATTAGATTCAGAGTTAGAAGACTTAAGAGAAGTTCTTCCAGATTTAGATTTAAATCTCTATCAAGTAACAGACAAAGAAGATACAAATAAAATCTTTTATTTTATAGGTAAAGTAGCTGAAGATAATAATGATGTATTGATGTTAATAGATAATAATCCAACTAAAGATATAGATGAACCTTCAACTATAAATGATGAACTACCAGAAGATGAAGATAACAGAGAAGTAGATGAATTAGAAGATACAGAAACTAACAATGACGAAGTAAATGATGAATCTAAAGAAAATAGATTTGATTTTGTTAGAATACCAGATAAATATGAAGATTTAGCTAAATTAAGTCCAAGATACGGAGATGAATTAAATCCGGACCATGAAGCGGTTATGGAATATTTGATGAAATGTTTAGTAGAAAAAGACCCTAAAAGAGCTGAAGAATTATCTTCTGAAAAAGATACAAGTGATGGTTCAAAGATACCATTAGATGCTGATATTCAAGCAGACATAGACAATAAAATAGAACACTATTCAAATAATTTAAATAAATAGAGAAAGGAGATAAACAATGAAAAAACTACTAAAATTGATAATTAAAGAATCAGTAGAAGTAGAACCTAGAAAAATGACTCAAGAAGAGTTTAATAAAGAATTCGGTTCTGGTTCTAAAGTAGATGTTATTAACGCAGGTAGAGAACCTCAAGATAGAATAGAGATAGTAGATGAATCTGTATTAACTAGAACTGCTGCAGAAGAAACACTAAATGAAGAAGATGTTTCTTTTGAAGAAATTATCAGAGAAATGGAGAATGCTACTGATTACTCAGAATTATATAATGCAGCTAACAAAATAGCAGATGAAGATTTAAAAGCAGATGTTAATACGTTAATCAGTCAATGTGAAACTGATGGAGACGATGTAGAAACTGCATATTCAATAGTAACATCTGATTTGTTAGATGATAAAATTCAAGATTTAAATGAAGAAGCTTATATTACAATAAATGATGGAAGAAAAGAGGACCCTGATTATTTAATACAAGATGTTACAGAGCTTAAAGATTTAACAGATGAAGATGTAGAAGCTCCATCTATAGAAGGTTTACTATCATTAGTAAACGAAAGTTTAAATAATAAATATGGAAGTACTTGGGGTTACATGAAAGCTAAATCTATATCAATGAAAGAAAACTTACAATATGCTATTATAGATATAGTAACTCCTTCAATTCTTAGAGAAGCTGAAGAAAATAAAATAAAAGACAGAGCAGTTTCTAAAACTGTTATAATAGAAAGTGTTCCTAATTCAAAATCTTTAGTTAATTTTAAAGTTAATACTTTAGCCGGAACTACTAGATTTAGTCAAAAAACTAGAGAACCTGCAAAGGTATTTGCAAGATGGCTAGAATCAGAATATTTATATGATGAAATGGTAAAAGACTTTCAAGCTAAAATAGAAGCTAGACAAGCAGAATTAAAAGATTCTATAGAAAGTTATTTAAAACAACATCCAGATTTAAAAGTTAGAATAGACGTTATAAAAGCTCAAGAAAAATTATTAAAAGATGCTGGAGTATTAGAAGATAGTAAAGATGAATTAGCTGATTTAGCTTATGGTATAGCAGTAGAATTCCCTGCAAATACTAACGTAAAAGGAAATAAAGACAATGAATACACACAAGAATTTGATACAGTAGATGAGATAGTAAAAGCATTGTTTGGAGAATCTTATGTTAGAGAAGAGAAGAAAGAAGAAAAAGAATTAAAGAAACAAAATAAAAAAGTTCTAAAAAGTTCTTCACTAAAAGAAGGGTATGAAAGTTTTAAAATAGGAGAAATAGAAGGGACATTTAATCCATCTACTGGAGAAGCAATGTACTCTATTCCATCTAAAAATGTAGTAGATAAGAAAATATCTTTAGATAAAGTTCCTTCAGTAGAAACTCCTTATGATACAGATACTATAATAAAAGATTATATAGAAAAGAACTATGGAGTAGTTCAATCACAAGAAGAACCAGCAGAAAATCCAGAGCCTACTCCAGATGAACAACCTCAAGGAGAACCTATAGAAAAATCAGATGATGTAGAAACTGCAGAAACAGACGAAGAAGCTGTAGATATAGAAGATGAAAGTTCTTTAAATGAGGATGCTCAACAAGAGACTGGAAGTGCTAGCTTTTATAAAATAAGACAGAGAGAACCTATAAGTGTAGAACAATTAGCAGATAAAACATCTAGTATGTCAAACTCTCAAGAATCTGAATATATAGTAGTAAAAGAAGTAACTTTAAGTCCAGAAGATATGAATAGTCTAACTTCAGATTTATCTAAAGCTCAAAGCTTCTTACAAGGAGTAGAACCAGTAGATAGAAAGAACTATGCATTTAATGTAGTAAAAGTAACTTCTAATGGTTCAGCTTACACATTGTTAATAGACCCGGTAGGGTACGATTACTGTCGTTACGTAGCCATAAAATAGATTTAACTCTGATAATAGTCAAGGTATTTAATATATAATTTTATATCTTGGCTATTTTTGTGTCTCTGTTTTCATTCTGATTAAAGCTAATTATAATTTTATTTAATATATTATAATATAAGGAGGTAGATAGTTATGGAACAATTCAGTAAATTATTCATAATGTCTTTTGTAGTTGTATCTATTTATGATATTATTAAATCTTTTTATAAAGATAATAAATTAGATATCAACTCAATTATAACAGCTATTATAGGTATATTTTTAGCTATTTTATCAGGACTAGACGCATTTACATTAGTAGGAATTAACTTTGCAGTTCCATTTGTAGGACAAGTACTAACTGGTTTAGTAATAAGCAAAGGTTCAAACTATGTATACGACTTTATAACTAAAATTATATCAATGTTGAACGGTAAATCATCAGACACTAAAAATGTCGGATAAGGAGGTAGTAAGTTTATGGGAAATGAAGAAACAAACAATAAAGATAACGAATTAAAAACAGAGAACGGAGTTTTTGTAGATTCTATAGTAGACAGTCTAGAAATTCCAGTAATGACAGATGAAGAAGCAGATAATAGAGAATATGAAAATATAGAGATAGTACAGGAAGGAGGTTTATAATAATGGGAAAAGTTTATTATAATCAAGCAGACCCTAGATGGGGAAGTCACCCATACCCTGCACCAGGCTATGAAAATGCTACTGTAGCTTCTGCTGGATGTGGACCTACTTGTGCTGCAATGGTAGTTTCTAGCTGTAGAGAAACTATAAGACCAGATACAATGTGTGATATATCTAAAGAAAATGGTTACAGAGTATCAGGAGGAACATCTGACGGTTTATTTAGCTATGTAGCTCAAAGATGGGGAATAGAGATGAAAGTTTTACATTCATCTTATGAAGCTCATCAAGCATGTAAAGAAGGCTATTTTGTAGTAATTTGTTGTGGAGCTGGGTTATGGACTACTGGAGGACACTTTATATTAGCAGTAGGAGCAAATAATAGTGATATAGAGATTTATGACCCATATTTATATGCAGGAAAATTCGATAGATATGGAAGAGCTGGTAAAGTAAATCTAATAGGAAATTCTGCATGGGTAAATATAGACGTATTTAAGGCTAACTCTAATGCTCAAAGATTCTACGCTTTTAAAGTAGATAGTGCACCTATACCAGAACCAATAATAGACCCTCAAATAAAATATGTAAATACTCAATCTTTAAATCTAAACGTTAGAAATGCTCCAGGTGGAGATGTAATAGGAAGTCTTCCAAAAGGAACTCAAGTTTTAGTTTATGAAGAATATTCTGGATGGTCTAGAATAGGTGATAATAAATGGGTAAGTTCTGATTATTTATCAAGTTCTAAACCTGTAACTTCTAGAACTATGTATGTAAATACTCAATCTTTAAATCTAAACGTTAGAAATGCTCCAGGTGGTTCAGTAATTAACAGTTTAGCTAAAGGTACAGAAGTAACAGTAGTAGCAGAACAAAATGGATGGAGTCAAATCACTAGTCCAGTAAATGGATGGGTAAGTTCTGAATACTTAGCAGATTCTCAACCATCTTCTGGTAGACATACTGAAGGTCAAGTAAAAAGATTTAAAGATAATACTGTAATATTTAGTAATAGTAATTTAACTGGAACTAGATACAATTACTTACCAAACACTTCAGTTAAAATATTAGAAAATGTTAGCAGTTCAGTAGATAAAATATACGTATTAGCGACTGGAAGAGTTGGATACGTAAATATAAATGCATATAAATAATATAGCTTTGTTCATAAAGAGCTATTTACTAATATAAGTAGGTAGCTCTTTTATTTTGAAAATTTAACAGAAAATGTTTACAAATTGAAAATAATGTTATATAATATATTATATAAAGGAGGTAGTTACATGCAAGGATTTATAAAAGATAAAAAAGAGTTAATAATAAATTCACAAATACTTGATAATGAAAAAGAAGATTTAGTAGAGTTTACTGAAAAAGCAGCAGAAAAAGGTGTAAATGTTGTGAAGCTATACGATACAGAAGGTAACGTAGCTGGAGTAAAGTTTGAAGTGAGGTAAATACAGTGCAAGAAGTAAATAGAAGTTTAAAGATAGTATTTTGTAAAAATTGTGATGAACCTGAATATTGGGGATGTATGTTTTGGCGTAATGGTAAACAATATTGCAGAAAATGTATATACAAAATATGGGATGAAGAAAACCCTAATGCTAATTACGACCACATAGTATTTCCTGATTTATAAAATAAGAAAGGAGCAAATTCAAATGAAAACAGAATTCGAAAATTTAGCGCAACAAAGAGTATATATTAGAAACTTTATAAATAGACATTATTTAGGAAGTAAAGCATGTGTAAACTGTGGGAAAGAACCTACTACTATAGTTCATAATGAAGAAGATCCCTATTTAGTTACTTTTATATGTGATACTTGCAGACTAGGTTTAGATAAAGAGACTTTAGAAAGTTTACCTAAAATAAACATATTAGAACACATAGAAGTAAACAAGAGATTTTCACATTCTAAAGATTTAGTCTTAACAGAAGATTTAAAAAGAGTTTTAGAAAAAGCTCTATATACTGATAAAACTTTAGTAGAATATCTAAAAGAGAATAACTTATCTTATACTAAATACAAAGAAGCAGTTATAAAATATGAAGATGAGATAAAACCTATTCAAAAACGTTTAAAAGAACATTTTAACAACTTAAGAGCTAATAAGATATCAAATTCAATACAGAGTCATAAAAATGAATCATCAGATTAAAATCTGAGACATTTTAAAAACTAATTAAATAAATTATATAATGAAGGTATTATTTTAACAGATAATACCTTTTGATGCATTCTAACACATTTTATATAAAAATATGAAAAAACTTAAAGAAATTTTGAAAAAACTATTTACAAACTTAAAATAATGTATTATAATTGACTTAACAATAACAAAGGAGGTATAAATGATGGAAGAGTTATTGAAAAATTGGAAAGAAAAATTGAAGGATTTAAAAAGTTATCAGAAAATGTTGTATAATGAATATGCAAAAACTGGTAATGAAGCAGCTAAAAAGTCTTTCGATAGAGTAACTGGAAAAATCGAAGTTTTAGAAAAATGTATAAAACTTGAAAAATTTTAGTAAAATAATATTATAATGGAGGTAAAATTTTTATGGAAAATTTAGAAGAAAACGATTTAGAATGGCTTAATAGCATAATAGAAAAAGGAAAATTGCTAGAAGTTTTTGATAAAAGAATTTCAGACAGTCATTCAAAATCAGAAAGAATTGAAATTTATTACTATACTGGAGAAGTATTAGACACTGAGTTAACAGTATTTATAAAATTTGAAAATGATAAAATAGTAGGTTATGAGACTTACTAAAACATATTATATAATGGAGGTAGATTAAAATGTTTAGAATTATAGGAAGATTATTTAAATTTATAGGAGTATTATTTTATGCAATATTGCAAATGGGAGTAGTTTGTCTTAGCATAGGAGCAATCGCTTTTGGAGTAGCTACATTATTAGGATTATTCTTTAACTTAGGAGATTATGTTTGGACATGGGCATTGTACATAACTTTAGCAATTTCTGCATTCTTAATGTTTGTAGCAGTTGTAGGAACTATCAAAGCATTTTTAACTGGAACTGAAGATGATTTAATTGACGGTATGAATAATACATCAGAAGCATGGAGACAAGACAGAGAATTAGAAAATGAAAGAATGATGAATGCAGCACTTAGAGATTATCATAGAAGCAAGGGTAGATTTTGGTTCTAAGTTGAAAGGAGCTTATTATGAATTATAATATGAGTAAAGAAGTTAGAGTTTGTCCAATATGTAAGAAAAAATATAGTGAACATCCAGCTTTAAGTAGAGTAGACAATAAAACAGAAATATGTTCAGCTTGTGGTTTAGCTGAAGCATGGTCAGATTATATAAAATATTATACAAAAACTAATAAAAGGAGTATATAACAAATGGGTTTATTATTTTATGATATAGAATTTCAGAGACATATAGACGTAGAAAAAGAAGTAGAATTAAATTTAGAGCAAATAAAATATTATATAAGAACTAGAGGAAAAACAGGTATTAGATTTAGATACTATGAAGAGATGGAACAATTTAAAAACATTTTACATAATAAATTAGATAACGTAATGATGTTTAATTCTGGTTCTATATTATACATAAGAAGATAGTTATAATTTGAATTATAATAATCTAGATTATAAAAGAGGTGATATAATGGTTAGATATGAAAAAATACTTAATAGAGTTAGAGAGCACTTAAATTATCTTAAAGAAAACTATCCTAGTTATAATGTAGTTTATATAGGATTGCAGGGTAGTCAAAACTATGAATTAGATACGTATACAGAAGAATATATGTCAGATGTTGATACAAAGGCAATAGTAGTACCTTCACTAAAAGATATAGCTTTAAATAGAAAATCAATATCTACTACAATTGTTTTACCGAATAATGAACATATAGACGTCAAAGACATCCGCTTAATGCTAGATAATTTTAAGAAACAGAATATAAACTTTATAGAAATATTGTTTACAAAATTTAGAATTATAAATGATAAGTATAAAGATTTAATATTAGAACTTATAGATATGAAAGAAGATATAGCTCATCTAAATGAAAACCAAGCGTTAAGATGTATGTCAGGCATGTCAATGGAAAAGAAGAAAGCTTTATGTCATCCATACCCTACTTTAATAGATAAAATAGAAAAGTATGGTTACGATGGAAAACAATTGCATCATATAATAAGAATGAATGATTTTATAAAAGCATATACTTCTGGAAAAACATATAAAGAATGCTTAACAACTTATACAGACAAAGAATTTTTAATGAAAGCTAAACTAAGTAAATTTACTTTAGAAGAAGCTTTAGAAATAGCTAATAGATACGATGAAGATACTAAAAATATAAAAGATAAATTTCTAAAAGAACAAGATGAAGTAAATCAAGAAACATTAGAAAAAATGAATGAAATTCAATACGAAATTATAAAAAGAACAATTGAATTAGAAATGAAACTAGAAGATTAAAACATAATTATTGGAGGTGATTATATGAACAATTTGAAGATTTTAACTGAAGAGCAGATAAAACAGATGGACAAGATAATGGAGACAGAAGCTTTTATAGAATTTTTAGAAGATTCTTTATCAGGACATCTTACTACAGAGACTAGAGATAAATATAGAAATCAATTAAAAACTGCTAAGAATAGACTAACTAAATTAGAAAAGAAATTTAGAGAAGGATTGGAGGATTTTGGTGATGTTTCTAAAAATGTTTCTAAAGATAGACAATAGTAATAGAAGAATTAAAAACTTAGTAGATACAGAGTTATTATTTATAGCAAGATTATTAGACGAAAAAAATAATTTTAGCAAAGACGATATAATAATTCTAGATGAAAGATTTAAAGATATATGTAAAGAATTAAATAAAATAGATAAAAATATAACAGAAGTCAAACTGAAGACTACTGGAGAAGTTTCAGTAAATGAAACTTTAAAAGAGCTAAATATAGATAAATCAACGGTAAGTTCAAATAGAATTAGAGAAGTATTATATGGCTTATTAAATGAGCTTGTTGATACTTCTGAAGACTTTTATACACAAGTTATTACTACTCTTTGTTTAGTTGGAGGTTTATGTGAAATATACTTAAACAATATCAACATAACAGATAATAAGATAGATTTTAAGGAGGTGGAGAATAGATATGAATGATGATATAATGTTAGTTATAATAATGACTTTAAAAGATAAAACTAGAGAAAAAGATATAGACATGAAAATGACTATCGAAGAATATTTAGACTGGATTAGATATTCTGAACATAGATATAAGAAAGACTACATAAATTATAAAATGATGTTGGAAACTATACAAGCATACTACGTTTTAAAAGATGAAGATGAAGCGTTGAAAACTATAAATTTATTCATCAATAATTTAATGCAATAAACCTATAATAATTAGTTTACTATATCTAGAAAAACTTTAAAATTTTTGAAGAAATTTTGAAAAAACTATTTACAAACTTAAAATAATGTGATATAATGATAACATAATAAATATGGAGGAGGTAAATAGTATGAAAAGAAAATCAAACAAAAGAAAAAAGAAATTAGTAAGAGAGGCAATAGGAACACTAATAATGTTTTTAACAGTAGAAATATTTTATGGATGGTTCTTTATGCAAATATTAGAAAAATTATTAAGTTAAAGTTTTAAAAACTAAAGAAATTTAAGATATAGTTTAAACTATATTATAGGAGGTACATATTAAAATGAAAAAGAATTTTAAAAATTTATTAAAGAATTTATTAGGAAGAAAATCGAGAAAAGTTAAGAAAGCTAAAGTTTATAATAGAAAAAACAATTTAAGAAAGAAATCTATAAATCATGGTAAACATAGTAAGAAATTAAGATGGGATAGAATAATAGTTTTACTATGTATTATAGGATTGATTATAAGTTTTATATCATTACATAATGAAAATAATAACAAAAAGAATACTATTACATATTATAATAATCAAACAGAAGAATTAAATAATGAATTAGACAATACTAAAACTAAATTAGAGGAAACTACGAATCAATTGAATGATACGAATACTAAATTAACAGAAACTACAAATCAATTAAATGATGCAAACACAAAAATAACTGAATTAGAAGGTACAATAGAAAATTTAAATAGTGAAATAACTGAACTAAAGAAGAAAACTTCTACAACATCAAGAGGTGGAACTATTAGTAGAAATACTGCTACACCTAGTACAGAGAATGATGGTACATATATTGCTTTTGAAGCTACTGGTTATTGTCCTTGTGCAAAATGCTGTGATGTACAAACTGGTATAACAGCTTCTGGAACTAGAGCTACAGCAGGTAGAACTGTAGCAATGAGTAAGAATTATGCTTTTGGTACTAATATTGAAATAAAAGGCATGGGAACTTATGTAGTAGAAGATAGAGGTGGAGCTATTCAAGGTAATAGAATAGATATTTATTTTGATAGCCATCAAGAAGCTTTAAACTTTGGAAGAAGAACAGTTTATTTAAAAGTATTGAATTAAAAGGAGAAATTATGTCAGATAATAAATACGAAGTAATAATTAAAAATAAAACTACGGGTAAAGAAGTAGATAGATTCGTTAGTAATCATGTTTTAGGAACTACAGAAAATGGTAACTTTACTATAGGAAATCCTAATTATGTAGAAAGATTAACATTATTAGCTACATTGTTAGAATCTCAATTTTTAAACATTATACAAGAAGGAATGCAAGCACCTACAGCACAATTATTTGAAGAACTACCTAAATATTATAGTAAAGAAGTAGTTTTAAATGCTAGAGATAACATAAGAACTATGATGAGTATGCTAAGTTCAGCAGTTACAGAGAATTTAGATGAAAAGATAAAATATGATAAGTTAAAACCAGATACAAAATATAAAGTTCAAATAGTAGACAGCGATAATAATGTTGTAAAAGAAAAGTCAACGGATTTTTGTTTAATAGCTAGTCATGATAATGGAGTAAGTTTATTTGCAAATACTACAGATTTAAATAATAAAAAAGATATGACAGATGAAGAAATGGACAACATGCTATATCAAACTATATGTAATGCAATTCATTATGCAGCTAAAGTATCTGTAGCATTACTGTCAGATTATTCTATAGATGAAATATGTGACAAGATAGAAAAAGGTGATTTAGAAATAACTAATGAAGTAATAGGAAGAGCTGAAAGCTATTATCAAAGTGTAAGACAGTATAGTAGAGAACAACGAATAATTAACAAGTTACATAATACTGATGCAAAATATGTTATAGATGAAGAAGAGTATGCTAAACAGATAGCTATGAGTCAATTTAATAAATTTATGAATAAAATGATGGGAAATGATGGTTTAGAAGATGAAGATGAGGACTCAGAATAAAATCTGAGTCTATTTTACATAATAGTTAATATAATTTTATAGTAATATTTATAGAAAATTTATAGAAAGAAGTGATTTAAATGAAAGAAATGTGTAAACACTGCGGACTACCTATAGAAAAATACGGTAACAAAAAAGAAGAGATATGTTTTTCTTGTTATCAACGTAGAGTAAATGCTAAAAAGCACAATAAAGAGTACATAAAAATTATAAATTTATCAGAAGAAGAGAGACAGACAGTTTTAATGCAAAGAGAGATACATAAACGAAAGAATAGAAATATAGAAAATGTAATTGAAAAACAAGAACCAAAAACTATAAATACAGAAAAAGAAGCTGTTTTAGAAGACATAAAACAAGTATTTAAAAGCAGAAATATTAAGTATCCTTTAGAAATAAATTCAATTGTACCTATATTTCATCAGCTTAAATCTTTATTTGATGGTTATAGTGATTATATAAAAGACTTTATAAATGCTGAAGATGCTTTAAACAAAATGGAAGTAGATTATAAACATGCTAAAGAACATTATAGTAGTTTGCATCAAGAATATTTATTAAGTAATGATATAGCTAAAAGATTGGAAATAAAAAGAAAGAAAGACATTTGGGAAGAACGACACAATATATTACTTATGTATAGAAGAGACATTAAAAATATAATAGTAGAGTATGAAAATGGAGGGGCTATTATATTAGATTTAATAAAAGATACAGAATTTATGGAGAAGTTTAATTCTTACTACGAAAGACTGACTAGAGCTCAAACTTTCTTAACTGATGGAAGTTACAAAGCTGAAGCTTCTAAACTAGTAGAGTCTGAAGATTTTTGTATAGGATTTAAAGCTAATAGAAATGTTGGAAAGAGTAGATATCAAGTTGTTATTAAAACAAATTATTTAGGTAACATATCCACATTTAATAGAACTGTTTTAGCTTATGACGAAGAAGCGGCTAAAAATCAAGTAATTAGATTTATAAAAGACAGACCAGACCAATTTAAATTTACTTGGATGAGTAAAGACATATCAGTGTATAAATTGTCAGATGAGTATTCCAGGCAATAAGGAGCCTGAGATAGTGGCTCCCAGAAGTCAAGAGCCACAGCAAACTAACGAAGACATAGAAGAGGCTAAAGAGAAAAGAAAGACTAAAGGTTACTATTTAGAGTTTAAAGTACAAAAAGAAGATGCAATATATTTAGCATCATTTGTATCTGACACAGATGAAAACTTTTTGGAAGAAACTAAAAAGAAATTAGAAGATGAAGGTTATACTAACATAGAAGAACTACATCATAGAAGAAGCAGAAACGGAGATATGAATGATTTACATCTTCTAAAAATAATTCCAAAGAAATATGAAGTTACTTTTAGAATTAAAATGGACAATGTAAAATACAAGAAGTGTTTTATAATAGAGAGTACAGATGAAAATAAAGTATGCGATTTAGCTAAACAAAGATGTAATAAAGAATTTAGTAGAATTAGAAGTATTACTAAAATGACTTATAAATTAGCAGATGAAAATTCTAGAGAGTATTCAGAAGTCATAAAAGAACCTAAAAATAAAATTATAAATAAAAGTTCAGAGAATGCTTCAGATGTCAATCTAATGACTCAGAATAATATAGAAAATTCTAACGTTAAAAGAGTTAATTCAATTATACCTAAAAATTTAAGATTAGATGCTGACCATGAAGAACTAGACGCAGCTTCATTAACAAATATTAAGATTGATGAAGATAATAAGAAAAAACAATTTGTAATAACACCTACAACTATGTTAGTAGACTATTCTAAGTATAAATGGTATATTATATCTACAGTTTTAGATACTCACACTTATATATGGCCAGCAAGAGTATTTGCTAAATCTTCTTCTAATGCACTTATGATGTTTTCAGTTATGGTAAATAGTAAAAAAGACTTAAAATATATATTATTAGAGAATGCTCAATTATATAATATAACAGAAGAATCTACTGGAAAACAAGCAAATATTTCTGTAAAAGTTTTAAATGATATTATAAGAGACATAGTAGTATAAAGTACAACTAAATGTTAATAAAATTGCTATAATTTACATAAAAGTATTATAGCAATTTTTATGTTACAGACATATAATATTTTAGGAGGAAATATTCATGAAGAAAAAAGAAATACACAATAATGCAGAAGAAATCAAAAAAGCTCAAACTAATAAAACTATAAAAAGAGACTTACAATATTTCAGTGAATTACTAAAAAATATTAAGTATGAGACTGTATCGTTTAAAGATATAGAGCAAAAAATGAAGTTTCATTCATTTAAAGGAGCTATTGTAATTAACTCAAAAAATGAAATTTATAGACATGTATCTATAGCTGCTCTATCTAAATATTATAACATTAAAACTACTTATAAAGTATACCCTGTAGATAGTATAGTTGATATGTGGTTTAGTAATGTTGCTGGAAATCCATATAAGCAAGTAATATGGAATGTAGATGTTCTAATACTTCATGATACAAATGCATTAGATAGAAATAACGGACCTATTAGAAGAGTATTAGTAGAAATTATAGAAACTAGAAAAGGCTTTAATAAAGATACTTGGATTTTTACTCAATCAAATGATATTAACGATATACTTGCAAATAATTCAATTTATGCATTAAATAATTATATTAACAAAAGTTATAACTATTAAAGGAAATGGAGAGATTAAAATGAGTGATAAACCTGTAAAATTTGACACTATACCACAACTAGAAGTAATTTTAAAATCAATAGATTTAGAAGATTCAGCGTTATTAACTCCAATTTTAGATTCTAGAGAGGTTGACTCATCAGAAAAAATAATAATTCAAAAGTATATGAAATTATATGAGATATCTGGTAGACCATCAGTTGCATTATTACAAAAAGAAATACCAGGTAGAAATTTTGAAGTGGACCCTATAGAGAAAGAAGCACTTCCAGATTATATTCAGTTATATTTGTATAATAAGAAAAATATGCAAGTGTCAAAAAATTTAATGGAATTAAGTGCTAAAGTTAGAAGTGAAGGTTTAAATGAATCTATAGTATCAGAACTTTCAAAATTAACTAAAAGTGAAGTAGTTCAACATAAATTTACAGACATAGCAGATGAATATATAGATAGATATGAGAATCAAGAGTATGCGATAGGAATACCTACTGGAATATCATTTGTAGATGAGATGGTTGGAGGTATACATAAAGGAGAAGTTACTTGTATAGCTGGTTATGCTGGTCACTGTAAAACTACATTAGCAGTAAATTCTGCTTATAATGCACTAAAATCTGGATTCAATGTTTTATATTGTTCATTTGAGGTTCCTAAAGAAAGTATTTATAATGACTTTTTATCTAGACATTCTAATGACAACAAATTTAAAATGAGAATACCTCATTATGGACTTAAGAAAAGATCTTTAAAACCAGAACAGTGGGATTATGTAAAAGAAGTTATACGGACCAGATTTAAGAAATATGGGTGGAAGACTATACATTGTAGATGAAACTGAGTTTGACAATTATTCACAATTTTCTTTTGAAGCAAAATTTAGAGAATTAGAAAAAGTAGCAATAGAAGAAACTGGTAAAGGTATAGATGTAGTATACATAGACCATGTTCAATTATTAAAGTTTGGAGGAAATAGAGTAACTAATACTGGAGAAATTATAAATGAATATGTATCTTGGTTTAGACAAATGGCGATGAACTGGCTTAAAACTGCAAGACAAGTAGCTATCGTTTGTTTATCACAGACTAACAGAGCTGGTTATACAGAGGCTAAAGAACATAATGGTAAATATAGTTCAACAGCTATGGCTGAGGCAAATGAGTTAGAAAGAGCTTCTACTTTAATATTAACTACTTACGCAGAAACAGAAATGAAAGATATGGGTGTAGCTAAAGTTCAAATATTAAAATATAGAGATAATAGAAATGAAGATGACCCTACAGAAGTAAATGTAGATTTGCAATATTATTTATTCGGAGATTTAGTAGAAGGAGCTTCAGAAATATCACCTAATATTAGTGAAGACACAAATGAAGCATTGTCTAAAATAGACGATAATATGTTAGATGAATTTAAAGAGTTTATGCCTGATAACTTTGATTTATAGGAGGAATTTGAATGAATATATTAAAAACTAAAAAAGAACCTAAAAATGGTTGGTGGAACTACAGATTTTTGTTAAAATCAATATATGAAAAAGACAAAATTGTTGGATGTTACTATGAGATGATAGAAGTGTATTATGACACTAATGGTAAAATAATAGCTTGGGCTGATGATGCTAGCAATATAGTAACAGAATCTACAGAAGATTTAAAAATATTTATAAGACAGATAAAAGATGCATCTAAGAGAACAGTATTAGAAATAAAAGATGGAATAATAGTAGATACAGAAAAATATATGAGTAAAGAAGCTACTGTATGCATAGAATGTTATAGAGATTCTTTAATAGAAGGTGATTAAGTGGAAGAAAATGAAATAGATAAATCGTTTAAACTTAAATGAAATGGACAAAATATTATATATTACATTAGGAGGTAATTCTAATGTATGGTTATATTTATGAAACTACTAATTTAGTAAACGGAAAGAAATATATAGGACAACATAGAGGTAATTTTAATGAAAATTATCATGGCTCAGGAATAAATATATGTAGAGCTATAGAAAAATACGGTGAAGAAAATTTTAAAACTATTTTAATAGAAGAATGTGAAGATTATGATAATTTAGATAAAAGAGAAATATATTGGATAGCAAAGTACAGAAAAATATATAAAGATAATCTGTATAATATAGCTGATGGTGGAAGAGTTAATAGAACTATGAGCGGAAAAAGAAATCCAATGCATCATTCACGTTATACATTTACTAAAGAACATAGAAAACATTTATCTGAATCTCATTTAGGTAAATCTTCATGGATTAAAGGTAAACATTGGACAAATAAGCAGAAAGAAATTCTTAGCAAAGCAGCAAAAAATAGAAAAGTAAATTCTACAACAGGTAAAATTTCTATTAAAAAAGACAACACTTTGAAGTATATATTCCCGTCTGATTTAGATATGTATATAAATAATGGTTGGATTAAAGGTAATCCTAAAAATGAATCTTGGCAAAAAAATCAGTCTGAAAGTAGAAAAAATTTTTATAAAATAGAACTTAATAATAAAGAAATAATAGTTAAAGGTAAAGACTCTATTTTTTCTTATTTAAAAGAAAATTATAATTGTGTAATAAGCGGAACTGAAGTAAAACATCTTATAAGAACGGGTAAAGAATTTATAGCTCATCACAGTAAGCATAAAATTTTAAAAGGATTAAAGATAAGTAGAGTAGAAAAGAGGTGATGTTATGGAAGAAAACATAATAGATACGAGTTTAGAAAGAAAAATCATAAATCATTACATTAGTATGGTAGATTTATTTGAAAAATTAAATATAGACTATAGTACTCACTCTAATATGTTTTGTCCTTGAAGTCATTTCACTACAATGTTGATACTCCTTCAGCGCATTTCCATGTTAGTTCGAATTTGTTATGGTGTTATTCGGAGCAAAAGATGTATGGTAGTTGGAATCTGATAAAGCAATATTTTCCAGAAACTAATACTCAAAAATTAGCTTTAGGAATAATTCAAAAATTCGGAAAAGAAGAAATAGAAAGGCAATTGGGAGAAATAGAAATAGACAATTCTATACCATTTGAAAAGTCATTAAAAAAGTTTAAAGAGAATAAAATAACATATAAACAACTATGTAAAGAGATATCAGAGTGTTATCAGTAATATTCTGATATCTTTTATTAAGAACATATTATATAATATAATTATAGAAAGGAGAAGATAAAAATGCCAGAAGGTAAAAGTAAGTTCAATTATAAACAGTGGGTAGACCCAGTTACAGAGTCTAATGATTTTCCTAGTAAATATAATTTTCATTTAGTTAGAGATTTAGACACATTACAACAAGTTTTATCTCAAAAATCTCCAGCAATGGGTTTTGATACTGAAACTACAGGGCTAAATCATGAAGATATATTTATGGTAGGTTATTCTTTTTGTATGGATGGAAAGAATGCTTATTATGTACCAGTAAAACATTCAGTAGAGGACTTAGATTTAAGAATATCTGAATTAGAAGAAAGTATGAAAGATATAGATGAAAACACTGAAGATTATATCAATATAAGAAGCAAAATAGAAGTTTTAGAGAAAGCTAAGTTTTCTAGACAATTAGGAGAACCTGCAATAGATATGATATATGAAAAAATGAAAAATACTCCAATAGTTTTCATGTTTAATATGAGATATGATGTTAGAGTAATGGAATTTCATGGTTTTAAAGAGTTGATGGAAAAAATAGATGCTAGTGAACAATACACAGAAGAACAGAAGATATTATTAAAATCTAAAGTATTAGAAAAACAATACATGAAATATGATATGAGTGAGGTAAATACGATAGATGTGCAAGCTATGGTATTTGATGTCGATACTAATAATAAATTCCCATCATTAAAGAAATCAGAACAATATTTCTTAGGATGGAGAGGAGATAGCTTTGAAGAAACTTTAGGAGATGCAGCTAACTTTTATCAATTAGACCCTGAAAAAGCATATTTTTACGCTGCAACAGATGCTTTAGGAACTTTATTATTAGGTTATAAACTAATGCCATTTTTAAAGGCTGCTAAAAAATCTGGTGAATTAGATGTTAAATGTTTACAACCTCTTACTAGATTTGAGAATGAAATGACAGAAGTAGATGTAGAAAAACTAAAGAATTATTCTAAAGATTTAACTGAACAAATAGAAGCTTGTCAACATAGATGTTGGGAAATGGCTGGAGAAGAATTTAACTTAGGAAGTCCAACAGATAACAATAGAGTACTAACTAAATTAAATATACACACTGGAGTAACTACATCTAGAGGAATGAGTACTAGTAAAGTAGCAATAGAAGGATGTCTTAAAACTTTAAGTAAAGATGACCCTGCTAGACAATTACTTAAAGATTTAGTAGATTACGCTAGTTTATCTAAACAAAGAAGTAGTTATGTAGATAATGTTATTGAAATGTGCAAAAGAGTAACTAATCACCCTAATAGATTAAGATTTAGATATAAAAATACAGAGGTTCCATCTGGAAGATTTGCAGCAGGTGGAGATAAAAAGAATGCATTTTTCAGTGATTTAAATATTCAAAACATAACTAAACCACATGTAACTATGCATTATGTAGTAAAATTTGAAGATATTAAAGAAGCTTACCCAGATGTATATGAAGCTATATTAAATAGTGGTACTAGAGAAGAATGTGATACTGATTTAGTTTATACAGAAGAACAATTATCAGAAATAGCTAAAACCACAGGAGAGGTAAAAGCTCAAGAAATAGTAGATAAAATAAAAGGACAAACATTTAAAAGACATTCTTATAAAATATTAGATTGGGTATTTAGTAACTATCCTTGGTTTATAAATGGAATAGATGAAACTGAAGTGGAAGGATTTGACAGTTATTTGAATATTAGAGCAGCATTTTTACCAGACCCTAATCATTATTGGGTAAGTATAGACTTTAATGCAGAAGAACTTAGAATACCTACTTTAATAACTAAAGAACCAGTATGGTTAGATGCTTTTAAACACAATAAAGATATTCATAAACAAACTGCATTAGCTATATGGGGAGAAGAAAACTATGATAAAAATAAAAGAAAAATAGCTAAATCTGCAAACTTTGGTATTTTATATGGTCAAACTGGAAGAAACTTTGCAGACAGATTTAATATGACTATAGATGAAGGTAATCAATTTGTTGAAGATTTTAAAGCATCATTACCAGTACTATTTAGATGGGTTAATATATGGGAGAAAGTAGGAGAAAAACAAGGTTATGTAACTACTTTATTCGGTAGACCGATAAGAGTAAGAAGTTATTTTGAGTCTGGAGAATGGAAGTGGAAATCTTACGCTAAAAGAATGTGTGTAAATGGTACTATACAAGGCACTGGTGCAGATATCATGAAATATTGTCTAATAAAAGTATTTCAAAAGTTTTATAAAACTAATAGAACAAATGAAGTTAGATTTAAAAATATGATACATGATGAAATAAACTATCAGATGAGAAAAGACAAACTATTTGATTTATTACCTGAAGTAATGGACATTATGAGAGTTCAAAGACCAGATTGGGAATTCCCTATGGAAGTTGGTTTAGAGATGGGAAATAGATGGGGACAATCAGTTCCATTTAGATTTAAAATCGAAAAAGTAGAAGGTGCTACTAGTAAAATATCAGGTGTAGAACCTAAAACTGACCCAGTAGATAAGAAAACTATTTGTAATACATTCAAAGTTTCTGAAGAAGATAATGTAGAAGAGGAAGCTTCAGAGGAAGTAGAAGAGAAAGTAAAATTCACATGGGAGGAAGAAAAATATGAGTAAACCTAGCAATATTACTTGTTGGTTATTCAAGTGTCCAAAATGTGATAATAACAAACTTAAAGGTGTTAAATATAAAACTTATGAGATTTATACTTGTACTAAATGTAATTATAAATTTAGAAGGGAGATAGATAAAAATGAGTAAATCAGCATATCATTTCTGTCATAAATATAATAAGTACATTGATAAACTAAACAATACACAAGCAGGAGAAAAGCTACCTTGTGATAAAATATGTAAAGAATGTGAATATAATGATATAATATGGGTAGAGGAGGATGATTAAATGTTTAAAATTATAAATGAAAACGGAGAAGCTTTAGACACAAATATCGTAGACATAAATTCAAATGATGTAATTATAATAAAAGCTAACACTAATATGTCTATTGAAGAGCTAGTTGATATAAAACAAAAAGTCAAAGACATTTTTAAAGACAATAAAGTTTTAATATTAAACAAGAATATTGAATTAGATATTATAAAATCATCTGAAGATATGATTATTAAAGATGAGTCTGATAACATATTAAATAATATAGAAACTAAAAGAAAGGTGTTGAAAGGGTAATGTTAGTAAAGTTATATATTCATCCAAACAAATTAACTAATCTAAATAATAATGAAGCTGTATTAGCAAAGCAAATGCCTAATTCTCAATATGAAATAGAAGTTTTTATAGACACTAGAGAATATAACATATCATATCAACAGAATGGAGTTCTAGTTTCAAAGAAAACTTTTATACAAAGATTATTTAAGAAAGGATAGATACCAATGTTAAAGAAAGATATGCCTAAAGATAGATGGGGAATACCAGTTCCTGCTGAGATGTCTAAATCAATAGGATTAGATAAAGGTAAGCCAGTATACATAGATTTAGACAAATCTAATAATAGAATTATATTAACATCTTCTGAAAATGCTTCAGATGTCAATCTGGTAACCTCATCTGATAATACAGATAAGAAAGAATATACAGATGAAGAAATCATAGACTTAATTAGAATGATAATGAATGAGAACTACAATATTAAATCTGGTATAATGGACATAGTTTTAAATAGAAAACAGTCTATAAATTATAAAGTAGATAAAAAGAAACAAGAGAAATGTGGTCATTGCAATAGAATATTAAAAGATAATGAAAGACTAAGAGTAAATGGTAAAAGAATATGTAGTGATTGCAAGAAAATAGAAGTTCAAAAGTTCTTACTTTACTTAGAGAGGAGAAAACTTAATGCCAAAAAAGAAGAATCAAAAGAATAAAGAAAAAATAGAGTATACTTCTTCTACAGACGGTATAGATGTCAATAAAATACCTAAACCTGATATAAAAATAAAGAAAGATAGTAAAGTATTCGAAGATGATAAGAAAGAAACAATAAATAAAACTAATGACTTAGATATCGATTTAAGCAATATAGATATCAATTCAATGTTAGATGGAGAAGATAGTGGTAATTCATCTTCTATGAAAGTAGGAGAAGTAGTTAGTAATATTAGTGCATTAGATAGAGCTGCAGATATAGACAGTTTAAGTACTACTGAAAGTTTAGTTAGATATGCTTTTGCTAATAATGAGGACAAACCTATATTATTAGAGAAGCTACTATCTGATGGAGATGCTAGAATAAAAGAAATATCTACTATAAATGCACTTCAATCACAATTAAATATAACAAAACTAGCAGCATTAGAACAGACTGTTTTAAACGATATTATATATAAAGTCAATAACATTTCATTTCTAAGTTTACAAGATGAATTATCTATATTTACAACTATAAATACTGCAAAAGAAAAAGCTCAGAAACAGATATTTGATTATATTAAAATGTCTAGAGATTTTAGCTCTATGCCTACAATATATAGACAATTAGTAGACAAGCTTATGATTATGCCAGATGATAAAGTTACTAGATTAAAGACAATTCCTGAGCTGATGGAACTTCCAGATGAACTTTGGAATAGAATTATTGAAATAGTTGAAATATATAATAAAAGATAATTATCAGAATTAAATCTGAATCATTTTTATAGCTAAAATAATAAATTATATTATAAAGTATTAACTTTTATCAGATTTAAATCTGAAATAAATTAAAGATATTAGTGGTATTTTCTACTAATATCTTTATTAAATTGTAATGCAGAAATGATTAGCATAATATAAATATATAATGTGAAAGGATGATTATATGGAACAACCTAGAAGTTTTACAAGTTCTCCATATTGGGATTATATGAAAAAGGGAATATGTCCATGTTGTGGAGGAGCTAAACATAAATCAAATCAAAATGATATAAGACAAATATTAGCATTAAAATATAATAAAACAAAACAACAGAATAAAGGTGGTAATAATGAATAGAGATTATACAATAAACAAGAAGTTCCCTTTGAGCAATGACCAGAATGAAATTATAGAGTTCTTACTACAAAGACCTCAAGCATGTAATGCTGCACAAACTCGGACTGGGAAAGACCTATATGACGCTCAGTGCAGCTACTATAGCAATGTTACAAAGTAAAGATTTAGATACTATTGTACTATGTCCACAATGTGCTATTAAAGCTTTTAAAAGAGAACTTACTGAAAAGTTAAAAGTTAGATTTAATCTGCTTACCAGTGGTAAACCGATATTTCAACCTGGAGCTAGAATACATGTTATAACCCATACATCTATGAAAAAATATCAAGATTACGTAGATAGGCTTCATAATGAAGGCAAGAAACTATTGTTAATGATAGATGAAGCTCAAATTATGCATGATAGTAATAATCAGTTATATCAAATACTAGCACAAAGAAGACATTACTTTAATATAGTATGGGAAATGACAGCTACTCCATTAGGTAACAGTTTAACTGGTTTATATTGGCTTTTATTCTTTTTAAATCCAAAAATAGTTGGTAGCTTAGAAGATTTTAAGGAAAGATATTTTATTAGAACTTATAATCCGGTAGTTAGATGGTGTGGTAAATACCCTCATAAATATAAAAGAACTTTTAGAGAGGAAGTTATATTAGGTTATAAGAATTTAGATAGATTAGCTGAAATATTAAAAGACTATGTAATTATAAAGCAAAAATCTTATAATCTAAAATGGCACTATCATAAATTTAATATAACACCAGAGGAAACAGAGCAATATTTAATGGCTGGACAGGGTTTAAAAAGAGAGACTTCAGAAAAGAATTTTGCAGTAAGAATACATGATTTACAGATGGTAATAGACAATTTAGTAATACCTATAGATAGAAATGTGTTAGAACTTCAAATAAAAGATAAGTTAAAAGAAATGGGAAAAGAAGTAGATGATGAAATAGTAAAGAAGCTAGTAAAACAAAACTTAGAAAAAATGAACGAACATAGAAAAACTACTATAATGAAATCTAATTTAAGTAGCAAAGAGAAAGAATATTTGAAAGTAGTAGCAGATGAAATAAAACAAGGACATCCAGTTTTAACTTATTTAGATTATTCTGATGCAGTAGACAGATTAGAGATGCTGCTTAATAAAACTAAATCTATTACAGGAGTAAAACAAGTTCTAAAAGTTACTGGTTCAGTATCTTTAAAAGAAAGAGAAGTAGTAGAAGAAAGTATTAAAGAAGGAACTGTAGTTTTAATTACTTCTGCTGGTACAGAATCTATAAATCTTCAAAAATCTAATAGTATGATATTTTACGATGTACCATTTTCAGTTTTAACTTTTATACAAGCGGTAGGACGTATTACTCGTATGGATAGTAAATATTCAGAGCAACATATTCATATTATAGAAGCTACTGGAACTATAGATAGTTACAAAAGACTGTTAATAAACATGAACTCTAATTTAATAGAAACTATTTTTGGAGGAATTGAAACTCTTCCAGTAGAAATGTTAAAAATAGATAAATCTATGCAAGGAGTTCTAAAGAAAAAACTTCTATGGTGTTTTGATAATGATAGTTTATTGAATGAAGAAGAGATTAACATCTTATTAAAGGAAGCTATGGAAGAAAGAAACAGAAAAAGGAGAAAATAATGAGAGATTATATTTTAATGAAACTAAAGAATAATATTTTAGATTATCTAGATACTTTATCAGTAGAAGACAGATTTAAAGTATATTGTACTATAGGAAAAGACTTTTCTAAAGTACTAGATAAAAATGAATTAGATGATTTAGCAGAATTTGTTAAAACTGAAACTTTTCATAAATTAAATATAACACCTTATATATCAAATGATAATTCTGTAATATTAACTAGAGCTGATAAGAAAGATATAGTAATAATAGATGAAGGAGGTATACATTATGATGACAAAACAATCAGTTATAAATCAAATTAGTAAATATAATATAGACGTAAATAAAACTATGAATGACTTAGAAGAAGCTTTGAGCAATAAAAATATTTCATTTAATAATATAATAGCAGTAATTACTTATAATAGAGAAAGTGAAATGGAGTTTAGTCTTGTAACTACTCCAAGTCACGATATACATATTAAATCTAAAAAACTTTAAAATTTTTGAAGAAATTTTGAAAAAACTATTTACAAACTTAAAATAATGTGATATAATAGATACAGGTTAAACAAATAACAATAAATGATGGAGGTTTTAAAGATGGAAAAAATTTTAGATTTAGGAGAAATTCAATTATTACTAGATGGAAGTAAGTATTTTATTAAAAGAGATGGAGATGAAGTTTTATTCGATTTATCAGACAATTGGAGGTCAAACAAAAAGAACAAATATATGACAGATGCTACGAAAAAGCATTTACTTCAAATGATAGAAAGAAATCACTCACATAGAACTGGAGTACAAGACTTTATTTCTTGGTATAATAATATTTATGGAGGAACAGAAAATGTTAGATTATTTGATGATACAGTAGATACTACATCAAATAGTACTAACAAAAATACATCAAATGTAGATATGACACAAACAAATGCATTATTAGAAGAACTAAGAAATGAAATAAAAGCTCAAAATAATTTTGTACAAACTAATATATTAGAAGTTTTAGCTGATAAAATGTTACAAGTAAAAGCTGATGAAGTAGCTCAAAGATTAACTACTTCAATAGATAACTATATAGCTGAAAACTATGGTACATTACCACAAAAGTATGAATTTAAGTTACCTGATGGTACTATTAAAACAGATACTGGAATATATCATAAGGAGTTACCTAATATAATGAAATTTATTCAAGCAGACATTCCTTTATTACTATGTGGACCTGCTGGTTCTGGTAAAAACTTTACTTTAGAGAAAGCAGCTGAAAATCTAGGATTAGACTTTTATTTTACAAATGCAGTAACTCAAGAATACAAGCTTACTGGATTTATAGATGCACATGGTAATTATCAAGAAACTCAATTTTATAAAGCATTTAAAAATGGAGGAGTATTTTTCTTAGATGAAATGGATGCATCAGTTCCTGAAGCACTAATTATTTTAAATGCTGCTATTGCAAATAGATACTTTGATTTTCCAAATGGAAGAGTTACAGCTCATGAAAATTTTAGAATAGTAGCAGCTGCAAATACTTATGGTACTGGTTCAGATATAATATATGTAGGAAGAAATGTTTTAGATGGTGCAACATTAGATAGATTTGCAGTATTAGAATTTAATTATGATGAAAATGTAGAAAAAGATAAATGTCCAGATGAAGAGTTATATAGATTCTGTACAAGTTTAAGATATGAAATAAATAAAAGACAGTTAAGATATACTGTATCAGTAAGAGCAATGCAAAATGCTTATAAAATGCTTCAAATGGGATTTGACAAACAATATATAATTAAAACTGCAATAACTAAGTCAATGACAAAAGATGATATTAACAGTATAAAGTCAGATTTATGGTGTAATGAATGGTCAGATGAATTGAAAAAATTATATAATGTATAGGAGGTGTGGTAGATGATATTCAATAAATTTAGAGAAGGTAAAGTTACTAAAAATTACTATTACTTCAATAGTATTTCAGATTTATCACAATATATAGAAGATAATAAGAATAAAATAGAAAAAAGTGGTATAAGTTATTCTACTACATCACATGGAAATGACCCAGAAAACAGAGGTCAATACTCTTGGCATGGTTCAATGACTTTTAAAGAAGCATTTGATAAATTAGTAAATGGAGATATCGATTTAGCTAATAAAATAGAAGATATTGATATTGGTAATAAAGTGGATGTTGAAAAAATAGCTCAAAAATATGTAAATGATATTGTAGGAGTAATTCCACATGTACCTAACTCTATTATAGGTGTTCCACAATCTATGATAGATATTAGAAGAACTAGAGTAAGAACTAATAATAAAATAATAGATTTAATAATAGATTCATCAGTACACTGTGGAATAACTGCAGAAGACTATATTAGAGTTAGCAAATTATTTTTAAACATAGTAGATAAAATTGAAAAAATCGGTTATAGATGCAATATATACTATTCAATTACAAATTATGATGACTATTATAGAACTTACTATAATAATTGGTTGTTAAAACTTAAAGGGTCTGAAGAACCTTTCAATAAATATAAATGTGCATTCGTTATAGGTAGTTTAGCAATGTTCAGAAGAATAGGTTTTAGATTGATAGAACTTGGAGATAGCAGCAGAGCAGATAAGGGAGAGTATGGATGTTTAGCTGCAAATAAAACTACTATAAATTTAATAAATGACAATCTTAAAATTTCAATGATACTTTCAAAAAACCCTAAAATAATCAGACTATATGATATGTTAAATGAAACAGAAGAAAGTGTAATCAAAAATATAGTAGATATAAATCAGAATGAACACAGATAAATTTATATTAGAGTAGTTATATATTATATTAGATAGAATAATCTAAATAATCTATAACTATTTTAAATTTGAAAGGAGAATATAATTATGGCTATAAAGAAATTAGTTCAAACAGGAGAAGATAATGAAGGTAACTTCAATGTAATGGATGGTTTAAGTTTTGCACAAGCATTAAATAATAATGCAGATGAATTAGGTACAGAAACTAAAGTTGATTTAGATACACATAATACACCTGAACATTTAGCTAAAGCTGTAAAAGAACAAATCGGTAAAACTGGATGGCATACACCTGGAGGACCTGACGATATTCCAACACATGAAGAACAAGGAGCTCCAGTATATTCACCATCAGAATTAAAAGATGGTTTAGCTCAAATTTATAACAAAGAATTAGAAGATTAGGAGGAAATAACATGAGTAGATTAAATAATCAAACAAGTAGAGTAAACATATTAAAGGCTTTAAAAGAGTCTGAAAATAAATCTTTAAAAGAAAACTATGTAGTACAATATTTCTGGGGAAACGAAACTGGTTATGTTAAGAGAGATGGAGATAATTATGATAGAACTCCAAACAAAGACGAAGCTTTACACTTTGAAACAGAAGAGGAAGCTGAACATAATATGGAAGATATGAACCAATTCTTTGGAGGTAGAGCTAAACTACAAGTAATCACAGAAAGCTCTTTAAAAGAGTCTGATGAAGTAGTTTATGCTGATGATGTTAATTCAGCTAAATTAAATGAAGATGCTACATATAGAAGATACAGAGTTTCATTTTATGTAGATACAAATGAAATGAACAATATGGACATAGAAGAAAAAGTAGATAACCTGCTTAAAGGTTCTGGTTTAGCTTCAGCTGATGAAACAATAGATGTAGAAATGATTGAGGAATTAGGAGAATCTGCTGCAGAAGAGTCTAGTATGTGGGAAGATTCTTTAAAAGAAGATAGAGTTTTTAGAAAACTTTATAAAGGTGATAAATTTAAAAATCCAAACGGAGTAGTAGTTACTATAATAGATGTAGATGAAGAGCATAAATTAGATGGAGAACCTCAAGTAACTTATAGATTTGAAGATGGAAGTAAAACTACTAAGTGTTATAAACAAAGTTCAGTAAATTCTATGTTGGACCAAAATAGATATGAGAAAATCGACTAGTAACAGGAGGTGAAACTTAATGTCTGCAGTAAAATTAAATGAGTTAATGAACTCTGGAGAAGTAAAAGAGATACAAAAATCTAACAAAAAAGGAGTTCTAAGAACTGTAGTAGCTAAAATTACAGACTATTTAGCAAATAGAAACGGAAGAGTTTACCCACGAAGAATATGGGAAAAAGCTTGTAACTCTGATTTAGTAAAAGAGCAAGTAGCTTGTAACTGTTTCTTTGGAGAAGCTAATCACCCATTTGATGACAGAATGGATATAGATTTAACTAACGTTTCTCATGCTATTAAAGATATAAATGTTAAAGATGATGGTGTATATGCTACTATAGATATATTAGACACTCCATCTGGAAACATAATAGATAAACTAATGGAATATGGTTCTAAAATAGGTATTTCATCAAGAGGATGTGGTTCATTAAATGAAAGTACTAATGAAGTTCAAGATGATTATCAATTATTTGCTTTTGATATAGTAGCTAGACCTTCAGTAGCAGCTGCTAGACTAACTGAAAGTGAAGAATTGATGAAACAAGGTAAAGTAATCATGACAGAATCTGAAATTAAATCTGTTTTAAGTAATTATAGAGCTAATGTTTTAAATGAATCAGGTTATACTCAGATGAAAGAAAGTGTTAATACTAATAATATTATTAAACAACTTATGAAAGAGTCTCAAGAATTAAATAGAAAGTAGAGGTATAAATTATGAGAAAGTAGAGGTATAAATTATGAAAGCTTTAAATAATGAAAACGTGGGAAGAAACATTATGAGAATTTTAAACGAAAGCGTAAATTTTAATAAGTTACCTAAACCTACTAATAATACTAATTTTGAAGGTTTTAATACTAGTAAAGTTGCTGATGGCTATTCTAATTATCAAGAATTTTTAGATAATCCAGAAGTGGCCAAAGAAAAAGGTTTTACAGATGTATATGTTACTGAGATGACTCCTCAAGAATATATGGACTTATGTAGACTATACGTGGCTACAAATACTGAAGATGATTTAGATAAACTAACTGATATGAACAGTGAATATAAAAACTTTGCTAAAACTTGTCATGAATATGCTGAAAAAATGAAGTCTGGAGAAAACTTTCCTCTTTTAATATTAGATACACATTGGAAAGAACAAGATGGTAGACATAGAGCTGGAGCTGCATATATAAATGGCTATGACAAAGTACCAGTATTATTATGCTATTAAGGAGATAACTATGAGAAGAACTATTAGACTAATAGAAAGTCAAAACATATTAAATAAAAAGTTATTTAAAAATCAAAAACTTATTCCTGAAGTAAGAGAACATTTGTTAAAAATAGCTCAAGAGTTTTTAGATAATTTTTCTATAGATATATTAGTAGACGATATTAACTTAATAGGCTCTAATGCTGGCTATAATTATAAATCTAAGTCAGATATTGATTTACATATTATAACCGATTTTACACAGTATCCAGCAGATGTAGATATTATCGATGAATTATTCAATGCTAAAAAGAATAATTTTAATAGTAATTATGATATCACAATAAAGGATTTAGAAGTAGAACTTTATATAGAAGATGTTAATAATCCAGCTGATACTAATGGAAGATATTCTATAAAAGACGATACTTGGTTACAAGAGCCTACTTACATAGAAGAACCTCCAGTAAATAAAGAGTTAGTAGAAGAATATACTGATAAAATAGAAGAAGTTATTAAATCTAAGGATTTAGCTAAAATAGATAGTCTTATAGATGAAATATGGGATAGACGTAAAAATGATGTAAAACAATATGGTTTTATAGGAGAGTTTAATCTAGTATTTAAGTCTTTAAGAGCTAAAGGATTATTAGATAAATTAAGAAAGACAAAAACTGAAGTTACTTCAGAAGAATTAAGTTTAGAGTAAAGGAGTCTTGAAATTTGGAAAGAGAAGAGCAAAAACAAATTAGAGATAAAATAATTGAAAAACTTAAATCTATAGGTGAAGAAATTAGAGAAAATGAAGACTCTGAGTCTGTATCTATTAGAGCATCTCAAATGGATGTTTTATTAGATACTATTAGATTTTTAGATAGATACGATGAAAATGTAAAAGTGTTAAACAAATATTGGATAGAAAAACATCAACAAGAAAAATTTAAAGAAAGATAGGAGTAATTTATGATAACTGTTTATACAGGACCAATGTTTGCAGGTAAGTCTAGTAAATTGATAGAAAAATATGCTAGTATTCATAATGTACATAGAGTACTAGCTTTTAAACCGTCAAAAGATACTAGAGATAAGACTAAAATAAAATCTAGAGAATATATTAAAACTATCGATGCTATAGTAATTAAGAAATTTGAAGATATATTAAAATATGTAAGTAATGACTGTAAAGTTATTATGATAGATGAAGCTCAATTTATAGAAGGTGACCCTAAAGTATTACTAAATTTATCTATAAAAGAAGAAGCTGACATATATGTTGCTGGATTATCATTGACCTCTGAGCAAGAACCTTTTGGAAAAATGCCAGAGATTTTAGCTTTAGCAGACAGAATAATTTTTATACAGTCAGACTGTCATTTTTGTGGAAGACCAGCACAATTTACAAAATGTTTAGAGAAAAAAGATGAAGAAATTTTAGTCGGTTCAGATCAGTACATACCAGTATGCAAATATTGTATGAGAGATAGATTTTAAATCTGATATGATTTAGTGAGGCCTCAGAATTAAATCTGAGACCTTTTCTGTGTTAGTTAATATAATTTTATATCTAAAAATGAGAAAATGTTAGTTTTTTACACTTTATTATATACAATATTAGGAAGAAGCTATATTGAAATTAGCTTCAATTTAAATTAAGGAGGAATATAAGATGGTAATTGATACTTTAGCTTTAAAAGAAGCAGATGCACTTATCAAGAAACATGAATCTATGATATCTGCAGTAGACAATGCTTTAAAAGAATCAGCCTCATTTGAAGCTATGGATTCTAACAAAAAAGCTAACTTAGCTATCATGTTAGAAAACGTTAGCAATCAAGTTGAAGCTAAAGCACCTAGAGTATTAACAGAATCTGGAACACAAGTTGTAGATATTGCTAAAAAGATGGAATATTTAAACTTAACAGCTGCTGTTATGCCTACACTAGTTGCTGAAGATATAGTTTCTGTACAAGCTCAAAAACAAAAAGCTGCTACAGCATTCTATATTAAATATGAATATGGTTCAAACAGAGGAGCAATAAAAGCAGGAGATAATATCTCTAACTTTATGCAAGTTGGACCAGATGCAGATAAAATACCAGCTGCATTTAATTATTCAGGAGAACTAATTGAGGATGAAGAAGTAGTTCAAGATGTTACAACAGGAAACTTTGTAACAGCTTGGAAACCAGTAGTTCCTGGTTCATTAACATTCTTAGTTGGTGGAGCTGAATATACAGATGACGGAGCTGGAAATGTTACTGATGGAACAACTAATGTTGGTACAATTGATTATTCTACAGGTATTGTTGAATTTACTACTGCTACAGTAATTGATGATACAAAAATTACTTACGAGCAAGATTTAACAATAGCTCCAGTAGATGTACCAGAAGTTAAAATGGAAGTAAAAGAAGTTGTTATGGTTGCTAAACCACGTAAATTAAGAGGAGGATTCTCTTTAGATGCTGCTTTTGATTTAAGTGCTACACAAAACATAGATCTTCAATCATTACTTCAAAACTTAAAAGTAGATGAAATTAGAAGTGAAATAGATGGAGAAATAATGAACGACTTATTAAATACAGGAACAGGAATGCAAGTTACATTCAACATTGCAGTACCTTTCGGTATTACAAAAGTAGATCACTATGATTCATTGATGCAAACTTTAATAGCTGGTGCTAATAAAGTTAGAACTAAAACAAGAAGAGTTACTCCAAACATCTTATTAGTAGGTGAAACTGGAGCTAATATTCTTGAATCAATGACTAAATTCAAAGCTGCTGCTTCATTAGGTAGTGCTGGACCACATATTTTAGGAACTCTAGCTAATAGATTCTTATGTGTATATTCTCCATACTACCCAGCTGATAGAGGAGTTATTGCATATAGAGGAGATGTTATAATCGATACTGGCTATATCTATGGACCATATATGCCAATTATAGCTACTCAATATATCATGGGAGCAGATTTCTACCGGAGATCAACGGAGTGGCTACAAGTTACTCAAAGAAATTAGTTTGCAAAGACTTCTATTGTAACATACTATTCACTAACGTTACAGCCTAGAAGTTAATGATACCAATCATTTGAGAATATATTATTGTCTTTAATGAATGAGATAAAATAGATGGTAAGTAGATAGATTTAATTATCTAAACTGCCATCTATTTTTATGAAATATATCTTTAGCTCAAAGATTTGCAACTTCCTATTTACATTTTAAGCATAATAGTATATAATAGTAATAGGAGGTAATTAAATTAAAATGAAATGTTTAATTTGTGGAAAAGAGTGTAAAAATTTGGAAGCTCATATTCGTAGACTTCATAAAATAAGTAAAGAAGAATATAAAGTAAAATATAATTATGACGGTCCTTTTATGATATCAATGTCTGATGAAGCTAAAGCTAAAATGATTGAAAAGAAAAAAGGTAAAACACCTTGGAATAAAGGCTTAACTAAAGAAACTGACTCTAGAATTAAGTCAACTGTTGGGAGAAAAATAACAGAAGAGCAAAAAGCTTTAATATCTAAAAGAACTAAAGAAGCAATGCAAAGACCAGAAGTAAAAGAAAAACTAAAAGAGATACATAAAAATTTTCATACTGAAAGACCAGAAGTAAGACGTAAAATAGCTGAAGCTTCTATAAAACACTGGGAAGATGGAGCTTATGCTAATAAATGTGCAAATAATCGATTTGGTGTAAAAACTGAATATAATGGAATATTGTTTAGAAGTAAAACTGAAGCTAAATTTGCTAAGTATTTTGATGATAATAACATTAAGTATGAATATGAAAACTACATTTTTAAATATAAACAAATCGATGGTTTAGAGCATAATTATAGACCAGATTTTTATTTACCAGAATATGATATATTTATCGAAGTAAAAAGTAAAATAGTTATGACAAACTTAGTTAAAGCTAAATTAGAAAGTGTAAAATCATCTGGGAAAAGAATAATTATAGCTGATTTAAAAATGTTACCTCAACTAAAATACATATTATAGATTATGCGGGTATAGGATAGTGGTTAATCTACTGTGCTTCCGACCCAGTGACCGGAGTTCGATTCTCCGTACCCGCTCCATAATTTATGAATAAAATGTTTACAAATTGAAAATAATGTTATATAATAAATATAGGAGGTAGTTATAGAATGAATAGGCTAAGAAGATTGCTATTAAAAGAAGACATAGGGATAGATATACTAAATAAACTAAATGAGCGTGAATTACTAGAGATGGCTTATAGTAAGAAAAGAATTGAAGATATATTAGAAAATATATGTCCTAAAATAAGAGAACATCTGATTAAGTGTTATCTGTGGAAAGATAACAACGCTTTAAATCATTGGAAAACTGAAATATTTTCAATGCTACATCAGATGTATATGTTAAAGAATGTTAATAGACTTCCAACTTATAATGAAATATACAGATGGTTTTTAGAAACACAGTTTGAACTGATAGAAGATGGCACAGATAACGATGTAAATACAGTAAAATATCTAGAGAAAAAAGAAGTTCCACAGTATAACAAAACTAATTTAATAAATTTTCAAAAGAGTTATTTTGAGTGGTTATTAAAAGAATTATGCTCTAAGGGTAACGTATCTATAGAAGAAGTATTTAATAAAATAGATAGTTTGTTAAACTAGATAATGTATAAAATCTATAAAATTGGTTATTATAATATTAAATCATCTATTGGAGGTAATAATATGAGCAGATATTTTATAGATTTAGAATTAGACATTGAAAGTAAAGATTGGTTAGAGCATGATAAAGATAGTTATTCTGACATAAATTTTAGCATTAAAGCTAAAGATACTAGAAAGAAACCGCCTTGTATAGCAGAATATAGATTAGAAGGTGAATTAGATGACTTAAAAGAGTTTTTAGCTTATGAATATAACCCTGGTGAAATTGGTACAGAAAATAAAGAACTCCTTTCATTATATAACTCCATAACAGAGATAAAGCAATAGAACTATATTAACTAGTTATGAAAAAGCTTCAGATTTAATTCTGGAGCTTTTATTTTGCAATCATATATATTATATTATAGATTATGATTGAAAGGAGTAATCAAAAATGAGTAATAAGTTTAATGCAAGACTAAGTTTTAAAGGAGACGGTGAGTTAACAGTAACTTTACCAATTGTTGGACAAATATCAATATGGGCTGGAAGAGATATTTATTTGAAAGGAGCTACTCAAGAAATTATAGAGTACTTAAGACAATATAGAGTTTTAAAATTAGAACATAAATTAAATGGAGATGCTAAAGGATGCTATAAAGTAATAGAAGTTGCAGATATAGATAGAATACCTAAAAATGCTTTTAGACCAGTAGCAGCACCTAAAACAGAACATATTTCAGATTTAAAGGCTCAAATGATGAAAGCTAATGAAATGACTAATTTTGATAATGAAGTAATTACAGAAGCTGGACAAGAAACTGCTGAAGAGTTACAAGCTAAATTAGATGCTAAACAAAAAGAAGAAGATGCTAAAATAGACCCAGAAGTAGCTAGAAAAAATAGAGCTGAAGAAGATGCTAAAAAGAATGAAGAAATAGACAGTGAAGGGAACACTGAAGAAGATTTAGAAGGTGAATCTGAAGAAGCTACAGAAGAATCTAATGAACCAGCAGAACTTCCAGAAGATTTAGCTAAAATAGAAATTACTACTGGTAAAGAGAAGGGTAAAACTATAGGACAATTAGATGAAAGATCTCTTAGAAAATTAGCTAGATACTCTAATCAACCAGAAGAAAAAGAAGCAGCTAAACAAGCTTTAGAGATATTATTCCCTGCAAACTAATTATTGGAGGTAATAAATATGCTTACTGAAAAAGTAGTTTTAGACAACGTAATAAAATATGTTAGAACTATGCTAGGAGATAAAACTGTAGAAGTAGAACTTACTAGAGCTGAACTATTAACTTTAATAGAACAGGCTCTACGTAAGTTAAGACCTTATTATAGTGGAGTAAGATATGTTCAAGCTAATGGTAAACAGATTGATGTATCTAATCATGACCCTATAGCAGTATCTAGAGTATGGAATGCTGGAGATATTCAATACAATACTATTCAAGACATAATGTTTGGTGGAGTAGGTCTTATGATTTATGATATCAATTTTATGCAAAGATTTGAAATGATGAAAGCTTATCAAATGTTATGGAATGAATTATCTAATCAAAAAGGAGAAAACTTCAGACTTTTAAATAATACAATATACTTAGATGGTTATCTAGATAATGCATTGATAGAAATGACTGTTAATCTTAAAACTATAACAGATGTAGAAGAAAGCTCTATGTATGCTGATTGGATTTTAGATTATACTTTAGCACTAGCTAAAGAAGTTTTAGGGAGAAAAAGAGGTAAAGCTACTTTACAAGGTAGCCCTATTCAGTTAGATGCTGCTCAATTATTATCTGAAGCTGCTAGTGAAAAGACACATCTTGAGGACCAACTAGTCGGAGACATATATGTTTACTAAGGAGGTTATACTATGAAGTTGAATTACTAAAGCTATAAGGAGGTTATACTATGAAAAGAACTATAAAATTAACTGAAGAAAATCAACCTAATGATAAATTAAAATATAGCAAAATGAATGAAGTTTTAGATAGTATTATAAGTAGTTGTAACGAATTTAAATCTAAAATGAATAAAGATAGAGACTTCTATAGAAAAGATATAGATGACGTAAATGAGATTAAAGATAATTTAAAATCAACATTAGATGATATATTAAAGGAGAATAGAACATGAGAAGAACTATAAAGTTAATAGAAAAAGCATCTATTGACTGGAATAACTATCTTACTCCAGAAGAAGTAAAACGTTTTAAGTCTAAAGATGATAAAATAGAAGCAGCTGGAGAAATAATATATGATAAAGAATTTAAAGATAGACTAGAAGATTTTAAGAAATCTGGTTGGACAGATGAACAGTTAATAGATGATTTATTTAGTTTTGATTTGAATAAACATTTAACTGAAGGAATGCATTTATTTGCATTTGTTAAAGATGAAGATGGTAATAATAAAATAATAGAAGATAGTGATTATCCAGATAAAAAGTCTTTTGAGAATGATTTAAGAGCTAATGGTTATACTGTTAGAAGAATAAATGATGAAAAAGATATGTTTATTATGGACAATTCTGACTATAGAAGTTTAAATGAAGTAACTAATAAAATTAAACAAATAGAAAAAGACATAAAAGATGGTATAGCTTTACCATCAGAAAAAATAGAACTATCTAACTTAAAAGAACTGTTAAACAAAGTGAGGTGATTTAATTGAGTAGAAAACCTCGTGGAATATTAAATATGTCTGAAAGAGAATTAGAATACTATAGAAAAAACTTTAATGAAGCTGCAGAATTACATGGTAAAATAGGAAAACTTTATCAAATAGATAAAGAAACTCAAATAAATACTGACGAATATTACAATTATAAAACACCAGTAGATGTAGCTTATACTTTAAATGAAAATCCATCGAAAGCTCAATTATTAAAACTAGGATGGTATACTGAAGACGAAAGTTCTAAACCTTTACTATGTACATTAACTTTTTTAGATTATGATGGAAATCCTATATACCCTTCTGAAGGAGCTATAATAGAAGTTTCAGTAAGAAGTGACCCTCACAATCTTAAAGAATTTCAAACACAGAAATTTGATATAGTAAAAGTATCTACTGATTATGATTTATGTTTATTCACTTGTAATTTAGCACCACATAGAGACACATTAAGACCTATAGAGCCAGTTCCAACTGAAGTAGATATGTTTAATGAAAATCAATACTTCAAACGTAAAATGATAGGAGTAGAAGATTTAAAATGATTATATTAAATACAAAAGAGTTTTATCAAGACTCTAGATTAACTTTAAATATGTTTAAAAAGTTATTATATAATAATTATAATACATTAAAGCAAAATGACCCAGAAATCATTCTCGTGTTAACTAGAATATTCTCTGAGGATGATATTGATAGAGCTATTAAAAATATTTCTTTAGATAAACATAGAAATATAGTTATAGACAATCACATAAGAAGTAATGTAATACTTAGATATTTAGAATATGGAGGAGAAGCACTTAAAGCTCCTCATCTTCTATCTAAAGCTAAGAAAGATTTAGAGAGGAGGAGTTTAAATGTACAGTAATTTTAGCAAATTTGGTGAAGCGCTTAAAAATGTTTTAAAAAGCGTATTTGCTGGACAAGTAATAATGGAACCAGTAAACACTGCTTTTCAATATGCTACTAAACAAACTGACAACAAGTTACAATTTCCATTTATCAGTTTCTATCCAGATGCTAATATCGTTTTAGATAATGCTAATAATTCTATGGACCAATATCATGACGGTATGGCATTTCAAAATCCTCTTAACATCTATGATGAAGAAACTCATGAATTTAAGGGCAAGAATGAAAGACTAGCTAAAAATCAAAACTTCTTATATATTATTATAGGTTATCAAATAGATGTATGGGGAACTGACCGATTGTCTACTGAACAAGTAATGCAAGAACTAATCTTTTGGCTATATAGAAATCAACAAATTTCTGTAAAACTAATGGATGAAGATTTAAACTTTACTTTTTCAATAAATAATCAAATAGTAGACAATAGTGATTTATCTTTATACCAAACTCAAGGCAAAATTTATAGATATACTCTTAGTATTGATTTACAAGGAGTTTTATTAGAAACTAAAAACTTCTTCACGTTATTACACCCTATCATCAGAATTGATGAATTGAAAGAAAAGAAAGGAGAATAAGAGTATGGCAATACCTAATGTTACAGTTAATGTTAATGAATTATCTACAGCTGGATTAAATGTACTAGTACCATTTATACCAGCAATAATTCTAAAGACTAAAAGCGGACCTATTGGAACAATTGAAAGAATTAACAATGAGTCTGAGTTCATAGCAAAATTTGGACAATCAGATATAACTACACCAGCAGCTTATGCACTTCAAAAATATTTAAAGTTATATCAATATGCTTATGTTACTAGGGTAGCAAATGAAGATGAAGCATCTAAAGGTAGTTTAACATTATCTTTTGGTACTGAACATGAAATATTAAGTACTTTAGCAGAAGTACCTGAACAAACTGTTGAATTATTAAACAAACCAGTATCTGAAATGATAAGTACAGATACTAAAATTCTATCAAATGGAGCAGTAAAAGGAACTTTATATTACATTACAGGATGGACAGAGTTTGATGGAATGAATGTTGAAAATCAATCAGGTTACTATGTACCAGTTAAATTAAACGTTACAGGTGAAACTTTAACAATTAAGAAAAATGGTATAGTAACTAAAGAAGTTGAATTTGACCCAGAATTAGTTTTGAGAGTATCTCAAACAGATACTTTTGAAATTATAGTTGATGGAACTTCTATAATCACATTAAACTTTACTATGAGTGCATTTGACGGTTCAGCAGACCCTATTACAGATGTAGTTACTTTAGATTTAATCAAAGCTGAAACTAAATATGCTACTGATTTACAAAATGGAAAATCAGTAAAATTAGTATTTAATGCTACTAATGAAAAAATTTATATAGATGTTACAGATATTATGGGTAAAAATATAACTACTATAAAAGAAGACATTTCGATTGGAACTTTAAAAGCAGCTGAAAGAGATGCTGATGGAAATCTTATTGGAGGATTAGAATTTATATTAGATAAATTAGTAACTTCAGCTAATGCAATTTCTGGTATACCACTAGAATTTACAAACTTATTCACAGACAAAACTGAAACTGATGATGTTCCAACTATAGAGCAATTTACTGAAGGATTCGAAGGTTATATTCAAAACGGAAACTCAGGAAATGATGTAAATGTAGCTAATACTGACATCATGGATTTAATAGATTTATATAACTTCCAAGACTACCCAATCGATGAAATGGTTATTCCAGAATATAGAGATTATGAAGTAGTAAACTATGCAGTAGAAAAAGGTAAAGAAAACTTCTACAGAGTAATTGCTCAAGCTACTGGATTAACTATAGATGATATAAAAACTTCTGTACAAAATTATGTACAAGACAACAGAGGTTACTTAGAGATTTATGCTAACGATGTTACTTATGTAGATTTTACAGATGAAGATGGAAATTTAGTTCCTTGTCCAGTATCTGTAGCAGTATTAAATGCTTATGCAGCAGCAAATAGACAAAACCCTTGGTTATCTATAGCTGGTGTAAATAGAGGTACTTTAACACAAGTAACTGGATTAGTAATGAAAATGTCTAGAAGTGAAATGGATGAGTTGTACGACAACGTTATTCCAATTAACACTATCAATTATATAAGTTCTGTTGGATATGTAGTTTGGGGAAATAAAACTTCAGCTAAAGAGGAAGATACTAAAATATTTGACAGAGTAAATGTTGCTAGATTGATTACTTATATGAATAGAGAGTTAATTACTTATGGATGGCAATATTTATTTGAACCAATCACTTTAACATTATTTACAGAATTTAAAGCTTCACTTGAAAACTTATGTGAAAGCATAAAAGAAGAAGACGGTATAGAGGATTATGTAGTAATTTGCAATAGCTCAAATAATACTGATGAAACTATTGCTAAAAATGAATTACATGCACTAATTCAAGTAAAACCAACAGAAGCTTTAGAATATGTAATAATCGACTTAACTGGTACTGATACAATTACTATCAGTGTAGAAGAAACAGAGGAGGTGTAGTAGCTAATGGCAAGTAATAAAGGTGATGTAGATTTAAGTGTATGGGGAGTACAAAAAACTCCTAATAATAAAGATACTGAATTACAAGCTACTAGGTTTAACTTTGCAAAATATCAATTACAAAGAAAGAACCACTTTCAAGTTCAATTCTTACCTAGTAGATATGATAACACTTTATCAATAGATTCAGAACTAAGATTCATGCTTAAGAGTTTCCCACTACCAAAAGAAAATACTGAAACAAATGATATCAATTACTTTAACCAAACAATTAAAGTAGCTGGTAAAACTTCATTTGATAACTTTACAATGGTACTAAGAGATTCTATTGGATTTGACGTAGAACAAAAATTCTTAAACTGGAGAAACAGAGTTTATGACCCAAGAACAGGTCGTATGGGATTAGCAGCTATGTACAAATTAGATGCTATAGTATACGAATTCACTCCTAATAGAGAATACTATAGAAGTTGGAAATGTGAAGGATGCTTCCCTGCTTCAGTAGATTATGGTGATATGGATTATGATGATGGAGGAGAAAAACAGTTATCAGTTACACTTTCAGTAGATAGAGCATATAGAGATGACTTAGTATGGGATTCTAAATCTCAAAAGTTAGTTAAAAATAGTAAACTAACTGCTCCAGTAACAGATGCACAAGAATATTAAAATATGTTATTAAAGTTTTCAAATTCTATCATTTACGAGGTTTCAGATTTAATTCTGAGGCCTCTTTTATTTTAGCATAATATATTTTAAGGAGGGTATGGTTAAGTGGCTAAGAGAATAAATCTTGATTTAGTTTTATTAAGAAAATTATATGAAGACGATAAATTGGCAATACGAGATATTGCTATAGTTATGAAATGCAGTGAAACTAAAATTAGAAGAGAATTAAATAAATTAGGATTTAATTTGGGAGCAGTAAATCCATTTGCTAGAGAAGACATAAAAGCGAAAATAAAGCAAACTATAAAAGACAAATATGGTGTAGATAATATAAGTCAATTAGAAAGTGTAAAATCTAAAAAGAAAGAGAAAAGTATAAATTCTGTAAATAAAAGAAAAAAGACAATGATTGACAGATATGGAGTAGATAATGTAAATCTTATACCAGATAAAAGAAAACAGATGACAGACTCTATAAAGAAAACGCTAGATAATAAATCATATAAAACGTTAATAGATGAATTATACTCTGAAAATAATTATAAAGATTATATAATAGAACTTACAAATAAACTAAATAGAAAACCTACTCTAGCTGAAATATCTAAAAATTTAGGCATAAATGGAAATACTATATTAAGATATACTAGATTATACAATGCTGAAAACTTAGTTGATAAAGTACAGAGCCATTTAGAATTATCTTTAGAAGATTTTATAAAAACTTTAAACATAAATTATGTGAAACATGACAGAACTCAAATAAAACCTCTAGAGCTAGATTTTTATTTCCCAGAATATAAAGTCGCATTAGAATTTAATGATATAGTTAGTCATAACAGTACTAAAGGCTTTAGAAATAATGCTCCTACTCCAGCTAATTATCACGTTAATAAATCTAAACTATGTGAAGATAAAGGTATAAGACTAATTCATATATGGGAGTATGAGTGGTTTAATGAAAGACAGAGACCTATATTAGAAAATATTATTAAAAATGCTCTTGATTTATGTACTGATAGAATATATGCTAGAAAATGTAACATTAAAGTTATTACTCCAACTTCTAAGTTAAGAGAATTTTTTGACGAAAATAATATACAAGGATTTAGACCGGGTAAGTTTGCTATTTGTTTAGAGTATAATAATAAAATAGTAATGAGTTACATATTTGGGCATTGTTTCTTTGGTAAAGGTAAATACGAGTGTGAAGTAATAAGAGGGGCTACTAAACTTAATTGTAATGTTATAGGAGGAGCAAGTAAAATATGGAAATATTTTATAGAAAATTATAACTATAATAATTGTGTATATTACATAGATTATAATTATTTTAATGGTAATAGTCTTCCATATTTAGGATTAAAATATATTACTACTCAAGCTGGTTTTAAAAATTATTTTGTAAAAGAAAATATAGTAAGAAATAGAAGCCCACAAAATCATAATGAAATATTAAAAATGTATAAATCTGGAGAAGTATTAAAAATTTATAATGCTGGTACTAAAGTATATACTTGGTATAGAAACGAATCATAATATATTTATATTAAAGGAGCATAAATATGAGTAATATAATAAAACTTAGAACTAAAACCGATAATGTCTTAGAATTTCTAGATAGTATTAAAGAAGAAGTAATAAATGGTAATATAGACAATATGATGATTGCTTGTAAATGTAATGACGGTTCAATCATGACAGGCTATACTAATAATTTAAATTATGGGACTAAAATGGAATTACTAGGGCATGTACAATCTGATATTATTAAAGATATGATTGATGAAAATTATATAGTAAATTGAAAGGAGTAATAATGAAAATTAAAAATGTAAGTTTAGAGTGGTATGTATTAAGACATGATTTTAATCATGATAAAATTATTGATTATAACGTTTTATGGGATAGTTTACCAGAAGAAATATCTAAAGAAATAAAGAAAAAGAAAATAAACAATAAAGAAGAACTTAAGAATTATTTAGACAGAGTATTTATGAGTCAATATTGGTGTAGAACTGAGTATGAAATTTTAGTATCTGGTCTATTCTCTAAAGAAAATGAAGAAAAAATAGATGTATATAGACAAATAAAATGTAACTTAGATATAATAACTGAATATATAATAAGTAAAATGAAAATTGAATTTTAGGAGGTAATTTTATGACTACATTATTTTATGGAATCGACCCATCATTTACACGGTTTTGGATTATCAGAGATAAATCTGGAAAATAAAGTTATATGGTTTAGAGAGTTTTCTGTTGATGTAAAACATGGAGCTTTTGCTGAAATTACTGAAGCTGCAGTAGAGATGGAACATATATTAGATGCAGAAACTAATTTTATGAGTTCTGAAGTAGGTATGGAGATACCGCCTGTATCTGGAATGTATGCAGTAAAACTATGGGCTTTAGATTCTAGAATTTATAATCATATTAAACAAGAAGCAAATAACGTTTGGCTATTTAATGTACCATATTTAAAGTTTATAAACAGCACAAATACAAAGAACTATTCTAAAAAAGATACGATGAAAATGATAGATGACATATTAGATATATTTAAAAGTTATAAATTTGAAATAATTCAAGATTTAAAAGACAAGAGAGGTAAAGATAGAAAACTTACATCTAATGAATGTGATAGTTTTCTATACTGTATAAGAGTATTTGTAAAATATTCATTACAAAATGGAGTGAATGCAGAACTAGTTCAAGAAATATTAAATCTAAATGAAAGATTTTATGTAGAAAAAGAAACTAAATTAGGTAAGAAAATAGAGGAGGTATAATTATGTTAAAAGTCATCTTTGTATTATTAAAATTAGCTGGATGCTTAGCGATAGCTGTAGGACTTATGATGTTAACTATTATAGGATTTTTTGCATTTACTTTTAAAACTATATGGGCGGTAGTTCTTATTTTAGTAGCAATAATTATAGCAACTTTAACCTTTGTAGCAATTACTAAATTAGAAGATTTAGATTAAATACAATAAAATTTTATAAAAATGAGGCATCAGAATAAAATCTGATGCTTTTTCTGTGTTAGTTAATATAATTATATATCTAAGATTTATTTAAATTACAAAAATTTATATTCGTAGTTGAATAAGTATTCTTATATATTATAATAAGAAACCTGTAGCAAAATTTATAATAAATTTAAAGGAGAGATAGAATTATGAAATATTTAGAAAAATCTTTTAAAGTACCTAGTAATGGAGTTTTTGGAGGACCTAAGAAAGTTTCTCTAAGAGAAATGACTACAAGAGAAGAGAAAATTCTATTAGGAACTAGGGACTTTTCAGTGTTTGAAAGATTGGTTAAATCTTGCTGTGTAGATGAAGACATTGAATTTGATAAATTAAGCAATGCAGATATTATGTATTTAACATTTATGCTTAGAGAATTAACTTATGGACCAGAATATATTCAAGAAGTTACTTGCCCACATTGTGGAAGAACCCAAGAGGTAACAATCAATATTAACGAAATGGAACCTAAAGTTTTAACAAATGAAGAAGCTAAAAAATTAGCTGACGGTGTAACTGTTACATTAAGCAATAATGATAAAATTACAGTTAATATGTTATCTGCAGGAGATGCTGCTAGAATAGACAGAGTAATAAAATCTAAAACAAAACAAAATAGACTTAAAGACCCACAATCTTATGAAATGATGTTAAGATTAGCAACTAGTGTAAATAATATAGAAACAGAAGAACCTACAGATATAGATTTAACAGAGACAGAAAATAAAATAGCATATATAGAACAATTAAGAATGAGAGACTTAGCTCTTATTCAAAACGCATTAAATGAATTTGATTTTGGATTAAATAGAAACATATATAGAGAATGTGAAAACTGTGGAGATGACATGGAGGTAGTAGGGTACATAGTACCTGAATTCTTTCATCCTAGTAAGTAACGAAATTATTGAAACCCCTGAAATTCTAGAACAAGTTATGGAGCGAAATTATAATATGCTAAAAGGCATTTATGATGAGCAGATTTACTTGTTAGATTTAGGGGTTTCTTTAGATTATTCAGACTCATTAAGTAGCAGTCAAAGGAATGAGTTAATACAATATAGTAAAGAATATAGAGAAATATTAAATGAAAGAGCTAAAAACAGATTATTTTAACTCATGACTTATAACTATATTACAGAATAGAGGTGAGATAATGGCAACTAATACAGGAGCAAATGGCGGTAAAAATAATACTGGAAGCGGAGTTATGAGAAGTGGTGCTAATATTGACCAAAATCCCGGTATAAACTCAGCTTTAAATCAAGCTAATTATAGAAGAGAATATAATGAAAAAATGTTTTCTGATAATGGATTTTTAAGATCTTCTATTGATGACTTAGACAAGCAATCAAAAGAGCTAGAAAAATTACTAAAGCAAAGCAAAGACTTATCTACTACTGAAAAGAAAAGATATGAGAATGCTATAAGTGATATGAAAAAATTAGCTGCAGAGCAAAATCAAATGTTTAGACAGCAGGAAGCTAGCTCTAAAGAGTTACAGAATAGTTTAAATAAGTCAGCTAAAATGAGAGAAAAAGCTGTCGATGATTTATATAAACACTATATGAAGAAAGAAAAAGAGTTAAGCGATATAGGTAAACAACAAGTTCAAGCTAAAATAGATTATTTTGCAGCTCAATCTAGAGAAATAAAAGCTCAAGTTGAAGATATAAATGATGCTACTGAAAATTTTAATAAAGCTAAGAAAACTTTTAGTCAAGGTTTATCAGAAGGATTAGATAAAGTTTCTAATGGACTGTCAGAATTTGTAAAAGTAGTAAGTTTACAGAACATGTCTAGTAACGCATTTCTAGATAAAGCTAATGAAAGATATGAGATAATGAATAAAATAAATAGTCAGCTTGGTTATGATGCTAGTAATAGCACTAGAACTTATAACTCTCTAGTAAAGTCTTTCAATAATTTCAATGAAAATATGGGTAACCTTTTTAATTTAAAAGATTTAAACCAGTATATACAAAATTCGAATAGTCTTGGTATTCATAATGAAAAAATGTTGCAAGATAATTTACAACAAAGTATGATAGCTAATAAATATTTAGGTTTATCAGTAGAATCTCAAACATCTATGTATAAATATATGAAATTAACTAATAATAATGACATGATAGCTAACTATAATAAAACAATGATAGCTTTACAGAAAAAAGGTATAGGTGTTAGTGAAAACATGCTAGACGAGTTGATAAAAAGTGGAGAAACAGTAGATGACGTATTAACTGCCTCTGGAGTAGATGTAGCTAAATGGAATACTCAAAAAGAAGCAGTTGCAGGTTATTTATCAGGTAAAGGTTATACTGATAACCAAATAAAATCACTATCTAACGCTATAGATAATGCAGTAATAGACTTAACTACTTCTTCTGGACTATCTTCATTCTATGGTAAATATGGAATAAATCCAGATAGTTTTAAAAGTGCAGTTCAAAGCGGAAATTATGCTAATGTAGTAGATATGTTTGCTAAAGGTACTAGTAAAATGTCTAATACATTTGGAACTAATGATATGACTGTGAATGGCTTACTTAGAGAAAGCGGAATAGGTGTTGATTTAGGTATATCTAATATGACTAATAATATGACTAAAGATTTAGATGAAATGAAAAGTGTAGTTAAAGATATACAAACTCAAACTGAATCTATGACAGATCAAGACGTTAAAGATGCAGTTGAAAGTAACAAACAGCAGAGTTGGATACAAGGTGCATGGAGTTGGCTGCAAGGAAAGGTAGAAGATATATTTGGAAGTTCAGGTTGGTTAAACTTTGAGACTATAGGTACTGCTGCATTTGCAGCATATTTGGCTACAGATGCTTTAAAATTAGGCAAAACAATTATAGGAGCATTTAAAAGTGGAGGATTTTTCTCAAATTTATTCAGTAAATTTTTAGGTAAAGGTTCTTTATTAGGAACTGGAGCTGAAGCAAGTAATATGTTAGCTGGTGGTAAAGGAGTGGCTGGTTCCGGTTTAGGTAAATTAGCAGCTGGTTTAGCTGTTGTAGGTTTAACTGCGGCTGCTCTTAAAGGAATAAATAGTGCAGTAGAAGGAAGACAAGATGAAATCTATGGAAGAAATTATCAAGAAAATTTAAACAAACAAAAAGGTACTTGGGCTGAAGATAATACATCTGTAGCATCAGCAGTATCATCAGCTGATGCTGCTAAAGGTAGCAATGCAGTAGCGAATTATGCGTCTGGAATGGGTAAATCATTTGAAACCACTATAAATGACATAGGCTTAATGCGGAACATCTAATGGATATGATAAAAATAAAAATTTAATAGGTCAGATAAAAGCTGAAGGCGGTTTTAATAATGTAGATAAGAATGTAGCTTTTGCTATGTTAATGGATTATGGAAATAGTCTTAATGCCTTAAATGATGTATTAGGAACTAGTTACACTAGAGAAGGCTTAACTGATTATTTCTTAACTTATATGCTTGATACTGGTGGAGATGGAGAAAGAATCATAAAAGACATGGATTATTGGGTAATGAAAGGCCAAGCTGGTTATACTAGCCAAGGTAAACCTATTTTAGCAGCTTATGACCCTTATAAATGGGCAAATGATACTTATTTCATGAATAAATCTGATGAGGAGTTATTAGACTTTGAGAGAAATAGATATTCTAAAGGAGTGTATAATTATCACATGGCTGGATTAGATAGAGTTCCTAAAGATAATTATCATGCTTTATTACATAAAGATGAAATGGTTCTAAACAAATCTGACGCTGAAAGATATAGACAATTATTAGGTGGTAAAGGTTATGGTTATGGTGGTAGTTTAAATCCAAATGCTGCAGATTATGTAGGTTCACATCATTCAGGTTATGCTGGACATAATGGTATAGATTTATATTTCGATAAAATAGGGACACCAGTTGGTTCAGCAGTTGCTGGAACAGTTTCAGAATCTAAAGACATTCCAGCTAATTATAACGATGGTAAATCTTATCATGGTAAAGATACTAATGGTAATGCTTATAGTTCTTATGGTAGAGTAGTTAAAGTTAAAGGTGATGATGGCCATACTTATGTATATGCTCACTTAAACGAAAGGGCAGTAAGTGCTGGAGATAAAGTTAATGCTGGTACATTACTTGGTTATTCAGGAACTACTGGAAATTCCTCTGGACCTCACTTACATTTTGAAGTAGTAGGTGCTGGAACTGGAGAAGCTGCACATGCTAAATATTATACACCTTATGTTAGAAGTGCAGATGGAGCTTCAGCTAGAAGTGGTAGCGTATCTTCAGATGATAGCTCATCAGATAGTAGTTCATATAGTATAAATGCATTAGCCAAAGTAAATAGAACAGGCACTAGAGCTATAGTAGGACTTGGTGGAATAGGTGGACCTGGAAATGTCCCAAATTCTACTGATAGAATAGTAGAATCTGTAGATGGAGTATCAGAAAAAATTATAAATTATTTAAATGAAATTAGACAAGAGCAAGCAGACCAAAGAAGATTGATAAATGCATTCGCATCATCTCAATCTAATATTCAAGATTATAGATAGGAGGTAAAATATGGCAGATAAATTAAGAACTCAGCAAGAAGGTATTATAGTTTTAGAAAATCAATCATGGTATGATTGTTGGATAGACAATTTTGTAACACAAGAACATATAGTTTTACCTCAAACTCCTTTAGGGTGGGGAGAAAACTATTCTGCTAATTATGCTAATCAAGAGATAATAGGAAGTAGTAGACCAAGACTAATGTATACAGGCACATCACTTAGAACTATGAGTTTCTCATTACAAAACTTATCTAGAGATTATTTACCTGCTGGTTATACTTCACTTTCTGATTATGTTCATAGACTTCAAGCTTTATGCTTTCCAGAGTATAATGATTCAGGTATTATTAAAGCGCCAGACTGTCATTTACAAATTGGAGAAAGAGGCTTTCAAGGAGTTTTTACAGCAGTAAATGTTACTTGGGGAGATGAAGTATATAATAGAAATAACAATAAGTATAATGGTATAGATATAAATCAATCTAGAATGAGTGGTTATCAAAATGAAATGGGTAAATATGAAATAAGCGGTGGAGAAAGAATAAGATGTAATGTTGAACTTTCATTTACTAATACTAGGCTAAGCCAACAAATACCGGGAGCTACTTGGATTAGCAGAAATGGTTAATAAAATTATATAAACTAAGTTTTATAATGACTCAGATTTTATTCTGATGATTAAAGAAAGGAGACATATTATGGCTGATAATACTGCAGCAGTACAAATCTTAATAACTATAAATGGACAATCAGTTACAGTTAAAAACAATAAGAAAAACGTAGTCTCATTAAAAGTGTCTAGAGTAATAGGTGATGCAGCAAACAAATTTACTTTAGAACTATTTGATGAAACAGCATGGAAATTAGAATCAGCTTTATATGGTACTAAAAACACACCTATATCAATTCAATATGGAGCTACTGGAAATTGGAATAGTAAAAATGTTATCACTTTTACTGGAATATGTACAAATTATAATTTATCATTTGTTGGAGCTGCTACTATGCTAGCAATAGAAGGAGTGGTTCATACTACTGGTTCTGTAGATGGTTCTACTAATGCTACTTTTTGGTTTAGAAATGAAACAGTATGCTGGGTAGATTGTGAAGTAGATTTACCAGATAATTTTGATGTTAATAAAGCGAATAGCAGAGCAGCTTGTAAAATAGATGGAAAAAGTAGATTAGGTGCTGGTGGATTAGATAGAGGATTTGAAGATGTAGTAAATAATGAATATGCAGATTATATATGTGCTAGAATAGAATGGATTCCTCCAGAAGATAACGATGGAAAAAATTGGGCATACAGACCACTAGTAAATCCAACTAATATCTTTAAAAGAATTATTAGAAAATATAATGGAGATGAAGACACAGGAGCAAATTATAAACAAATGTCACAAGATTTTGGTGGAGAAGGCGTAGAAGAACAAGAAAGATGGTATAAAGAAGTTCAAGAAAGCTATGGTAATTTTAAAATAGGAGAATATGATGAGACTTTATGGGTAGACGCTACTAGTTTTCAACCTGGAATGCTTCAATCTAATACTACTGCAGCTGATTTTATAACAAACGTATTATGTAAAATAGCAGTAAAGCCTGGAAGTGGAACCGCTGGCTTTAAATACTATGTAAACAGTAGAGGAGAACATTGCTTTAAGGCAATAGACTATAACTCATCTGGAGAATCTAAAATAGTAAAGACTGGCTATTATGTAAAAGATAGTGATGTAATATCATTTTCACTAAATCAAGTTGGAGCATTAGTAATGGCTGGATGTGATAAAGAAGCTGGTCAAACTTATGTAGATACGTCTGCACTAGATTTATTAACGAATGATTTAATAACATCTGAAGGTTATTTTGCAGAAGGTCACTATAAGTCTGAAAAAGCTATGGAAGATTCAAATGAATTAACTGGCACAGGAACAACTAATTGGTGGTTTAAACAAGTTGCTGGAATTAAAGTTAACTCTAGCAGTACACAATCACTTTTAAATGCTACTTACGGAGAAGCTTTTGATAAAATATCAGAATTAACATTATCTGCTACATTAACTATATGGGGAGAATACAACAACAAGTATGTTCCAGGTAATTATCTTGATTTAGTAGTAATGACACCAGACGGCCATAAACATTATGGCTCTGGTAAGTACTTTATAATAAGTTCAGACGATAGTATAACATCTGACGGTTATACTACCACATTAAAATTATTGAAAAATACTGACATAAGTAAAAATACATTTGCAGATAATTTTACTGCTGAAAAGGTAAAACCTGGAACTTATGCTCATGATATAAATCCATATACTGAAACTGGTACACAGTATAGTGGTAAAAATGGAACTCCTACTACAGAGGAGATTTTGGCTTCTTATAAGACTAGAGTAGACAAAATTGTAGGAGAAGACTTTCAACTTACAGCATATTGCGGATGTTCTGTATGTTGTGGAAGTAACGCAGATGGCTATACTGCTACTGGCACTAAAGCTACTCAAGGTAGAACTATAGCAGTAGACCCTAATGTAATTCCATTACATTCAGAAGTAACTATAAAACTTAAAACCTCAGATGGAAAATATCAAACTTTAGGGAATTATATTGCAGAAGACACTGGAAGTGCTATAAAAGAGCACATCATTGATGTTTACTTCGATAATCATCAAGAAGCTTTAAATTTCGGAAGAAAATATAATGCTATAGTAATAGTAACGTCATACAAATAGGAGGTACAAAATGTTTGATAACATAGATTTATCTAAAATGAAAATATCTAATATGAATGAAACTGTAATGAAAGAAACTAAAGATTTAAGAGAAAAAGTTAATTACAATGCATTTTTTTCAGCTTTAGTAGTTAGTACTAAAGACCCTAATAACTTAGGTAGAGTAAAGATAAGAATACCTTCTATACATGGTATAAGTCGAAATCAAGCATATTTTGTGGCAGATAAATATTTACCTTGGGCTAGACCGGGTGTATTTAACTCTGCTGGAAATGATATGGGACAATTTATAGTTCCAACCAAAGGTAATAGAGTATTTGTTACTTTTGAATATAATGACCCTCAACATCCAATATACTTTGGAGGTATACCATCTTTAATAGGTAAAACTAAGAAATATAATGATAATCCAGACATATATAATGGAAATAATGTAGATATAACTGATAATGATAAAATTCAAACTAAAAGAACTGGAGAAGCAGTAACTACTGTATTTAAAAGTTTTAAGGGAGCTACTATAGAGATAGATGACCAAGATGGAAAAGAAGCTATAAGGATAATAGATGCTGCAGGACAAGTATTTGTAATGGGAGTAGATGACCCCTCTGGAACCCCCTTAGAAAGAAGACATGATAAAGAATATTCAGATAATATTTATAGATATATAAGACTAGGTAATGAAAATGAATTTATTGAAATAGTAGATGGAAAAATTCATATTTCTGCAGATGTAGTAGAAATAGATGGACTAACTTCAATAGAACAAAGAGGTTGGCCAAGTCAAACTTATGATTTAACACCTCAAATAGATGGCATTAAACAAAGATTCCAATTTAATTCTAATATAACTCCTGAAGATTTAATATTGGTATTTTATGGAGGAGTATTATTAAAAGAGAATTGTTACTCTATGGATTTTGGAACTAATACTTTAATAACTTATTTAGATGAAGCACCTAATAATGAAGAAAACAAAACATTATCAATAGTAACTTTAAATAAAGATGATAATTATTATGATTTAACCGAACAAATGGTTGATGATAATATGACTTTTGATATAGATAGTAGTATTAGAACTTCAATGTCAAATTTAGTATTTTATGGAGGTCAACAATTAACTGAAGGAGTAAACTATAATATAGATTATAATAATCATAAGCTAGAATTAACTTTAATAAAGCCAGTAGATAAAGAAGAGAATAGACAATTGATAATAATAACACACTCTAAATCTAAAAATACTTGTATATTTGATTTAACTCCTCAAGTAGATAGTTCTAATCAATCATTTATAATAGATGGTAAAATAGATTCTAATGAATGGTCAACACTTCTATTTTACGGAGGTCAACTACTAATACCCGAAATAAACTATGAGATAGATTATGAAGGTCATCGATTGATAACTCATTTAGAAAATGCTCCAGATTATTTAGAAAATAAGAAATTGATATTGATTGCTGGAACATATACACCTAATGTAGAAGAAAATCCTATAATAAAATACGTAGATATTGAAGATTATTCATTAAGCACTACAGCTAATGGTTATGGACAACTTAGTAAAGAAATAAATATACCTGAAAATTATACTTGTATAGATGTTAATTTTGAAATACCAGATGATATAATAGGACTTCAATTAACACCAGTAAGCGGTTTTAAATATACAAAAGATGTTCAAATTTTAAAAGTAAATTACTTTTCACCAGTTGCAATATCTAATAAACCAATATCAATTCAGTTAATTTGTATAAGAAACGATTCTTTAAAATTGATAGAAGAATAATAAATTATATTAAATGATAATAAAAATGACTCAGATTTTATTCTGATACCTCAGAAAGGAGGAATTTTAATGGCTTTAACTAATTTAGGAAAAACTTGGTATGACCCTAGTCAAGTTACTGGAGTTATACAACCTACTGAAGAAGTAGTTCAAGACAGATATTCTTCTAAAACTAATTTAAGTTTAATAGACGGTAATACTGTAATTAGAAATATGAGAATAGCTGATATTTATATACCAGAATCTGATGGAGATACTGTTCGTAAAATAGAAGCTGGAGAAGAATACCGTCCAGATTTAGTAGCTTATAGACAATATAATAATCCAATGTTAGCTTGGGTAATACTTTCAGCTAATAATATGAAAAGTCTGTTTGAATTTAAAGTTGGAAAAATTATTAGAATACCTGAAATAACTTCACTATATACTGAGGGAGGAGTACTTAATAGATAGGAGGTAAAATATGGGCAAAGCTAACTTATATAATGCTAGAGGAGCTGCTTTAGTTCCAAAATTATTTAGTGATAATGGAGGTTGGAATGAAAAGTCTAATCTTCAAAAAATAGAAGAAAATATTAGAATAGAGTTAATGACTTCTAGAGGTACACAACCTGGAAACCCTAACATGGGTTCTGATATCTATAAATTTTTAAAATATGGAAAAACTTCAGCTACAGCATCTATGATTAGATACGAAATAGATAGAGTTTTTGAAGAAAAATTTCCTGAATTATCAATAGATAGAATAGATATAGAATATGAACATGTTACAATTAGAATATATTTATATTATAGAATAGAATACTCTAATATAGCATCTAATGTTACTTTAGAGTTTATAAATGGAGAAGGAGGTACTGAATAATGGCTAGAGACTGGATAGATGAAGATGGATACACTTTAATTACTCCTGATGATTTAGGAAGTGTTTTATCAGTTTTACAATTTATTATAGATTATGCACAAGATAGAGATAATGAAGAACTTAAATTATTAGCTGGAGATCTATATAAACAATTCTTTAATGTTTTTGAAATTACTGATGCTGATAAATTAAAGCTTCCATATAATAGAAAAAGTTATTCTACTATCTTAGAATATTTAAAGCTTCAAGCAGAACAATTATCTGAAGGTAGATGGAATGATTTTTCAGACTCTGATATAGGAGTAGTAATTTTAAAACTAATGTCTTATTTAGCAGACATGCAGAATTATAACGTTGATAAATCTATAGCAGAATTATATCTTTCTACTTGTAGAGAAAGAGCTTCAGCATTATTACTTTGTAGATTGATAGGTTATAAACCTAGACATTATATGTCAGCTAAAACTAATATATGGTTAGGAGCTATACAAGATGAAGATGATGAGGGCAATTTAGTAGAAAGAGAAATTCCTAATGGAACTGTATTTCCTAGAGGTAGTACTTTTTCTACTGGAACTGACTATATTTATACAACATTAGAAGATGCAATATTTACAGATAATCTTTGCAATGTAGATGCTTATGAAGGAACTCTTAAAGAGTTTACTTTTGAATTAGGAGATATTACAGATTTAGGAAGAGTAGTTTTACCAGACTATGCGATAGCATTTAATACAGTTCAGCTATTTATAGATAATCAAGAGTATAAAGCTGTAGAAGACGTTACTATAAATACTGGTGGATTAGAATTTTCAGTTCACTGTAGTGAAGATAGATATATTTATTTACAATTACCAGCATTCTGGGCAGACGTAGTAACTGCTGCAACATCTATGAAAATTACTTACTTAATTAGTAATGGTAAAGCTGGAAGAGTTGGTCAAAATAAAATTCAAACTTTAGAAACTGCTTGTACAGAAAAATCTAATATTAGAATAATATCTAATAGTCAATCTATAGAAGGTTATGACCCTGAAACTTTAGAAGAGATAAAGCACAGTGCTCCTATACATGCAAGAACTATGAATACTTTAGTTACTTTAGATGATTTTGAATCTATTGGAGGACTTACAGATGGAATAGCTGATGTTAGAGCTTTAGATTATAATGACCCTTCATCTGGGTTAATACAACCTACGCCTGGACCTGGTGGTTATGTAAATGATGCTTATAAAGTTAATATCTATGTTTTACCAGACTGCGTAGATTATGATGAAGAAAATCCTGAAAATAATAAATACAGAAATACTATAATAAAATTTAGAGAAGATTGGAACTGGAATGATATGCAATATGTTGCTGAAAACGTAGAACAATTTGCTCAAGCTAGTATAACTGGAAATCAAATAATTTTAGCTGGTTATGGAATTACTTATACTGATGTAGATGATATAGTTTTAGGTGTAGATACTCTTAAAACTGTAACTAGTTTTCTACCTAAATATGTTGATACTATTCCTGGCAGTTCTGAAGAATTTACTTACACAGTTAACATCAGTGGAGATGATGTAATTGTTACAATGTGTAATAACTGGAGAGATTTTATGCCTACGCCTCTGTCTAAAATATCTATATTCTTTAAACAAACTCAAGTTTTAACTGAAGCTGGTCAACAACTAAGAGAAACTATAGATTCTAGAAGACTACACTCTTTATGGATTACTTATTATGATGTAGAGATAATAGAACCTAAGATTTATATAGAAATTTATATGGACTCTAGAGATATTAGATTTGAAAGCATAGCTACTCAAGTAAAAGAATTCATTCTAAAAAGATATGCTAGAGATAATTATTTAAAACTAGGAGACCCTATCTTTGCAAGTGTTATAGGTAGTGATATATTAAATGAATTTGATTTTATTAGATATGTAGAAGTAGGTTTACCAACATTTACTGATGATTTAATAGAAGTTTTACCTAGACAATTCTTAGATATAATTCCACCTAATGTAGAAACTAAAGCTATAGATTATCAATATAAACAAATCTAATTTATAGCTCAAATAAAATAATTAGAAAGTTAGAATAAAATTTCTAACTTTCTTTTGAGCTCATTTATGAACTAATATATAATTTTATATAAAACTTTGACTTTAGAAAAATTTAACATAATATTTATTAAATCATCAAGTTTTAATCTAAGAATTTATTGTATTTTGTGAAAAAATAGTTCTTAGATTTTTAGTTACCGAAACGGTAACACACGATCTTAAATATATATTCTCTACTATATTTATTATTATAGATTTACTTATTATTATTATTATTATTTTAGAAAATATACACGTACACGTAGAGTACCAATACTTAGAGATCTTTATTTAGAGATTTAGTTGACAGAGATTTAATAGAGAAAATTACAAGCAATTAACATAAAATATAATATAGAAAATTCAAAGGAGATTTAAAACATGTCTGAAGAAAATAATTTTTACACTACATCTACTGGAAAAGTAATAGAATATTCAAACACACCTAAAGCTATAAGTATGAGAAAAACAAGAAGTAAACCTGGAAAGACTAAACCAAAGAACGTTTCTAAAGATTATTCTGATTTAGTTAAAACTTTTATATTCCCTGTAGATTCTAGAGGAAGAAAAATACGTAATTCAAAACCTATAAAAATTATTAAAAATTATAAGGGAGTAGAAGATTTAATTGAAAAATTAACATATCAATCAAAAATAAAAGATACTACTTTTAAGTTTTTTGACACGAAAGGTAAATTTTATAGTACTAAAAACGTTAAAGAAATAGCAAAAATGTTAAGAAAATTTAAATTAGATTTAAGCAAAGGTATATATGTATATCAAATATATCACTGTGATTTAAGTAGATTAAATTCTGATAATGCAGGAAAAACAGATGATGGATGCTATGATAATGCTATAAATAAAATGAATCAAAGAAAATGTAGTGTAACTTTCTTTAGAAAAGGCTCTAATGAGAAGAAAACAGTATTTTCTGCTTTTGAGCTAAGTTTATATAAAAATGATATTGATTGGAATAGATTAGTATTTTTAATAGACACAAAACCAGAGAAATATGATAGTGATAGATGGAATGATGAGATTCAAGGTTATTGGCTTATATTATCTAAATTAACTACTAAAGAACAAGCAGAAAAATATGAATATAATAAACATGTTTTAAAACCTCTTCATACATTTATGAAATATAAGATAATGGTAGATAGATGCATTATAAACGGTGGAATACATTCAAGTTTCAGTAAAAAGAAAGATATAACTTTGAAAAGTATGCTGAAAGATTACGGTGCTTTTTCATATCATTATATCAATAAAATATTTAATGACGGTTCTTTATTAAAACGAATATTGAAATATTGGAAAAAATTCTTTAATTTAGATAGTTGGGTAACCTTTAGAAATGATTTAAAGAAAGTATTTTCTGGTACTTTGTTAATATATGGTGAGTGTGAAGACTTCTTTGATGGTTTAGTTTTAAAGTTCGCTAAAATGTTAGATATAGATTGTACAAGTTATATAGAAAAATTAAGAAATAAAAAGAGGACTAACCAAACATACTATAATATTCAATGCCCAGACTTTTTCTATGACTATGAAGTATTACAAAAGGTTTATCAAGATGAAAGGTACAAAAAATCTGACTATGTAAATTATATAAAAGAACTTTCAATTTTAGATACAAGAGATTCTATATCTAATAACAAATGTAAATTCTACGATAAACCGTCTTACGCATACGATATTAAATGGAATTATGATGACGGTGAAAATATGTTTTCAGATTTTGCAAGTTTTTCATTTAATGCATATTAACACTATAACAGTTAAAGGAGGAAACGTTATGGCACAACCATATAGAGACCCAGCAGATAGCTATATTTATAATTATGAACATGGGATTGACTTTAATGAAGTAGAAGATAGAAAAGAAGCTGAGTACAAGAAATTTGATGAATGGGAAAAAAGAATGAAAAAAGGAGAAGAAGAGCTAATAGCTAAACAGTATGAAGAATTAAAAGCAGCACAAAGAAAATTTAAAGAAGAATGCTATGATAAATGGTGGAAGAAATATAGTGAAGAAAATAAAGATAAGATAGAACATGGAGATTATGAGTATTATTTGTATAGATTTTGGCAAGAATTTGATTATAGATATAGCTTTACTGCAAAACAAGAAATGAAACTGAAAGAGTACCGAGATCAAGTAAAACGTGATGGTGAAAGATTTTTCAATCAGTAGCATAATAAATATTATAAGGAGGTAGTAAATTATGAATGAAAAAGATTTAGCAGATTTATTAAAACATAATCCATTCAGTAAAACAGAGTATTACCCTATAAAGAATAAAGTCTTAAATGGCTTGTTAGGAGGTCAAGGACTACCTAAAGGTAGTATAGTACATATTGCAGCTGGTTCTGGAACTGGTAAATCTACAGTATGTTTAAAAGATATATGTGCAGATTTATTAAAGCAAGGACAAGACATTGCATATATTGATGCAGATAGAGGAATAAATACTGCAATTATGGAATCTACTGGAGTTCTTCCATATCATAACAACACTGATAGAAGTAAAGGCGGTTGTTTTATGGTATTTAGAAAAAGTACTTTTCATGAAATTAACGATTTAATTCAAGAACTAGTGAATAAGAATTTTTCTATTATAGTAATTGACACTCTTTCAGTAATAGACTCTGGAATGTATATGGGTAAAGATGCTTATAACATTGAAAATATGAGAGTTGGAGGAGAAGCACAAAAGCTAAGACAGTTAATGAAAAATATGAATGTTTTAGCAGAACAAGATTCTAGAAAAGTAAACTTTATATTGTTAAATCATACAGCCAAAGAGATTGGAGGATTTAGTTTTGGAGCACCTAAAGAAGCACCTAAAGGTGGAGAAGCTCCTATACAATATTCTGATATAGTTATTCAGTTCTATAAATATTCAGATAAGTCAGAAAGTTATAACAACAAACCTATTGGACAAAAAGTATATGCTCAAATAGTAAAATCAAGATATATAACAGGAAAAGTAAAAACTCCGTTCTTTATTAGATATGGTAAAGGTATTTCAAATATTTTAACTTATAAAGAGATATTTGAGTCTGGAAAACCTACAGAAGATGATTGTTATATAGAAGCTAAAGGCAGAACTTATTATTTAAGACATCCTAATTTATTTGAAGAAATAAAATATGTTGGCAAAGATAATTTGTTACAAACAATCATAGATAATTATCAAGTTATCAATAATTTATTTACTCCAAATGACTGGATGATAAATACTGATAGAGAATCTGAAATATTAGATGTAGAGTATACTTTAGATGATTTATCTATGTTACCTAAAAATTTACAAGATAAAAAAGTAGTTACTTCTATGAATGGCAATGTATATTTTATGAGAGGTATAGATATTTATGGACAAGGTTATGGAGTATATTATAATATAGGAACTAAGAAAATAGTTAAAGAAATGAACTCTGGTACTGAATTTATAAATGCTAAAGAAGTAGATAAAGCTATTAAAGATATAGAAGAATATTTAAAAGCAATTCAAGATGAAGAAGACAATAAATCAATAGAAGATAAATTAGATTCAGTAGAGATATATTAACATAAAATTATTAGAGGAGGTAAAATCGTTGAAATTATCTATAAAAGACTATCAAATTATAAGACAAGCAGTTCTAGATTTTAAACCAGGACTTACTGTTTTAGTAGGTCCCTCTAATAATGGTAAATCTAGTATCATAAAAGCGATGAAAGCAGCTATATATACAGAGTCAGGTACTACTCCTATAAGAAATGGAGCAGACTCATATATTGTAGGAATTCAAAAAGACAATCACACAGTTATATATCAGAAAAAAGAAGGTAATACTAGATATGTAGTAGATGGAGAAAAGTATTCAAAATTCCGGTTTAAACACTCCAGAAGAGGTTAAAAAAGCTTTAAACATAAAAGAAGTTATACTAAATGGTAATAAAATTCAATTGAATTTTTGGGACCAGATGGACAAGCCATTTCTTTTAGATAAAAGTGCTGGAGAATTATTTAAATTTATAGTAGACTCTGGAGAAAACGATCAACTTTCATCAGTTTTAAAATCTATGGTGTCAGATAGACAACAAATAAACAGAGAAGCAGACATAGTTCAAGGAAGTATTATATCTACAGAAAATATGATAAAAGAACAACAAAGTGTTTTAGATAAAACTAAAACTATGCTAGAAAATGCAGATAGAGTTATAGACATGAAAGAAAAATATGATGAATATAAATCTGTAAAACATTTAGTAGATACTTATACAGAGGCTGAAAATGAAATAAAAGAAACTAGACCTAAATTATTAGAAGATTTAGGGAAATTCGATAGCTATAATATTTTAGATTATTTAATAAAAGATAAATTAAAAGAAATGATCGATATAAGAAATAAAGTAAAAGAATGGAATTCATTAAACTTAGAAGAACATAATGAAACAGAGTTAAGAAATATTATATCTAATAAAGAAAATATATTGAAAAATATTGATATTCATCAGAATAAAAATCTAAGAAATATTGTTCAATCATATAATAATATTAAAATAGATATAGAAAATACTTCAGAAGCCATTCTGAAATTAGAGAAAGCTATTCCAAGTAATACAATTATAGATAACTTAAGTTTATTAGTAGAACTTAAAAATATTAAGTTTAACGTAGACTATATGAATGAAACTATTATAAAAGAACAGAATAACATAGAAGAATTAAACCGAAAAGAATTAGAGTTAGATGAAATTAGAAGAAATATTAAAGTTTGTCCTTTATGTGGACAAAAGATAGGAGGAGAACATGTACATAGAGAAAATGTTAGTGAATGATGGAGTTTCTGTAGAAGATAAATTTAACTCTCTTACATCAGAGCAACAAATAGAACTTCTTAATGAAATACAAACACAGAGAGATAGTTTTAAAGAAAGTAAGATAGTAGCAGAAACTAAAATAAAATCTTTAAATGATGCTAAAGAGAAGATTTTACAAGAGTTAAAAGATAAATATAAATTAGATAGTATAGAAGAAGCAGAAAAGAAAATAGCTGAATTAAATAGCGAGATTATTTCGGCTTTAAATAACTTTGCAGAAGCACAATCTGTATAGGTGTTTTTATACGAAAGTAAACTGAGTGAAAGTCATTTTAATACTCTCGCTAAACAGAAAATAAAATTTAAAAAGAATAGTGTCAGTAGTTTAAAGCAGTATCAACAAAGATGGAATAAATATATGTCAAAAGACTCTAATCTAAGACTATATATAAGTAGCTATTTAAAAGCTGCAGAAAAAGATTTAAAAACAGAGCTAAAAGACTATTGGTACAAATCTAGAAAGTCTGAAGCTTGGTATTTTACTTTAAATATAAATGGTAGTAAAACTAAGCTTAGAATCGCAAATCATGATACAGTAGATGAAGCTGATTTTGACGATTGTATATGGCTTAGTGATTATGGTAGTATGAAGGGTGTATACAAAGGCATTTTAAGATTTATAGATAAATGTATACTAGAATGGAGGAATAGGGTGACTATAGATAATTTTGAAACATTTTATAATTTAGCTCTTAAGAAAAGACAAGAGTACGAAACAACTAAACAAATAAAAGAGAGAGCTGAGAATCAAAGATTAGAGTATGAAAATCAATTAAAGTCTTTATTAAATAAACATAAAAACTATGAAGATGCAATTGATTATTTAAAGGAAATTATAGAGTTAATTAGTAGACAGCATATAGAACATATAGAAAAATTGTTAGACTCTGCAGTTAAAACTATATTTTATGATAAGAACTATTCTATAAAATTAGAGATATCAGAGTTTAGAAATGGTAATTGTTTAAATATTCTTTTGAAAGAAGATACTGATGAAGGTGAAATAATTACTGATATCAAGAATAATGGCTTTGGAATACAAGGAGTCATAGGATTTGTTTTACAAGTGTACTTTATAATGTATCATAAATTAGCTCCTATTTTAGTGATGGATGAGGCCATGAGTACACTTTCGTCACAGTACCTGTCTTATTTTAAAGAGTTAGTAGACGCATTATCTAAACAATATAATTTTAATTTTGTACTAGTAGCTCATGACCCTAGATTTATTGATATTGCGGATTACAAGTACGAAGTAAAAGATGGAGAGGTAAGAGAAGTATGATAGAAAAAGAAGAAATTATGGAGCCTTTAATGAATAGAACTAAATCAAATTATTTATATCAAGTTTTAAAATCAATTCTAATTTTAGAAGTAGAATGTGATATAATAGCTTCTCCTTGGGATTATGAGAAAACATTAAACTGGTACAGAAAAGAATATGGGTATGATGAAACTGATAATTTAAATGTAAAATATGTAGACATCAGAAATGAGGGAATGTGGGATGAGATAGGTGATGAAGATGATGATTTTGAGTCGCTTTCTTATCTATTTTATATAAAGGATTTTGAAGAACTTATTATTAAAGATAGAAAAAATCAGTTTAATAATGTTAGAATTATAGATGGTAATTTATGTAGATATATTTCATTTGAAAATTATTGTGATAAATATTTAAAATCTGGTAGAAATATGCAGAAACCAGAGGTAATAGCTAGTACTGAATATTAGGAGGAATATAAATGAAAGAAAAGTATAGATTTATGTTATATTTACTTAGATGGCAATTAAGCACTCCAATATTAGCATTATGCTTAAGTATGTTAAATTTTTCTACTCTAATAAATACTATTATTGCTAATTTAATTGGAGGAATTATATTTTATTGGGTAGATAAGTATATATTTAATAAAAATAATAAGGAGGAATAATTATGTTAGAAAAAACAGATTATGAAACAGTTAGTTATGAAGCACTAATAAAACAAGAAGACTATAGACAAAGTAACAATATTGAATTGATCGCATCAGAAAACTTCCCAAGTAGAAGAGTTTTAGATGCAGCAGGAAGTATATTAACTAATAAATATGCAGAAGGCTATCCTGGAAAAAGATATTATGGAGGATGTCAATTTATAGATATGATAGAACAAAAAGCTATAGATGATGCTTGTAAATTATTTAATTGTAAATTTGCAAATGTTCAACCCCATTGCGGTTCATCTGCAAATCAAGCTGTTTATAGAGCATTACTAGAAAAAGGTGATACAGTTTTAGGTATGGATTTAGGAGCTGGAGGACATTTAACTCATGGACATAAAATGAGTTTTTCAGGTCAAGACTATAATATCATTTCTTATGGATTAGATGATAATGGTATTATAGATTATGAAGATATTGAGAATAAATTATACAAATACAACCCAAAAATGATATTAGTTGGAGCAAGTTCATATTCAAGAATTATAGACTATGAAAGAGTAGCTAGAATAATAGAAGATTATTATAACAAAACTGGAAGTAAACCATATTATATGGTAGATATGGCACATGTTGCTGGTTTAGTAGCTGCAGGAGTACATCCATCTCCATTAGGCTGGGCAGATGTAGTTACTAGTACAACTCATAAAACATTAAGAGGACCTAGAGGTGGTTTAATTTTATGGAATAATGAAGATTTAACTAAAAAGATAAATTCTGCAGTATTTCCTGGAATTCAAGGTGGACCATTAGAACATATTATAGCTGCTAAAGGAATTTGCTTTGAAGAAGCTAGTACAGCATTATTCAAAATATATGCTCAAAATGTAGTAGACAATTCAAAAGCTTTTGCTCAAAAATTTATAGACAATAATTGGAAAGTAATTTCTAATGGAACAGATAATCACATGTTTGTGTTAGATGTATATCATTCTATAGGATTAACTGGTAAAGAGGTAGAAACAGAGTTAGATAAAATTAACATAACATTAAATAAGAATCAAATACCTAATGATGAATTACCACCTCTAAAATCTTCAGGAGTTAGAATAGGTACAGCAGCAATGACTACTAAAGGATTTAATAAAAAGGACTTTGAGGATTTAGCTGATTTAATGATTTTATTCTTAAATGAAGTTAAATCTGGTAAAACTATAGATTACGACAAATACAAAACTATAATATACAATAGATTTATAAGAAAAGATTTTAAGGAGGATTAACAATGGATTTTGGAGATGCAATAAAAGCTTTAAACGAAGGTTATAAAGTAAAAAGAGAAGGTTGGAATGGTAAAAATCAATATATAGAATTAGCAACTGGTATAAGTTATATAAATACAAAAGGAGAAGTTGTAAATGCAGAGCATGATACCATAGGTAATGCAGCTATTGCATTTGTAGGAACTTCTGGAGTTCAATTAGGATGGTTAGCTAGTCAAGCAGATATGCTTTCTAATGATTGGGTAATAGTAGAGGAGGATTAAAGTGAATAGAAATGAGTTAAGAAGATTAGAGAAAGCTGCAAGAGAGAAAGACAAAAAACATTTAGCTGAATGGGCAAAAAATTATGAAAATCAAATAAGTTTTCTTTTAAGAAAAGAATATGAAGCTAGATATCAAGATGAATTAGCTAATTCTATAGATAACTTTATGATAGCAGTAGCATATACAGCTAAATATTGTGAATCTACTCTTCTTAATTCAGAGACACTTCCAGATTTTATGGAAGACTTATTTGTAACTTTAGATTTATATAGAACTGGAGAATACAAACCAGAAGAATATTTAGAAGAACTGAAAAAAGACGGAGTATCTTTCGATAAAATAAAATATAGACCTAGAGGACATAAAGTTATAACTCTTTGCGGTAGTACTAAGTTTAAAGATGACTTTATTAGAAAACAACAAGAATTAACATTAGAAGGTTGGATAGTTTTATCTGTAGGAGTATTTGTTCATAATACTGATATTGAAATTACAGAAAAACAGAAAATAGAATTAGATAAAATACATAAGGACAAAATTAGAATATCAGATGCTATATATGTTATAAATAAAGATAATTATATAGGAGAATCAACTAAGTCTGAGATAGAATTTGCTAAAGAACATAATAAAACTATATTCTATATGGAGGAAGAAGAAAAATATAAAAATTTATTGGAGGAATATAATAATGAATAAGAGAATAGATAAAACAAATTACTATTTAAATATTGCAGAAACAGTTACTGAACGTTCAACATGTTTAAAGAGAAAATATGGAGCTATAATAGTTAAAAATGATGCTATTATATCTACTGGTTTTAATGGAGCTAGTAGAGGAGTAGAAAGCTGTTTAGAGTGTGGTTACTGTTTAAGAGAAAAAGCTGAAAGAGGCACTGATTATAGTAATTGTTTATCTGTTCATGCAGAACAAAATTGTATAATTCATGCAAGTAGAGAACAGATGATAGATTCAGATTTATATTTAGTAGGTTTAGAAGAACAGTTTATTTCTAAAAGAGCAGAGAACGTTCCATTTTCTCCATATATTTCACAACAAATTAAAAAATATGTAGATAACCCAGAACCATGTGCATTATGTAAAAGAATGATTATAAACTCTGGAATAAAAAGAGTAATTGTAAGATTAGATAAGTATGAATATAAAACATTTAACGTAAATGAATGGGTAGAAAATAAGAAAAAACTTACAGGAGGTTATTAGAATGGCGAAAGTTACTTTTGAGTTTGATGATATAGAAGATAGAGATGAGGTTAATTTAGTAGTTAATAGACATAAACTAGCTTCTGCACTATATGATTTAATAAATTTTAGAAGTGCAGTATATAATAGAAAAATATATGACGACTCTATTATAGTAGTTAAAGATGGTAAAGTTTTAACTGAGGAAGATTATGATAAGTATAGAGAATCTGGGGACTATCCAGTATCTAATACTCAAGATTATATGAATATAGATGAATTAGAAGTAAAACTAGGTAATATAGTAGATCAGATATCAGGACTTATAGAATTTTAGAAATCTTATTTACAATCTTAAAAAGATATTATATAATATAAACATAGTATAAATATAGGAGGTAATAAGATGAACGCAAAAGATTTTTCAGAAGCTGAGATAATACAACATCTTAAAGATGGAGGTTCATTATCTTGTAGTATAAGATTGGCTTCAGGTAATGATTTTACAATTTCAATAAACTCGTTAGAAGATTATGAAGTTATAAAAGAAGATATAATACCTGAATATGAAATGGTACTATTTATAGAAGAGAGGAAATAGTTTATTCCTCTCTTATCTACTATTATAGGAGGTGCTATTATGATAATTGCATCGGCTATATTTAAAGAGAAAGTGATTTATATTGGAAAAAGACATAATAATATTATAAATTCTCATGAAAAAGGTTTCTTTAATAAAATAGCATTCAAGGTTTTCTTACAGATGATGGAGACTTCTTGAATAGAGTTCAAGCTTTAGAATATGCATATAGATATAAGCAAATTTCTAAAGAGCTCTATAAAGAACGAATTAAATATAGTAAAGAGCTTTTTTCAGAAGATTTATGGTGATTTGTTATTTAGAATTTAAATATATTAAAAATAATAAAGATAATAATTCATCAAAGTATATAGAAATAAATAAAAATATAGACTTAAGCGAATATAAATTTATGACAAGTTTTTGTACATAGGAGGTAATTTAATTGGAAAACTATAATGAAGATTATATAATAGAAAGATATAACCAAAATAAAAGAATACCTGTATTTATAGATTTGAGCAATATAGACATTTTATGATAAGTTATATATTACATTAGGAGGTAATATATAATGTATGGTTATATTTATGAAACAACTAATTTAGTAAATGGTAAAAAATATATAGGTCAGCATAAGTCTTCTAAGTTGAATAAACAATATTTAGGTAGCGGTGTAATAATAGCTAAAGCAGTAGAGAAGTATGGTAAAGAAAATTTTGATGTGAGAATTATAGAAGAATGCTATAGCAAGGAAGAACTTAATGAGCAAGAAATTTATTGGATTAAGTTTTATAATGCAGTAAAAGATAAAAATTATTATAATGTAGCTAGAGGTGGATACTTTTGGGGTAAACCTAGAAAACTTGGCTATAAAGTATCGCAAGAAACAAAAGATAAAATATCTAAAGCTAATTCTGGTAGAATATTTACAGAAGAGCATAGAAGAAAAATATCAGAAAGTAGAAAAGGAAAGGGTTTAGGTATAATACTTCCGGAAGATGTTAGAAAAAGAGTGGGAGAATTGAATAGACAACACTTGTTAGGAAGAACATTATCAGAAGAACATAAAAATAAAATATCTATTGGAGAAAAAAACAGATATAAAAATAGTCCCTCTCCATTACTAGGAAGAACACTATCAGAAGAACATAAAAATAAAATAGGAAATAACACATCTAAGAGTAACACTGGAAGAGTATGGATTACCAATGAAAAAGAAAATAAATTTATGAAAAAAGAAGACGCTTTGAACTTTCTATCTAATAATAAAGATTGGAGATTTGGAGCAGTTAGACCAAGAAAGAGGTGATGATTATCTATGAATAATAGTTGTTATAATGAAGATTATATAATAGAAAGATATAATCAAAATAAAAGAATACCTGTTTTCGTAGACCTTTAAGCAATATTGCATATAGAAGCGCTTTTGTATTTACGCCAGATAAATTTAAAACATCTCAAGGTATACCTAACGGACATTTATTTGGTATATGTCAAAACATTAAAACGTTATTAACTTTAAATTATGAAGTTTATTTATGTAGAGATTTACAATCTAATTTTAGACAAAATTTAAATGAGAACTATAAAGCAAACAGACATTCAGAAGATGGAGGCATAAGTATACATGACTTATTAGATAGAGCTATAAACCCTTTAATAAGTGAACTACAGAATGTACATGTTTTATCTAGAACTAACTATGAAGCAGATGATATAATGTTTTCTGCAGCTAAACATTGTAGTGAGAATAACATACATTGTTACATATTATCTACTGATAAGGATTTATGTCAATCTTTAGATGAATTTATAACTATAGCACATAAATTTACACTTAAAGGACCTCAAGAGATAGTTACTTCAGATTCTGAGTATTATAAAAAGAATTTTGAAGATATAAAACCAGTATGTTTACCATTTTATAGAGCATTTAAAGGAGATGGTTCTGATAATCTAGATGCTCCTATAAAGAGATTCCCTAAAGATTTACTTAAAGAGTTATGTCAAGACTATTATGATTTTTGGATGGTTAAAAAAGAAGACAATTTAGCAGCTTTGTTATTAGAGCATTTAGAGCATAGAATTACTAAAAAATCTCATGAAAAGTGGTTAAATCAAATAGTTAATGACAGAGAGACTTTTACTAAACTCTATAATAACTATAGAATTATGAAGCTGTCTAAAATATCATTTAATGTAGAAGATGAAGCGTTAGTAGATAATGCATTTAATATAATAACTGAAGAATTTGAACTTTGGGGATTTAGAAAATTTGTTAAAGAATATAACTTAGGAGGAGTATAAAATGGTAACAGAAAATAACGAGAATGAATCAGAATTAAATGAGGAACCAAAGATATATAATTATATATCTGTGATTTTCGAAAACAAATGGTATCCTTTTGATGACCCTAGAATATTAGAAAATGCTGATTTTAGAGTAGAAATTTATGGTAATGCTACTAAGTATACTTATAAAACAGATAGATTTTTAAAAGAAGGGGAAGTATTAAAAATTAAAACTAAATCTGGCGTATCTAGAGTTTTAGTTATAAAACCAAGTTTATCAGTAGAGGAATTAACATTCCCTAAAGATAAAGTAAAAGAATTACCATTATTGGAAGATTGGAGGTAAATTTAATGAAAGTATATACAGATAAATGTGAAACTTGTATGCATAAAAATGTTTGTAGATTAAAAGAAGCTTATAGTAAAATAATACAAGATACGAAAGCAAAATACTTTACAGAAGGTGAAGATTATAATCATTTTTCAACTACAGTAAAATGTGACCAACATTTTGAAGAACAACTAATAAAGAGAGGTTTATAACATGCAGATAGAAACAAAATATAATGTGGGAGATAGAGTTTGGATAGTATATGAGCAATCTATTTATACTGACCATTTTCAAGGACCTTCTGGAGAAGTAACTGTATATTCTGATACTATAATAGAAATATCTGTAGGAGAAGACAATAAAATAAGATATATGGTAAACTCTGAAGGAGCTGACTTTATAGATGAAGATAACATAATATTATATAATGATACTAAAGCTCTTATTAACAGAATACAAGTTTTAGACAATATAATTAGAGAAAGAGAGGAATGTAAATGAAAATAATATTTGTTGGTGATACTCATTTAACAGCAAACTGTCCAAGTTCTCGTAAAGAGACTAATGAAGAGTATAGAGAACTACAATATAAGAAGCTAAATTACATATACAATGAATTAGCAAATGAAGATGACATAGTAATAATTACAGGAGACGTATTTCATTCATCAGCTTTATCTATGATGGCTGGAACTCCTAAATTTTATAATGACATTATAGATTTAATGAATACTAGAAAAACCTATACTATTGTAGGAAATCATGATATGTATTTTAGAAATGAAGATGTTAATAACACTACAATATTAGATAATTTATTAAAAGCTGGAGTAGAACATTTAGATACTTTACAGATACCTATTAAAGTTTTAACTGGAAGTACTAGTAACAGTAGTACAGTTACTACGATGATTTTAAATATTTATGGAGTAGACTACAGTAAAGATTTTCCTCAATTATTAAATCCAAGCGGATGTTATAATATTATAGTAGCTCATTCATTTTTTGAAGATAGTTTTTATGGTACTAAAGGCAATGAGAATTTAACTATAGATGCTATAAATAATCAACTAGGTAAATATGATGCTGTAGTTTTAGGTCATGACCACACTCCTTATAGCATATTAGAAATAGATAATCCATTAGCTTATAATAGAAGAACTAAAATAATTAGACCAGGTAGTTTAATGAGAGGTACTTCACATACTTGTCAAGTTAATAGAATACCTCAAGTAGCAGTATTTAACACAGAAGATTTATCTTGGAAATATGAGCAGATACCAGTAGCTCCAGGTCAAGAAGTATTTAAAGAAAAAGTTATTTTAGAGAAAGAATTAGATGTAAATGTAGAAAGTATATTGAAAAATATGAATAGTTATGATAAGTCTATAGGTATTTATAAGTTTATTAAATCTCAAGAAGCTAGAGGAAAAGAAGTCTTTGGAGATAGATACTATGACATAGTTAATATTATAAAACAGTATTTGAATACTTATGGCTTTATAGAAGGAGGAAATAATGACAATAAATGAGTTAAGATATCATATAAATAAAAATGGAGCAGTAGACTTTGGAGGTATGGCTTTTAAATTATTAGAGCATGATATAGTAAGAATTAAAACAGATACAGACATATATGAAGTAAAATATACTAATTTTGCAGACCCAAATTACAATTTGCATTTGTCTGATAAAGTTCTAGATGTAGAGTTAACTGACTTAAAAATTAGAAGAGATGAGGAGTTTCCTCATACAATAGTATTAAGCTTAGATATTAGATATAAAGAGAAAAAAGAAGAGATAGATACTGGAATACAAACAGGTGCAAAATTTATATAGGAGGTAACTATGAAAGCGTTAGGAATGTATGTATTTTGTGGAAGTATGTCTATAGGAGTAATGAGAGCTGGATTTGAAGTAGATAGAGTTTTAGAATTAACTAATGATATGAATGAAAAGAATGCTAAGCATTTTATACACAACTATCCAGAAATACCGATTATAAAGCCAGAACAATGGGATGATACTACATATAAGAATTATCTACATCAACAAAAATATGACTTATTATTCGGTAATCCTCCATGTAGTCGGACTTTCTAATATAAATAGAAATGCTTCAGCTAACAATGAAGTAAATAAATATATGTACAATTTTATAAATATGGTGAATTACGTAGAACCGAAATCATTTTTAATGGAGAATGCTCCTACTTTAATTAGTAGAGGTAAAGTTATATTAGATTATTTAGTTTCAACTTTAGGTAGTGAATATTACATAATAATATTAAGAGACTATGCTGGTAATCATGAAGTTCCTATGAAAAGACAAAGAACTATGATATTAGGCTTTAAGAAAGAAATATGCTTAGGAATACCTGAATTAAATTATGAAAGTCATAGAGTAACTGTGGGAGATATATTTGCTAAATTTGACGATAAAATATCAGTTTCAGAAGATGAATTAGTTCCAGAAAGAACTTGTAAAGATTTAGAACAATTTTATGGTCAAGTATCTCCTGGAGAATCTATTATGACGGCTTTAGCTAAATATTCTAAAGAGTCATTACAACTTATGGGAGTACCAGAAGATAAAGTTAAAACTATTATTAAGTTAAAAGAAAAGTTAGAAGCTGGAAAAGGAGCATTTGAAAAGTCTCCTAGTAGATTAAAATTAGATTCTGTAGCTCCTAGTTTAGCATCAGTAATTGAATTTATTCATCCGGCATACAATAGACCATTAACAGTTAGAGAATATGCTAGACTTATGGGCTATCCTGAAGAATTTGAATTTGTAAATGATTCTAAAGCACCTTATATTCAATGCATAGCCCAAGGAGTTCCAGTAAATTTTGTGAAATGGGCAGCAACTAACATAAAAGAAATATTAGAAGGTAAACATGAATTTAATTTTGAAATTAAAGATTTAGAACAACAAACAATAGAATTTATAAATGCATGTAATCCTGAAAAAATAATAAGAAGAACTTTCTCAAAAGATAGTTTCAATCAATCTGATAATATATGCAAATAGCATATTATTATATATTAAATAAAATAAAGGAGGTACCATTATGGGAAAAATGGGAAAAGGTGAATTTATTGATGCAGTAGCAACAAAAGCAAACGTATCAAAGAAAGAAGCTTCTAATGTATATGAAGCAATCGTTCAAGTTATTACTGAAGAATTAGTAGCAGGAAATAGAATCTCATTAGTAGGATTCGGAAACTTCGAAGTAAAACACAGGGCTGCTAGAAAAGGTGTTAATCCTTCAACTAAAGAAGAGATAGACATCCCAGCAAAAGATGTTCCAAAATTCAGCTTTAGTTCAAATATCAGAAAAGCAATCTCAGAATAATTCAGTAGAATAATTAAACAAAGTAACATAGTAGTATATAAATAAATTGTATACTACTATTTTTATGTAGTATAGAAGGGAGAGTTAAATGCAAGACTTAGAATATCTTAAAACTGAGCATAATTCTATAATACTAGATAGAGATGAACTGATAAAGACTTTAAATTTAGTTTCTAGAATAGCTCATATAAATTCTGCATCTATAGAATGTAATTCACTATCTTTTATTCCAGATTGGTTACATAGAACATTAACATTATCTATTACAAATGATTTAACATATTTTAAAAACAAAATAGAACTAATAGGAGAAGATACACATAAATTAGAAGATATATTTAGTATAAAAATAGAAACTCTTAATAAGTTAAAACCATATTTTAGAGAGAAGATACTGATATATAAGAAAGACAGTGAATTTTACATTAGACTAATGGATGGTGATTTATTATTAACTACAAAAATTCCTAATATGACAAAACTAGCTTTTACTACTTCTATAGAAAATCTAATTTTTGAAAGTAAAGTAAATACTTTTAGTAAATTACTTCAATCTTATAAAAATATGTCTGATGATTATTCTGACAAGTGGTTATCATTTGATGGAGAAAAAATATCCCTATGTGGCTTAAATTTTTATGCAGAGACAATATTTAAATCACCTATAATGTGCTTATTGATGACAGATGTAGATTTGCTTATTAGATTAGAACAGTATTATTCTGAAGATATAATACAAATATTCTCTACTAGTAGTCAGATTCCAAAGCTTCAAATAAAAGTTGGAAATATAGAAATAGAACTTCTTAATGTTTTATCTAATATCAATAGAAATAATATTGAAAAGCTAAGTGCTTTTATATCTACTTCAACATATTCAGTTCCAGCAGAAGCTTTTAGAAGAATTATGAATATAGCACTTACTTTGAATGACATGAATAAAGATTGTTTAATAAAAGTTAAAAATGATAATATAGTAATTATATTAAATGATTCTAAAGGAGCCTCAGAATTTAATCTGATGACTCAAAAGTTGGAACGGAGTATCAGAAAGTAATGAAATAAAGATAAATGTTAATACTTTGAATAAAATTATTAGTTCAATCAATTCAGATTTTATTTCACTAACATTAAATAAAATATATACAACTATCAGTTCAGACAATATAAAAGCAATAATATTAAACAAATAATTCAAAGGAGGAAATTATATGTTAAGACGAGATGGAATTTACTTTATAACTAATTATTTAGTTAACTATCCAGATTTATTCACTTTATTTCAAACAGATAAAGCTGGAAATTTTATCGAAACTGATTTACATTATTTACAGGTGGACCATATAAATAGTAACCAAACTATAAGTTTTAAGGATGCTGCTGGACAAATATTTAATACAGCTGCAAGATTAGATGAATGGACAAATATAGGAGACAGATGTTTAGTACCATTTAGTTTTAAAAGATATGGTGATAATATCTATCCAATGACAGCAGTAGGTTATTTAAAAGTAGAACCTGGTCCTTTAACTTACGTTAATAATACTAAGTTACATAGACAATACGGTAGTATAGCAGAAATTGGATTAAGAACTGTAGGACTAACAGAAAGAATGATGTTTTCTATAGTTGATAATGATGCAGAACTTCCAGATGAATTTTTCAAATATTATCATATAGAAAGAAAAGAAAAACTAGTAGATGAAATGAACATAGAAGCATTAGATATGTATTTAGCTGAATTAGCGCTTTTAAATTATGATGCAAAATATAATGTTCCAGATGATTTATCTCAAACAGAAGAAGCTAAAAAGTACAAAGACAAATATAAAATGAGATATCAAACTTTTGAATCTAGACAGTCTAAAGTTTATATTCTAGATGCTATCACTCATAAAGTATTGAAGAAAACTAATGCAATGATAGCAAATCATAAAGCTACTCAATTTGGAATGGATGCAGTAGAGTTTAGAAAATTAGAAAATCAAAAGATTTTAGATTTATGTGAAGCTGAAGGTTATAATAGAGATAATATTATATTTGCAAGAAAAGAAATAGGACATATAAGAGCTTTAATAGATAAAGAGAATTCTAAAGAAGTTAGAGCTAGATTCGTAGAAATAGACTTTAATACTCACGAAGATGTAAATAATAGAAGATATTTACAAGATGGAAACATTATAGATATTAAAGACGGACACTGGTGGTTTGTTAAAGATTAGAGAGTAGGTGAAATAATGAAAAAGAAATTAAACGGTCTTTTATCTGAAGAAAATAATCGTATAAAAGATTTGGAAGAACAAGCTCAAATGAATTATTTATGTAAATTTTTCAATGGTTCTATACAAGATGACAACTTAGTACAATCATTAGAATCTAATTTAGATGATAAAACTAAATTTATCAATTGGTGTAATAAATATAAATTAGATAATATACCATATTCTAGAAGACTTTGCTTATATATTATATCAACTTATGGTATGATGAAATGTGAAGGTGCTATATACGGGTGGCTAAATGTATACAAATCAGTAGCTTCTAGATTTAAAGAAAAAGTAAGAGATATTCAAGATTATTATGTACAAAATTTTAATAATCGTAATAAAGGAGTAAATCATGACTAAACATGAGAACTTAGCAGCTATATTTAATTTAGGGAGAGTTATAGAAAGTGACTCTCTTAATCCATATTTACATATAGCTTATAAACTAAAATTAAATAATTATAGAGTAATAACTAATGGAGAATTATTGATAAATGGTAAAGACTTAGATGTTCCAGCTTATATGAAAGAATTTTTGCAGTTTCATCAAAAAGCTCTAATGATAGCTAATATTATAGATGATAAAATTATGTCTATAGTTTTAAGAAGTATAGATACTAAGAAAGAATTTCAAAAAATAGGAGTTTCTAAAAATATGTTCTATGGTTTAGGCCAACTAGATGAAAACTTTAGATTTGGGATGCCTATAATATTAGTAGAAGGACACTTAGATAGAGATACAATGTCAGAATTTTATAAAAATGTTTTAGCTGTAACAACTAACAAAATATCTAATACTCAGACAGAGATTCTTAAATCTTTAACTAATAACTTTATATTGATGCTAGATAATGATGATGCTGGTAGAGCTGGTACTAGAGATGCTTATTATAAATTGAAGGGTTGTAAAATAACAGAAATAAAACATTTAGCCAATATGAAAGATGCTGGTGATTTAAATAAACTAGAAATAAGCAATAAAGATGAGTATGATTGGGTGGTAATGCAATATAAAAATCAAATAGAACAGGAGGTATTTTACTCATGACATTTGCAGTACACGTTAAAGATACTAATTTATATGTAGCTGATGACAGATTTGAAAATATGAAATATACTAGTAATCTAGATAACGCAAAAATATTTAAATATTTTGAAGATGCTAAAAATTATATAGAAAACAATAGAACAAAGCATGAATTTAGCATAATAAGAATTATAGATATATAAAGGAGTAAATCTATGTATGAAATAGGAGATAGTGTATTATTCTTTTTAAATCATAAACCTATTACTGGAGTGATTAAAGAAAAACATTTACTAGACAATAACGAAATTATTTACATAATAGAAGCTTTGACAGCAAAATATGAAGTACATTATTTTGAATTAAACAATAATGAAATAGCAAGAAAATTGTAGGAGGTGTAGTATATGATAACTCAAGAATGTAGACCTAAACTTTTTAGAGAAGTCAGCGGACAGAATTTACCTAAAACTGTTTTAAAAGCAATATGTAAATCACCAGCTACATCACCTAGAACTATTATACTAGAAGGAGAGTATGGTACTGGTAAAACTACCTGTGCTAGAATATTTGCAAAAGCTCTTAATTGTAAATACAAACTAAAAGACGGAGATGCTTGTGGTAAATGTGAAGACTGTCAAAGTGATATATCTAACTCTATTTATTATGAAGAATATGACTCATCTATCATAGGTAATATAACTGACATTAAAGAGCTAAAAGAGACTTTTTATTTTAATGAGTCATTAGGTTATAAAGTAATAGTTTTAGATGAAGCTCATTTAATAACACCTCAAGCTCAATCTGCTCTTTTAAAACTTTTTGAAGAAAGTCCTGCTGGAATATTTTTCGTTTTATGCACTACAAATAGTTCAAAAATATTAAATACTATACGTTCTAGAGCACTAACTTTAAAATTTGATTTATTAAGTCAAAAAGAGATAGAAGACAACTTAGAAAATATTGCTAAAAACTATTTACAAATTGATATTGATAATGATATAATTAAACTAGTAGCAGAACGAAGTAAAGGACATTTAAGAAACGCTCACATGTTATTAGAACAGTACCAAATGTTAGGCAGAGAAGAATTTATAAGCTTATATAGAAGTTGTACAGAGCTATATGGCATGTTCATTAGAGCTATAATATGTAAGAGGTCAGATATTCTTTCTGAAATTATAGAAAAACTATTACACTATAGATTATCGGAACTAAAATCTGAGTATGAATTATTTGTATTAAATATAATTAAATTATTTTATAATGAAAATGCTTCAGATGATAAACAGATGATTTTCATTGTATCTTATTTCAAACATAAAAAGAATAACTTTATAGATATTTTAAATGATTATAGAAATTATGATATGTTTAATTCTGACATCAGATTTACTTCGTTTATGTGGTTACTTGCGGATAGATTAAAACAACTAACTAAATAGGAGGAAAATAGTATGGTTTATTCATCTGTAGAAGGGATGATTGACAATATAGTAGAAGTAGTACAAAGAATGTTCTTCTTTTATGTATATGATAAAGATACTATTGATGATTTAAAACAAGAAGGTTATCTGATGGCTTATGAGTTACTAGCAAAAGGAGAATATGACCCTAGCAAAAATCTTAGAAACTACTTGTTTACTGGAGTTAGAAATGCAATGACTAACTATATGTATAAGAAAAACAAAACAAAAAATGATATTTCTAACGATACTTTAGAAGATGCTGCTTGGCAAGACTATATGAATGTGGTTGGTAACGATTACTATGTAGGAAAAGTATATACTCATTTAGAGTATCAAGAAGATTATAGATTTACTCAAGAAGATTTAAAAAGAGTTACTGATAAATTTGAAAACTTTGGAAAAGATTTACTACAAAAGTCAGAGGCTAGACTGGCTAAAAGATTAGCAATAAATACTAGAGTTAATGTCAAACAATATACAGAAGATGACGGAGATATTCCTCTAGTATATAATGCGATAATGGGGGAAGTAATATGGGAAAAAGTAATGAGTTTGATTTAGAAAATATGCTGGTTCCTTCTGACAAGAAAGAGTATGAGCCAGGATGTTTAGTAACATTCAGAAAGATGGATGAAGAACAATATAATATTTTTATAAAACAATTGTCTGATAATATTAGTTATAAATTAGATATCTTAAGAAATATCTTAAATGATGACTTATTATTTCTTAAGATTCTTGACGTATTTGCAGGCGAATCTATTAGTTTTCCTAATAGAAAACAGTCTTTTCAATATTTAGATAGAACGTTTATGTATACTTATGCTAAAAAGAGAGGATTTACAGAAGACGCTTTTAATAGCGTATCTAAACAGTTTGGAGAAAAACTTGCAGTAGTCAAAAATAAGACTATGAGAATATCTCAATTATTAGATAAAGAAGAATATGCATCTTTAATTAAAGCTCAAGATAAATTAAGAGCTCAAAGGAAAGCTAAAAGAGAAGAGAATAAAAGAAAAAGAGAAGAAACTTAGATGATAATTAGATAAATACATATATTATAATATAGGAGGTAATTTATATGATAGTAGCACTCGAGGGTCCTGATGGGGCTGGCAAATCAACTTTGGTTAGACACTTACAAGAAAATTATGGGTTAAAAATGATACATTCTAGTTCTGAAACTAAAAACGATTTAGAGTATCATTTAGATTTATTAAGAGAGGATGATGTAGTTTTAGACAGAGCAAACTTAGGTGAAATAGTTTACCCAGCTATATATAATAGAGCATCTAAAATGAATTGGGATGAACAAATAGATTTTATGAATGAATGTCAAAATAAAGATGTTATTTATATAATATTCTATTCATCTGACTTTAATGTTTTAAAAGAAAGACTATTTAAAAGAGGAGATACTCAACAAGTATTAGAAAATGCAGAAAAAATAAATCTGGCATTTAGAATATTAGCAGAACAATTTTCAACATTTTATGATAATGTGTATGCACTAGATATATCTAAAGTATCTGACCAAGTAAAATTCTTTGAAGATATAGTAAAGGAGAACAAGTAGTGGAAGATTTAAAAGAAGATGAATTTTATCAGTATATTGTGATATCTCAAGAACAAGACGGCTTTATGGATAGTTTAAATAAAGCTTCTTTAGATGGATGGGAGTTAATACATTCTAATTCATTTCCAGTAAACAAACCAGATTATCTAAAGAATTCTATCAACATAGTAATTATATATACAGCAATTTTAAGAAGAAAAGCTAAATTAGAAAAGAGAGGAGAAGATGAAAATGTTAGACTTGAATCCGGAGACAAGAAGCAAAGAATGGACTAGAGAAGTAGTAGAAGCTGCAAATGCTAAATATGTAGATGCTAGTACTATAGCTCCAGTAGTTATTATTTCATATAAGAGAGGAGGAAATGCTTCATCTATTAAATTATTAAATAATACTAACGTTAAAACTTATCTTTTTGTTTATGATGATGATTATGAGAATTATAAAAATGCAGTAGAAAATTCTAAAAATATAGAAGTAGTTTTATGCCCATCAGCACAGTTTAGAGGAGCAGCTAAGAAAAGAGATTTTGTTCAAGAAACTATGTATAATAAAGGATTTGAAGATTATTTTATTTTAGATGATGATATATCAGCTTTGTACTATACAGAAATAGGAACTACTAAAGCTGGTTCTTATAAAGCTCAAAAAGTTCAATTAGACCCTGAAAGATTCTTTAAAACTTGGTATTATGTAATTCATGATTTAGTAGATTATGAAGTTACTTTAGGAGGAATTATTGCAGAATTTGCAAGCTGGGGACAAAACTTATACAAATTACCAGTTACAGATAAAACTGGTAGAATATGTCAAATAATGTATATAAATGCTAAAAAGTTTGCAGAAAATAATATAAAATATATTGAAGAAAAATCTTGGGATGACTTTGATGTAATGTTACAAGTAGCTCATCTAGGTTTAGGATTATCTCAAATAAGATGGTTAACTTATGCTGGTGATACTATGAATCCTAACAATTCAGTAGCTTCTGGTGGAGACTTTACTTGGACTAAAAAATCTATGAGATTGTACCAAAAGTGGGGAGATAATGTAGGTTTTAAAGCAGATAAGGGTCAATTAAATACTACTATAAATTGGTCTAAGATAAAGAAAGACTTACAAGTTTTAGGTCACTTAAATATAACTTATAAAGAAGAATGGAAAAAATATTTTGCATTAGATAAAGAATATGAGAATGCTACTAATGATAATCCATACAATTTAGACTATATAGGATTTACAGAATTATGGAGACCTGAAATAGAAAAATGGTTAGAAAAACATCCACAGAAAGTAAAGAAAGAGAAAAAAGAAATATCTAAAGAAATTAAAGAGAAAGCTCATGAACTAGTAGAAGAAGCTAAAGAAAGAGGCTTAATTAAAACTTTAGATGAAGTAACAGAAGATGATACTGCATCATTAACTGTACCAGATAATTTTGAAAGAGATAATACTATAGATATAGTTGCAAAATATGAAGATGATATAACTCCATTAGATAGAGAAGTTTTAGGAGACTTTATTGATAAAGGTGATATAAATGAATTATAAATATGATTTTGTAATAGTTGGAGCTGGCTTAGCTGGCTCTACGCTAGCTTATTTACTACATAATAAAGGGTATAAAGTAAAAGTAATAGATAAAAGAGAACATATTGCAGGAAACTGTTATACAGAAAATAAAGACAACATAAATATTCATGTATACGGTCCTCATATATTTCATACTAATAATAAAGAAGTCTGGGATTTTGTTAATAAATTTGCAGATTTTAATAACTTTATAAATGAGCCTGTAGCTTTAGCTGCAGATAATAGAGTTTACAATATGCCTTTTAATATGAATACTTTTTCTAGAATTTTCAATATAGTACATCCCGATGAAGCTAAGTTTAGAATAGATAAAGAAATAGAAGAGTATAGAAAAGAGCATTCTACTATAGAAAATTTAGAAGACCAAGCTATAAATATGGTAGGAACTACAATATATGAACTTTTAATTAAAGGTTATACAGAAAAACAGTGGGGAAAATCATGTACAGAATTGTCACCAGAAATAATTAAGAGGCTACCGTTAAGATTTACTTATAATAACAATTATTTTAATGACAAATACCAAGGTATACCAGAAGATGGCTATACTAATATGATAAGAAGAATGCTTCAAAACATAGAAGTAGTTTTAAACTATGATTATAAAGAACATGAAGATGAAATATTGGATGAAGCTAAATATATTATATACACTGGAAGAATCGATGAATTTTTTGACTACATACATGGTAAGTTAGAGTATAGAAGTTTAAATTTTGTTACTGAAAGCTTAGACATCGATAATTTTCAAGGTAATGCAGTTGTAAATTATACAACTAAAAAAGTACCTTATACAAGAGTAGTAGAACATAAACATTTTAATAATGATAAATCTAATGTAACATATATCACTTACGAGTTTCCTAGTACATCAGGTGACCCATTCTATCCACTTTCTGATAAAGCTAATATAGATTTATATAATAAGTATAAAGAGGCTTCTGATGAATATGATAAAGTGATATTTGCAGGAAGATTAGGTAAATATAAGTATTTCGATATGGATGATGTAATTGAAGACTGTTTTAAAATATTCAACGACATATTAAATAAAAAGGAGGAATTATAATGATTAAAATTCTAGGTGTTAACTATTTTGATTGTGATGATATAAAGAACACTTTAATAGAAAAATATAAAACAGAACAATTTGATGCAACAGGTAATGTATCTATATTAGCAGCATCTTTTGTTGCTAATAAACCATTTATTATTAGAGAACCTAATTACGAATATGTAGAAAGAGAAATACAATGGTATTTATCTGAAAGTTTAAATGTACACGACATTCCAGGTAAAACTCCTAAAATATGGGAAGACGTTTCTGACAAAGATGGTTTTATAAATTCAAACTATGGTTGGACTACATTCTCTGAAGAAAATTATAATCAATTTGATAAAGTAGTTAAAGAATTATCAGAACACAAATCTAGTAGACAAGGTGTAATAATATTTATAAGACCAACAATGCATGAAGATAGTAAAAGAAATGGAATGCATGATTTTATTTGTACGTATTGTTATAACTTTAAAATAGAAGATAATAAACTATATATGATAGTAAACATGAGAAGTAATGATTGTGTATATGGCTATGATAATGATTATGCGTTTGCTAATTATGTATTTGACAAAATGTTAGAAGAGCTAAGAAAAACTCATATCGATTTAGAAAAAGGTGTAATGTTTTGGAGAGCTGATAATTTTCACGTATACCCTCGTCATTTTAAATTTTTAGAGAACTAACATAATAAATTATATATTATATGGAAGGAGAATACTAAATGAGGAATTTTCATGTACCAAGTTTAGGTAGAGCTGGAATATCTACAACACTAAATTATCTAAAAGAACAGGGCTTATCACTAAATACTCATATATGGGTATATGCAGAACAAGAAAAAGAATATAGAGATAATTATCCAGAAATGAACATTCATGTATTAAATTTCCCAGATGGAAGAAATCTTACTAGAAAAAGAAATATGATTATAGATTTTATAACAGAATCTGGAGAATCTGGCATGATGTTAGATGATGATATAAATCAATTCATTATAGGAAAAACTAAATACTCAGACTTTAAAGTAGTTAAAACTTTAGATTTTGCATTAGTATATGACTTATTAGAAAGAGCTTCAATTTTATGTGAGGATGTAGTAAGTTTTAGTACTAAAAGAAATTTTATAACAACATACACTCATACAGAGAGAAGTTTATTTACTAAATTTTCTGTAGCTTCAGGACTAATATTCTTTACTGGTAGAAATATGAAAAGCAGAGCTGATGAAGCTACTAAAGCAGATGATATATGTTTAGCTACAGAATGCTGGCTTAACAAGGAACTAGACTTAAAATTTAACTTAATATATGCTAAATTTTCTTTCGGAACTAATGCTGGTGGTTTGCAGTCTGGTTCTACTGATTTTAATGCATCAACAAAGAAAAGATTAGAAGATGAACACAAATTTATGGTAGAAAAGTATAATAATGAATGTACTTATACTGTAAATGAAAAAACTGGTTACTTTGGTTCTAATGGAACTAAAGTTAGAAAATGGTTATTAGACACTGGAAAATATACTGAAGAAGAAATGAGAGATTTAGATGCTAAAATTAAATCTTATTCTGAAAAAGTATATAATGATGAAATATTCAATGATATTTTATCTAAGGTGCATAATAATAAATGGAATATAATTTAAGAAAGGAGAAACAACTATGCAAATTACTGATGTAAAACTAAGAAAAATCGAAAATGGAGGAAGAAAGAAAGCAGTTGCTTCTATTACAATAGATAATGAATTTGTAGTTCATGATATTAACGTAATTGAAGGACAAAACGGTTTATTCATCTCAATGCCTTCAAAAAGACTTCAAAATGGAGAGTTTAAAGACATATCTCATCCAATAACAGCAGAATCAAGAACTAAAATTCAAAATGCAGTACTTAAAGAATACGATTTAGCTGAATAATTACATAGAGCAGAGAGATCTGCTCTTTATTTGTGCTAACATAATATAATTATAATAATTTTAAGGAGGTGAAATATATGGCAACATTAGAAGAATTAGCAAAAAGAGTTCAAAGACTAGAACAAAGAATTATTCCAAACGATAAAGAATTTGAAGTAACAGTTCCTTATATAGACTTTGGAATAGATGACACTACTAAGTTACCAAACAGAAAGAAAGAGGGAGATTGTGGTTATGATGCATTTGCATTAGAAGAAGTAACTATAGAACCACACTCTGGAACTAAAGTACCTTTAGGAATCGGTTTAATAATTCCAGAACCATTTGGAGTAAAAGCTGAAACTAGAAGTGGTAACTTTATATCTGGTTTAAATATTGGCTCTGCATGGGTTGATAGAGGTTATAGAGGACAAATCAATTGTTTAATACAAAATATAACTGATGAACCTATAACTATACATAAAGGTGATAGACCATGTTCTATAGAACTAGAGTTAACATTTAAAATGAACTTAGTACCAGCTAAAGAATATTATACTCCAGAAGAGTATGAAAAAGTAATGAACACAGAAAGAGGAGCTACTGGCTTCGGTTCAAGTCGGTCGATAGTTTGATTTAAGCGTTTACAAACTATCTACCTGGTGGAGGTGTAACCAAGTACATTGAAAATTTTATAGAAAGTTAGAGGTAATTATAATGATTTTAGCTATTATAATAGGAATAGCTGTATTAGCAGTAATTTTATTTATTGCAATGAGCTATATTAAATGTCCTCCAGATATGGTATACTTAATATCTGGATTAAGAAAAGAACCTAGAGTTTTAATAGGTAAAGCTGGAATTAGAATTCCGTTTTTTGAAAGAGTCGATAAACTTACTTTAGAGTTAATTCAAATAGATGTTAGAACTTCTAGAGTACCTACAGCAGATTTTATCAATGTAGATGTAGATGCTGTAGCAAATGTAAGAATACCTAAAGACAATGAACTAATTCAAATAGCAGCTAGACATTTCTTAAATCAAGATGCTAGATATATTTCAACTAACGTACAACAAGTACTAGAAGGAAATATGAGGGAAATAATAGGACAATTAGATTTAAAAGCATTAGTAAATGATAAACAAGCTTTTAGTCAAAAGATTCAAGAGAATGCTAGTGATGATATAAGAGCTATAGGATTAGAGATAGTTAATTTAAATGTACAAAGTTGTACAGATGAAAATAATGCAATCAATGATTTAGGTATAGATAATTTAGCTCAAATTCAAAAATCAGCTAAAATAGCAAAAGCTCAAGCAGAGAAAGAAATTAAAATTGCAGAATCTAAAGCTGATGAAGAAGGAGCAAAAGCTAGAGCAGAAGCAGATGCTAAAATAGCAGAACAACAAAAAGATTTAGAGTTAAAAAGAGCAGAATTTAAAATAGAACAAGATAGAAAGAAAGCAGAAGCAGACGCAGCATATTCAATAAAACAAGCAGAACAACAAAAAACTGTAAATGAAACTTCTGTAGCTGCAGAAGTAGCTAAAGCAGAAAGAATGGCAGATTTAAAAGAAAAAGAAGTAATTCTAAAAGAAAAAGAATTAGACGCTTTAGTAAGAAAACAAGCAGATGCAGAGAAATATGCAGCAGAACAAAAAGCTCAAGCAGAAAAAATAGTAAGACAACAAGAAGCAGAAGCTGATTTAATAGAAGCTGAAAATTCAGCTAAAGCTAAAGTAGCTCAAGCAAAAGCAGATAGAGAAGCTGCAGAATTAGAAGCTGCTGGTATAAAAGCTAAGTTAGAAGCAGAAGCTGATGGAAAGAAAGCTATTTTATTAGCTGAAGCAGAAGGTATCAAAGCAAAAGCCTTAGCTGAAGCAGAAGGTATAGAGAAAAAAGCAGAAGCTCAAGCTAAAATGAAAGAAGCATCAATCGTTGAAATGGCAATGAATGCTCTTCCTCAAATAGCAAAAGAAGTTTCTACTCCTCTAGGAAATATAGAAAATATTACTATGTATGGCGATCAAACTTCAGAATTTATAAAATCTGGAACTCAAAATATATCTAAAGTAGTAGATATTGCTAAAGATTCCTTGGGATTAGATTTAAAAAGCATGATAGCAGGTTTCTTAGGAGGAAAAACATTATCTGACATTTCTAATAAAAAGACTAAAAATAATGATAAAAATGAAGCATCAGAATAAAATCTGATGCTTTTTCTGTGTTAGTTAATATAATTACTTATTTAGCATATAAAATTTAAAACAGTTTATTCTAATAATAATTAAACAAATTTTAATAAAAACTATTTACAAAATAGAAATAATGATATATAATACATAATAGATAATATAAAGTAAATACAAATCTTTAGAAAATTGCAAATTCTAACACATTTAAGGAGGAATCTCTATGAACGAATTGAAACGGTTACAGGAAGCAGTTTTAGACAACAAGAAAAAACATGGTTTCAACACAACTAATGTGGAACAGGAATTCTGTTATCTGTATGGAGAGATCGCAGAAGCTTATGATGCATATTATAAGCAAAAATCATCTTTACCAGAAGAGTTAGCAGATGCAGCAATATTTTTACTCGGTATTTCTGAAATTCTTGGAATAGACCTTTATGAAGAAATTATAAAGAAAATGAAGGTTAATTCTGAAAGGGTTTATAAGTTTAATAACAACGGAAAACCAGTAAAAGAGTAATTTGTAGGTAGTAGGGAGAAATCTCTACTACCACATAATATAAATAAGAGGTAAATAATAATGAATAAATTAACACACGAAGAAAATGAATTTTTAAGACTATTAGAAGAACAATATGAAAAAGATAGAGCTAGAGATAAAAACATGATACATATAATAATTATATGGTTAATAATAGCAGTTCTTTTTACTATAAATATAATAGTTAAATCTATAATAAACTATCCAGCATGGCTATATGGAATAATAACATTATCAATATTAGCAATTCAATTTATAGCAATGAAAATATTAACTAAAAGATTTAATGATAAATATGAGAAGCATAGAAAGTTTTAGCATAATATTTATTATAATATTAGGAAGAGTTTATATAATGATTCGTCAAATTGTACGGCGTATGCTTAACGTACTTTGATGTGGAAACTCATAGTTAGAATTGGGGTTGTTCTAACATATAATAATTAGGGTTGAGGTAATCAAGCTTATCAAAAAGAAACCATTAGATGTCCCCAAAATCATCTATTTATCTTTTAATAATATAATCCTCTCATGATAAGTACCTGGTATAGAGTCATTCTCTATAAACGTCCTTAGAATTAAGATAACATCAGTCTATGGAGTGGTTTTACAAAAAGTCGGATAGATATAGTCTAAAACGAAATAATGTAAAATGCGATAGATAATATGAGGTGTCTGAAATGGTCAAATATCTTATATAGAGTAAAATCTATAAATTATCTATTTCGATCGAGATAATTCATAAACTCGAAAAGCATATAAAGAAATATGCGGGTCTCCTTCATATCAAAACGAAAACAAGTATTGACCATACTTAGATAGATAACTCTATCAAAATCTCTGTTTTAGAAGGTTTTTAAGAGATTTAGAATTTATATAGCTACTTAGCTTAATGGTAAAGCTTCATCCTAGGCTATAAAATCCAGTGAAGGTTGATGATGGTTCGAATCCATCAGTAGCTACCAGCCGAGGAAGTTGTACATAGTTCAAGGGGTACAACAAGAATATAAATTTGATAGGGGTTGTTATATTCAAATCCATCATTTATATAGTTATTTATAAATCCATCATAAGTAACTAGACGGACTATAGCAATATAGTCCAATATATCAGGTAGTAGTGTATGGTGCACGTCGATACTTAGTAAGCAGTTATGTAATCTACGCTGAAAAGCTAGAAAGAGTTAGTTCGAATCTAACCTTCCTGACCAGTACCGTAAATTCCTCGGTATAGAATAAATCGAGTGGTTTAGCAGATTTAATCCAGTTGATTTTGAAAAAATCTGAATAGGAATCTCTACTATATAGGAGCAGTATATAGCAAATCAATTAGCATAAATAATTCATAAGACTGTAAATGAATTATAAAAAGAAAGTTAGCGGAGATAACATTGACACAGTCTATAAAATAGAATGTTATATAAGCTTTACTAGTACTTTCTAATTGTTATTTCGACTAGTTATTTATATGGAAGATTTAAATGTAAATGTGAAAAGTTTACTGGTAATAAATAGGTTCGAATCCTATATCTTCCAAAAATTAAATCTGAAGATGAAATGTTTAAGTTTTCCGGATAGTAAAATAGTAGACTTTAAAAAGTTGTTATTCTAGAGTTAACTAGTTAATCTGGTCTGAGAACGTAGCTACTCGATAAAGACCAGCTCGATGCAACATAATAAGAAAGCACTTCAGATTTACTATATCCCCAAGTAGCTCAGTTGGTAGAGCATCTATAGTTAGTCTAGTGTATATATCTTGAAGTACAAGAGATTGAGAGTAAGAAAACCTATAGAAAGGTCATTGGTTCAAGTCCACATCTTGGGGACCAAGAGATGACTATAACATCTTTACTTCCTGGCCGGTTTTAATGATTATCACGGTAACTAGGGTCAAATCATTTTATAGTAAGAGAGTGGGTAGCTCTCCGTTAACAGAATAATCTACCCAACATTTATTATATGGGGTAGTATTATTGGTTTCGACAGATTAAGAGAACAATAATTAAGCAATCAAGAGATGGTAACCTGGCTCTTTAAAAAGGTTCCAATTAAATATAAAAGCTAATTACGAAGCTGAAAAAGTAGCTGCCTAAGAGCACTACCATTTTAGTAAATCTCTTTATTCTTCAGATTTATTAAAATGTCGATTTAGAAGAATCGTAAACTAGAGATTATCATAACTAGTGGGTATATATGATATATAGGTATGACTAATTTGTTTATTCTGAGGTCATTCTGATAATAAAGATGAATAAACTATGATTGTAGAAAGATTATTTACTATTTTAGTTTGGACAGGGGTTCAACTCCCCTCTACTCCACCACATTTTTCATAAACAGGATAGTTTTAAAAACCACTTAGAAGGAAAACTGAGCAAAAACCTACCAATTGCTAGTATATTAGATTAAGAGACTTGAAATAGTCTCTATTTTATTGTTTATAACTTCTTATAAATTATTATAAGAGTAGTAATTTAGTAGGAGGTTCGTAGTAATGTCAAATACAGTTGACTATAGAGTTAGATTGGAAGAATCAATTCAAGAAGCATTAAGATATGCAAGTAAAACTAAAAATTTAGAAAGAAGTAAAAGCAAAAAGAAAAAGAAGAAAAAAGAAGTGATTAGCAGTAAAGTAGTCAATAATAAAAGAGTACATGCTTTAGACGGACTAGTAGATGAATTATTACAAATGAAAGAGGGAGAGAGAAAAGCTCAATTGATAAGACCGATAGTTCCAATAAGAGAATGGCTTAGTAATGAGTATTATTGTGGAGCTGAAGTATTTAATTTGTACCCTTTCTGGAAAGAGCACTTAATTAGAATATATGAATCTCCTGTCTTGATAAATGAGATAATTCTTACTGGTGGTTTAGGTACTGGTAAAACTACGTTTGCTAATGCAGTTATACTAAGAAAGATTTATGAGCTGAGTTGCTATATGAATGTTCCAGCTCTTTTTAATTTGCTTCCAACTTCATTGATGTTATTTGCTTATTTTAACTTAAACTTAGCACAAGCTAACTTAACTGGTTATGGTCAGTTAAGAAATATGATAGATAGTTCTAAATATTTTCAAGAATTATTCCCTAGAAATACTAGAACTAATTCAGCAATAGAATTTACTCAAGCTAATATGATTGTTAGATTTGCATCTAATGAAGGCCATATCATACGGAACAAATTTATTTGGCTCGATATTGGACGAAGCCAACTTCTATAAAGGAGATGGACAAGCTGATACATCTAAAGCTGGAGAAGCTCAATCTCAAGCTAAACAGATTTATACAGCTATAAGAAATAGACGGAAAATCACGTTTTACTAGTTCTGGAGAGAATCATTCACTTTCTATATTAGTTTCATCTACAATGTATGATTCTTCATTTACTAATGAAAGAATTAAAGAAACTGAAGGAGACCCTCATACTTATATAATCAATGCAAGGGTATGGGATGTAAAGCCAGAAGGCACATTCCCTAAAGAAAGATTTTATGTATTTGCAGGTAACTCTGAATTAGACCCATTTATAATTACAAATAAGAAAGAGATGCAGAATGTGTTTAATGCAATGTATATATCAGAAACTGCAACTGGTAATATAAAAGAAGATGTAGAAAAAATACCATCACAATATAAAGATAGAGTAGTAGCTCTACCAACAAACTATAGAAAAGACTTTGAAGAAAACATAATAAAATCATTACAAGATATAGCAGGTACTTCTGTAGCACCTGAAGGTAGATTATTTAGCAGTAGAGTTCATTATAAACAATGTATTTATGCAGATAAAAACCCAGTATTTACTAAAGATGAAATTGTAATTAGTACTGCATCAGATATTCTACCTCAAGATTATGTAAGAAAAGACTATAAACCAGAGCAACCTAATAAAAAGAGATATATTCACTTCGACCAGTCACTATCTGGAGATAGTTATCGGAGTCTCTTGTGTATACGTAGATGATGTTATGATTGATGCTAATGGTTTATTATTACTATTTTTAAAAGTTGAATGGATGATAAGAATAAATCCTCCAAAGCCACCTGCAAAAATAGATTTAGCTAAAGTAAGAACTTTAATTAGATATTTTGAAGAAAAACATGGAATTACTTGGGGAATGATATCATACGATACATTTCAATCAGCAGAAGCTATGCAAGAATTACAAAAATCTGGCTATCCAGTTCAAAAACGTTCAGTAGATATAAAAGATGACGCTTATTTAACTTTGTGTCAATACATATATGATGGAAGAATAGAATTTCCAAAACATCCTATATTTGAAAAAGAATTATTCGGTTTAATGCACTATAGAGCTAGACATAAAGTAGACCATTTACCTAGTGGTTCTAAGGACGTTTCAGATGCTGTAGCTGGAGCAGTCATGAATGCAATAGAAGACCCAAACAACATAATAGATGCACAATTAGAGGGAGATTTAGATTTATTGTTCACTTAAAATATCGTCCAATATATTATTATAGGACAAATTTATTATAGAATAGAGGTGTAGTATGGCAAGTATATTTAGTAGAAGAAACAAAAAAGTTGAACCTATAAGAGAAAATAGAAGTAATTTAGACGCTGGTTATATGACAGAGGGTAATAGTTCTTTTACATCATTGCTAGAATCTGACCAAAGTGCTACAACTAATGGACATCAGGCTTATAACTTTTTACAGGGTATAAGAAGTGTAGATGGTAACTATATTAACAATGATTTATTACTTGAAAAAATGTGTCAAGATTCTGTTATTTCTGCAGCTTTAGATATATGGACAGAGGATGCTCTTCAAAAAGACCCTATGTCTGGGCAAATGTTTACTGTAGAAGTAGATTCAGTAGAGGATGACGCTGTATCTAAAGAACTAGCTGATGGTTTAGCTAAAAGACTAAGCACATTATTAAAGAAGGATTTAAGAGCAGAGAAATATCTGGCTACTTGGTGTAAAAGAGTTTTAAAGTATGGTAATTGTATGATAAAACTTGATTTTGCTGATAAATTAACAGACGAAAAATTAAAGCTTAAAGAATCAGTTAGTGGTAAAGATATGTTTACTAAAATAGCTGGCAAAACTTACAGTATGATGACAAATGATTCTCAAGCTAAATTAGATTATGCTTTTGACCATCCTTCTAAAATGTTAGATAATGGAGCATTAAAAGAAAATTATAAAGTAGATTTAGAAGAAATGTCTAAATCAGTATTTAAAATATCAGATGAATATAAAAAGTCATTAAGAGAATCTTTACATATAGATAAAAATGGTAAAGTTTTAAAAGAAGAAGTTTTAAACGGAACAAAGAAAGAAGAAAAGACAGTATCTGGTAGATGGTATACTGAAATTTTAGGTCATGGTACTAACTTGTATGAGCTATCTAGTAAGCAAAAAGTAGTAGCTTATATAGATAGAGATGCTCCTAATAAATTTATAAAACCAGACAATATTATAAATTTTGCAAATAATACTGGTAAACATAGAGTATCATTTGAAGTAGGAGATATTTATGAAAATGCTACTAATAAAGAATATTATTCTTTAGAAAGAGGAGAAGGATTTTTAGAGAATGCAATGGTAGCTTGGCAAGTATTATCTGCTTTAGAAGATATTTTATTACTTACTAGAATGACTAGAAGTATTTTATATAGAATATTCTCTATAGAAGTTGGTAATAAAGGAAATAAAGAAACTGCTCAAATATTAGATAGACTAAAGAATAGATTAAAAATGGAAGAAACAGTAGATATTAGAAGTAGAATATATAGTAGTACATTAACTCAAGTTCCTTTAGCAGATTCAGTATTTATACCAACTCATAATGGTATTGGAGTTACTGATGTTAAAACAGTAGGTGGAGATGTAAATCTTAGAGATGCTATAGACTTAGATTATTTTAGAGATAAACTACATTCTGCTTTAAGAATACCAGCACCATATTTATCTTATACAGAAAGTCTTCCTGGAGGTATAGGAGATAGCTCACTTACTAGAATGGACATTAGATATGCTAGAACAGTAGCTAGAATAAAAGCTATATTAGCTGAAGGATTAAAAGATATATGTATTAGATATCTAGAATTAACTATAGGTGAAAGAGCTTTAGCTGAACTTCCAGACTTTAGAATTAGATTCGTAAGTACTAACTCAGCTGAAGATATGTCTAGAGCTGATTTACAACAAAAGTTTATGGAGACTTTAGGGAAATCTATCGATGGTTTAAAAGCTTTAGGTATAGCTATAGATTCTAATCCAGAAGCTTATAAGAAAACTAGAGATATACTAATAAATCAATTCTTTGGAAGTACATTAGCTCAAGCAATAAAAGATGATGAAGCTATAACAGCAGTATCATCTCCTACAGAGATGGCTAATAATAAAAATGGAGATAATGAGGGTGGAGATACTAATATAAATATAGAAGGTCCAGATATGAATGGAGGTCCAGAACCAGCATCAGGTCCAGATGAAGAAGATTTAGATAATATTGAAGTAGGACCAGAGACAGGGCCAGTAGCAGACGTAGAGGTTAATACTAATGAGTTATCATAGGAGGTTTATATGACAATACCTAGTTATGATGAAACTTTATGTCCTTATTGTATATTAAAAGATATATGTAATAAAAAGAAATTTAAAGAAAAAATTAAAACTCAAGACAAATATAGTAAATATAAATACTCTTATTGTGAAGAATATAAATGTGTATACAGTACATATAAGGAGGGAGAAAATGAAACTAATTGAAGAGAGAATTTTTAATTTATTGAATAAAACTGAGCGTGATACTCCAAAATTAGCAGCAAGAGCTGACTTTATCACTCCTAAATATATCGGTCTAAGCAAGACTGGTATATTTCATTTTAAGACTAATTCACAGAGTAGACCTGGTTATAGTTGGTATCAAACTATAGAAATAAAGAACTTAAGAACTTTAGCACAATCAGTAGATAATATAACTCCAGATTTAATAAGAAAGTGGTTTGAAATAGCAGATGTAAACTTGTACTGTAGCTGTGAGTCATATCTGTATTGGGCATTCCAATTCATGGGAACTCAAAGAGATTATAATGACCCTAAACAGCCAGAAACTAGAGCTCCTAAAAGAAATAATACTAAGTTAGCTGGTGGTTTATGTAAACATTTAACTGCTATTGCAGAACATTTAGAAGCTGGAGAATATTATGAACAAATGGCAAAAGATGTTACAAACTGGAGTAATTATACTTTAGGTAATGCTTATAAATCATTCAACAGAGGACGTAACATGGGACAATATAATAAAAGAGAGAAAGAGATTGATTGGAAAAGTATGGATAGCTTTGTTGATAAAGCATTATGGGCTCAACATAATATGGCTAAATTCTTAAGACAGAATAATATTAAAAGAAGTATAAACGATGAAATAGATAGATTAACTAAAACTGGAGAAGAACTGACTCTAGATGAATTCTTAGAAGATGAGTTTGGAATTACTCTTCAAGATTTAGCTAATAAAATAGGAGTAGAAGAAAAAGACTTAGATGATTATTTTAAACAGACTTATGGACTTACTAATACAGAAGGTACAGGTAATTTAAGTTAGGAGGGAGAAAAGATGCCTTTATTTACTAATTATGGGAAACCTAAAGCAACAATTGCTAATTATATGAAAGATATAGAACAAAGATATATACCAGCACTTAATAATCAATTAGGTACTAATATAAATAACTATCCAAAAATGACTAGAGAAACTTATGCAGTATATGAAGACTCAGACAATGGAATAGATTTAGAGATATCAAGTAATAATAGAAATATACAAAATAGAGGAGAACTTTATGTAGCTGTATCTTATGACCACATGAAAGAGGATGTAGGTATAGTTAACTTAAATGATGTAGAAGATGCAGTAAACGTAACACAATATTCATTACAAGAATTAGGATTTAAAACACCAGAAGATATAGAGAAAGAAAGACAAGAAGCTGAATTAAAGAAACAACAAGATGAAGAAGCTAAAAAGAAAGCTGCTGAAGATGCAGCTAAAAGAAAAGAAGAATTAAGAAAACAAGCTGAATTACAAAAACAAACTCAAGATGAAGAGCCAGAGGAAGAAGAGCCAGAGGAAGACAATTATGACGAAGACAGAACAGATTATGTAGAAGATTTAGACAATAAGCTAAAATATGTATCTAAAATAGGAGAAGGAGCAAAGGTAGAATTAGAGTGGTTAGCTTTACCAGATTCAGACAAAACTACTAGAGAATTCGTTCACATAGAAATGCATTTTACTTGTGTATCTGGAGAGAACTTTTTAGTAGAAACTCAAAAGATAAAACCTAAAATAGAAACTATATGTAATACTCAAGAATGTATTAACTATGCTAACAAAGTATCAGATAAATTAAGAATAACTCCACAAATAGTAATGAAAGATGATAAAGGTAAAGAGATAAAACTACCTCAAAACTTAGCAGATGAAGATTTTGAAGATGACGATTTTGTATTAGATATATAATTTATTTAATTAAATCTAAAAATAACTCAGATTTAATTCTGATGATTAGAAAAGAGGTGCAGAATGAATCATTTAAATAATATTACACAAGCAGTTGGCTTTAGAAGCTTAGTAGACAGAAATTTCCCAGAATTTAGAGTACAAATATATGACTTCTTAAAATACACTATGTCTGATGTTTTAACTAGAGAAGACTTAGATGTAGTAGTTAGATTGATAACTGAGATTTTTGGAGATTTATACATGAGAACTGGTTTGTTACCTTGGCAAATAGACACTGATAAATGTCCAGCAGAAGATTTAGAAGCATTAGGTTCTTTAATAGGTTATAGATGGAATCCTAATTTATCTACAGAGCAACAAAGAGTAGGTATAAGCTTATATTGTTTAATTAGAAGAAACAGAGGTAGTAAATTCGGATTAGAGAATTTAATTAGAAGTTTTGGTCAAACAATGAAACAATTTTACTCTAATGCTGATTTAAGAGGAGTAGAGATTATAGAATATGGTCAAGGTGGACCAGAAACGTTAGAACCAGTAATGTTTCCTGGAGATATTATAATTAGAGTTCCAGAGTTTTCTAGTATTTTAAGAGACTCTATATTTGATACTAAACTAGCTGGTACTAGAATATTCTTTCAGTATTATATATTTATTGGTATATGGCACATGGAAATGAAATTTTATATAGGTTACAAAATAGTAATTACTCCAGATAGAGTAATACAAGGTTATAATCCAATTATGAAAGATTTAGGAGAGTTTGGATGGGACACAGTATTATCTCAAATATTGGACCATCAGTGGACACATGGCATTAGAGGAAATATAGCTAACAATGCAGAACCTATAGAGCATAAACCACATACATTAGATGATTTACATCACGGTAACTTAGTAGCTGGTATTCAAATTCTTACTTATTATAAAGACCCGTGGAAAAATGGCTTTATACTAAATACTCCAGGATTAACTAACTACAGGGGATTTGTACAGCCAGATGGTGTAATACAACATGAGCATATACTATATAAATAATTTAAGAAATTTAGTAGAAACTATTTACAAACTAAAAATAATGTGATATAATATAAACATAACATAATAAAATTATAGAAAATTTATAGAAAGAAGGTAGTAATATGGAAGAAAACAAAAAAGATGATTTAGTTCCAGTAATAGATAAAGAGACTGGAGAAATAGTTGGTATAGGAGCTTTAACTGAAGCTAAGGAGGATGAAAACACTCCAGCAGCATTATTAGCTAGATATACAGACATAGATTTAGAAATATCTAAAGTAGTTATAGAGCAAGATGATTTTATAAAAGCTAATAAAGAGATATTTGATAAGTTAGAAGAATTTAGAGCTAAAATACAACAATTTGAAGATGAACAATCTAAAGTTAAAGAAGATTTAAAACAAGCAATGAGAGAAGCTAATATTCCACAAGAAGTAGGTGTTAGATTCACAGCTAAATATACAGCACCTTATACTAAAAAGAACTTTGATACTAAGAAATTTTATGAAGACTATGCACCAGACACTGCAATGTACAAAAAATATGTAGGAGTAACAAACGTTTCTGATAGTATTAAAATTTCAGAAACTAAAAAGAAATAATATGAGTGAAATTGATACTACACTGATTAAAATAGTTATAATATATGTAATGGGAGCTATATTCGAAACTATCGATATAGCTCGTAATTTATCTTCTTACTTAGAAGCATTAGAAGAATTTGCAAAAGAAAACAATCATAAATATAATAGATTTTACATAGCAGAAATGTTTGCAGGTTTAGCAGTTCTTTGGCCATTAGATATATTTTATACTATATATTTTAAAATTAAAAGTAATAAACAGTAGCATAATATATTATAGGAGGTGCAATTATGTCACAATTTAAGAAAATATATAATGACAAGTTTACAATATTCGTTGACTCTATAGCTTATTTAAAAGTAGACTCCGACAGAGTAGGAGACAATATTGTGTATAATGTTTTAGCTGTTTTAAAATCAAACAATCAACCGTTAGCTTATGGAAATCCTAATGTATTTATATTAAATAGTGGATTTAACAGTGAAGATAAAGCTATTAGATTTAAAGAGATACTAGAAAACAAAATTGATACTAATTGGCTTACTATATCATTAGAAGATATAGATGAAGAAGTAGAAGAATATTTTAGACATAAAGAAGCTTATGAGTCTGGAGAAAGACAATCTACTATGACTGATTTAGGTCAAATACCTAGTATAAGAGAAAGGAGAGAATAAAATGAAAATACTTTCAGAACGTGACCCATTAGAAGTGTTTAGTGAAGCTTCTGCTATATTAAATAAAGCAGTAGAACATACTTTAGGTCCAGAAGGAACTAATACTGCAGTTCATTTTCACAATTATTATAACATTATTAACGATGGTAAATCTATAATAGAACAATTAACATCGTTAGACCCTGAAATAGCACCAGCTATAGAGACTTTGAAACAATCATCTTTTGAAACTAACAGAAAAGCTGGAGACGGAACTACTAGTACTATAGTTATAATGGACAAACTAATTCAAGGAGCAAAAGAATATTTAGAAGAAAATCCAGATAAAAGTAGAGTTTGGTTAGCTAATAGAATATTAGAAACTGAAAAGAAATTACAAGATTTAATTCTGAGACAAAAAGCTACTATAGATAATAATTTATATAATAAAGTAGCTAAAGTATCTCTAGGTTCATCTGAGTATTCAGAAATGATATCAGAAACCTTTAATTTTCTAAATAGTAACGGTATTCCAGCTTTAGTAAAATCTGATATACCTGGAGTAGAAGTAGAATATATAGAAGGTGTAAACTTAACTAAAACTAGTGTAGCTAGCTCTATGTTTATAGATTTACTTCCAAGTAAAGAATTGAAAAATGTTCAAGTTATAACAATGTTTCAATGTATAGATAGATTTGAAGAGATGTTTCAATTAGTCAAATTATTAAATCAAAATAAAGATAAATATACTGTACTATTATATAATGAAATTAGTTCATCAGCATTAGAAAATTTATTATTTAATTTATCACAAGATAGAAGCAAAATAATTCCTATATGTATGAAGAACTATGGTAAAGATATGAACAACATGTTTGATGAGATAGCTAAATATACAGAAACAGATATTATAGATGGAGGTAAATTAAAAGCTACTGATATATCTAAGATAAAGATAGGTTTTGCAGGTAAAGCTATATTAAGTCAAGAATCTTTAGTTTTAATTAGAGAAGAAGCTCCAGAATATGATTATAAATTTATTTCAAAGAAAGCTTGTATAATTAGAGTCGGTGGAGCTACTAAAATAGATATGGAAGATACTTATAGAAGATTAGAAGATGCTATATATTCATTAGCAGGAGCAATAGAACATGGAGCTTTTTTCGGTGGTTATGGTAGTCCATATTCTTCTTTAGCAACTGATATAGATGATGTGGGAACTCCTAGTTTTATATCTGATGCATTAAGATATATAAATCAAAATATATTTAACGGACAAGCAGATGCAGATGCTATAGATTCAGCTCTAGTTATTTCGCAAGTAATAAGAAATAGCTTTATAACTGCTGCTCATGCAATCACAACTTATGCTATAGTGTATGATAATATTCGTTAATTAAATTATTAGAGAGCCAATACTTAGATATTGGCTCTTGTTGTGTTAATTATCAGATTTGTTTCCATAAATGGTTAACAAAAAGTTTTTAAAAATTTTTTCTTTTAGAGATCTTTAATCTCAGAAACTTTTGAAAAAGTTATTTCAAAATACCTATTTACAAACTAAAAATGTTAGTATATAATGACTTCAGAAAGGAGGAAAATAGATGATGGATTGCACTACAAAATCTTACTTGAAAGAAAGCAAAATTCGTAGTAAATTAACTAATGCTAAGAACTAGCTTTATAGAAATTTTAAAAAATGATGGAGGAATTATATTATGAAAAATTTAAAAGAAACAAAAGTAGAAAATAATGGAGATTCAAACTACACAAAGTGGTTGAATAATTTAGTAGGAGAAAGAAAACTATTTAGTGAATTAACAGAAGATGAAGTTTATAAGATTATATTAAGGGTTTCAGAAATAACTTTTAGTAGAAATCCAGTTTTAAGTCAAGACCACACCTTTGAAGATGCAGCAGGAATTATCTATAGAAATTTTTTCTCTAGAGATTTTGAAAAGAATTTAGATATTGTATCAGATACTCAAGGAAAGAAGTATAAAGTATATGATGATAAATTAGACAAATTTGTTGAAAAATTCGAATTCCCATTTTATGATGAAAAATCAGGTAAATATTTTAAAGAATGGAGACCTAGAACAGAATGTAAAGGTTTTAAAAGAATGAAAGAGTCATCTTTAACAATACAACATTTCAGTAATATGATGTTTCAAGAATTAAGAAATCATATATCTTGGCATACTAGAAATGTTAAATTTCAAAATATACATAATAATTCAATATCTCTAGATTATGAGAATGATGACAATGTAAAAATGATAGAGAAAATTGCAGATACTAATAATACTTTTAAAGAAGTAGAAGATGATATAAATCTAAATTTATTAAGTGATATGGTAGATGATAATATAAATGAAGATTATGTTATTAAATTCGGAAGAGAAGAAAGAGTTTTATCTTATGGTAACTTATTATATTTATATAGCTATTTAGCTAATGGTAAAAGAATATCTTCTGGAGAAATAATAAAACATATTAAATATAAAGAGAATGAAGAATTATCTCAAGATAATGTTAGATATATCGGTGGATTTATATCTTCATTTAAGAAGTTTTTATTAGAAACAGGTATAGTAAATACTTCTACTTATATGAATAAAGGAAAGGAGAAAATTAGATATGGCTTTGCTGAACAATTATATTAAAGTAAAAGAACTTACTGATAACATGCAAGTAGATGGAATGTTAGAAAAATATGATGATACATCTCCATATATGTTTTGTAAAATAATTGATATAGATGCTGATGCATTAAATAAAATTACTAGTAAAACTGATATGCATAATAATCAAATCAGTATGTCTCAATTATTTAAATCTGTTATTGTAGTAAAACGTGTTACTAAAATAAGAGGATTTAAAGGTTATTATATTCAATTATCAGATATTATAGAAATAATACCTTCTGAAGAATATGATAAATATGTTTTCAAATAAGTTATATTTATTATATTTATATTATTAACAGTTAAAACTAGATTATTCAGATTTATTCTAAGTTTTAACTGTTTTAATTTTATATTTAGTAAGAAAATAGTTCTTAGATAATGATTGTATACCGCTCAAGCGGTAACACACGATCTTAAATATATATTCTCTACTATATTTATTATTTTAGATTTAATTATAATTATATACGCGCGGGAAACTAGAATGATTTTAGAGACATTTTCAACTTTAACATAATAAATTATATAGTAAAGGTGAGGAGGTGATTTAGAAATGGAAAATAGAGACAACATAGTGGACTTTAATAAAGCTAAAGAGGAAAAAGACAGAGTAGAAGCTAATGTAACAGAAGTAAAAGCTCAAATAGAACAAAATGAATTCTTAAAATATGCTATAAGAATTATATCTAATACAGCAATAGACAATGATAAATTAAATGAAGCATCATTATTAGAAGAATATAAAGCAGTTACTTTAGCTAAAGGAGATAAGTTCCAAAGCTTAGGACAAATTACAGATAGCCAAGTAGGATTCTATTATCAATTACTACAAACTGGCTATAGAACATTTGGAGCTAATTTCTTCAAAATGATGTGTATGAATGAGACTAACTGTATACAATTATTTATAGGTGTATGGGCTTTAATTAACGGCTTAGAAACTTTATCTGAAGGTACAGCATCATTAGAAAATGAGTTAAGAGCTTATAAAACATTATCATTAACAGATGAACAAAAAGAAAAATTAGCTGAAGAACTTAAGAAAACTCCACAAGAGTACATTGAAGAGTTAATGGCACAACAAGGAATTACTATGGATGAAAAGACTGGAGAATTAAAACATGAAGAAAAGAAAGAAGACTAAACATAATATAATTAGAAGCCGATAGCAAATTAAAGCGATAGGCAAATTTAAATTATAGGAGGAATAAAATTATGGCAAACGTAAATGAAGATTTAGACTTAGAAGAACAATTAGCAATCTTAGGAGTAGACTTAGGTAATGGAGCAACAGCAGCTCCAAGCACAGTATCAACAACTGTACCGGTACAAAACACAGTACCAACACCACAAACACCAGAAAACCCTACAAATGCAGGAATAGTTACTAATAATGTAGTACCACAACCAGTAATTCAAGAACAAGTTAATGCACAAGCTGCAGCACAAGTAGTTCAAACAACTACAACTCAAGTAGTACCACAACCTCAAGTATCTAATACAGTACAAAAAGCAGTAAATACTGTAGCTCAAAATACAGTTCAAACTGCAAAGCCAGCTGCTAAACCTGCTACAGACAATAATGAAGTAGTATTTATTGATTTAGCTAGAGCAGTAAATACTCAAAAAACACCTTGGATGAGATTAAAAGATAATGAGTGGAGTAGAGTACTTATATTAGATTTACAAAAAGTAATTCCAATAAAAGTTCATTATATTAAGGGTCTTGGATTTGTAAAATGTTTATCTAGCTACACACCAGAAGGATGGTTAGACCAACCAGCTCAATGTTGTAGAAAGATAGGTCCTACAGGAGAAATGATTCCAAGACTAGATGAAGATGGAAATGAAATAAAAGCTAAAAATAGATATTTAGTTCCAGTTATAGAATACCCGGTAGATAAATCTAATGCAAATAAAGTAGTTCCAGGGCAAACTCCAGTATTAAAAATGTGGAATATGAATGCAGTAGAATGGGGAGATTTATTAACAGCTGTAAAAGGATGTGCTGAAGACCCAGATGATTTATCTACAGCAGATTTAACTACAGTAGACTTTTTATTACACAAAGATACAACATCTAGATTTAAAACTATAAGTATAAGTACTTCACCAAAATGTTTAAGAGGAAATTTTGAAGCTAATATTCAAGCAGAGATAGCAAAATTCAATCAAGAGTTCTATACAACTGCTTTAAAAGAAGCTAGAAAAGTAGTTTCTGAAGAAACTATAGTTAATAATTATGCAGCTCAAGAACAAGCAAATAGTGTAGTAAACAGTATAATAGAAAATAATGCTATGGGAAATCAAGATTTAGATATATAGAAAAAGAGGAGAGGCTAACTCTCCTCAAATAATTATTAGGAGGAGATATTATGAATACATTGCTTATCATAATGACAATTGTTATTGCAATAGTACTAATAATATTCTTAATGTTGGCATTTTCATTGATAAAACGTACTAACGAAAATAACAAATTGATAATAAGATTAGAAGATAAAAATAAAGAACTAGAGATTATTAAGTCTAGAAATAGTGATTTAATAAATCAATTGAAATTAGAGAAACACAAAAACGAAACTCAAGCTTCTGATATAATGGAAGACTTAAATAAGATTTTTGATGTAAGAAAAGAAGAACTAGAAAGTTGTATAAATACAATAAAGAGTAAATATACTGTTTCAAACAAAAACAAAGCTATTTTACTAAAATTACTAGCTTTCTTCTTAATAATGCACTCAGAAGAAATAAATATAAATAATTTATCTAAAAATAAAAGACCTATAAAAGAAAATGCAATAATTATAGAATCTTATAATTTATCTAAAGACGTAGATAAATATAGTTCAAAAGACGTAGCTGAAGCGATACTAACTTTAATATTATATCAAAAGAAATAATTTCAATATAATAGATGAAATCAGAATGAAATCTGATGCATTTTGGAATTAAGTATTTAAAATTATATAGATAAAAATAAATATAAAACGTAGAATAAATCTGATTATTCTACGTTTTTTCTATGGTTGAAATTAGTTTTAATATATTATATTAAGAATACTAAAAGAAAGGAGAGCTAAGCATGGCTTTACCAGAGATTAACTTTTTATATATACAAGCTGGAGATGGAACTACAGGAACTACTGGTGACCAATTAGAAGCTAGATGGTCTACTAACTTTAATATGATAAAGACTTTTCTAAAATCTTTAGATGAAGACATTCAAACTAGAATTATGTCTAAACAAATTAAAGAGATAAAAGTAGATAGAGGTGTAGCTTATTTTACAGTTAATGGTACTGACTGGGTTTCTTTGGGACCAGCATTTTCTAATATATCAGGTAGTCCTGATGATTGTGCTGCCTTAGTAGAAAAATTTAGTAACTATGTTACTACTATCACTTTTAATGTAGTTTCAGACAAAGTAGATAACTTGGAAACAGACATCGTTACTATAAATAACACATTAAATGTTTTAGGAGCTGATGTAGACACCTTAAAGAATGAAGTAGAGAATGTTTCTACTGGTTTAATAGTAAGAGTTACTGAAATAGAGAATGAAATGAATACTAAAATAACTTCTTCTACAGTAATGGCTGTTAGAGAGGTAGCTGAAGGGATGTTAGAGTATACAACTAATGGTACTACTTGGCATCCAGTAGCATCTACACTTGGAATAGATTGGGGACAAATATTTGGAGATATAGGTAATCAAGCTGATTTAATGAATAGATTTGACATAATTTCTGATAGATTAACAGATGTAGAATTAGCTCTTGATGGAAAAATAGATGTAACTCCAGGTTATGGATTGTCTCAGAATGATTTTTCAAATGACTACAGAAATAAACTAGATGATTTATGGTCTAGATATGGTAATTAAACAATAATTTTATAGAGGTGATACTAATGTTAAAAGAAATTGGAAGATTTAAAGTAGACTCATCAGGAGTAATACATTTAAAGAACGAAGCTGATGAAAGAGAATTTTTTGCAGAACTTGATTGTTTACCTAAGAAAGCCTATAGAGAATTACCTGAAGTAAAGTATGATTATAATAGAAAGAAAGGAGCGATGTAAAGTGTCTGGAAAAGTAACGCTGAAATGTCGACAAAGGATGATGTTTGAATTTATGGAAGTGGAAAAGAATTATAGATTTATAGCTTTAGGAAAACAAACTTCTTGGCCAGTAGAAACTGACCCACCAGTTCCAGATGATACTAAACAAGAATTAGATGAATTGATAGGTTTACAAAGAGTAGATTTTTATAAATATGCTAAAGTAATACCTAATCCAACATCCCTAGATAAAAAAGTTGGAATATATTACAAAGGTTTGTATTATAACGTAACTCAAGACAAAAACATAGCAGAACAAGAAGGTTATACAGATGTAATGATTGGTATTACATTTGATAGAGATACTGTTCCAGCTATACCAGTAAATGTTCAATTTAGACAAGTAGGTTTATATGACTCAGTAGTAGCTACACAAGATGAAATCAAATATGGTATAACACCAGCACAGTGGAATAATAAATCGCAAGAAGATAAGGGAATGTTAGTAGCAGTTGATAATAGACAGCCTATTAGTAGACAGTCTGACCAGTTAGAGGTCGTATATATACTTATTAGTTTTTAGAGTACATCAGAATAAATTCTGATACATTTTTATAACAAAGTAATTAAATTATATTATTAACAGAAAGGAGAAACCTAAATGAGGGAATGGAGAACGATACCAGTAAATGTAACGACTAGAGAAGTAATAGAAAGTTTTAACGTAAATGCTAATAGTGCTAGATTTTTAGATTATGTTACTGGTACTATAATGAGCAACGGTTTATTGTTTACAGGTATGGAATCAGTAGAAGGTTCTTTAGTAATACCTTTAACTAGAGTTCATCTTACTGGAGTAGTAAATTCTAATACTATATTCGATAACTTTAGGATGTATTTTAGAGAAACAAATCATATAGTAGAATTAGATAACTTCCCAGTAGATTTAACAGCATTTAATGATAATAAACCGCACTTCTTGTATTTTAAAGAAGATAAATCTTACAGAGTATCTGATTATATATTTGGTCAATCAGACGAAGTAATGATTTGTAGATTTATAATAAATGAAGACAGCACTTGGAATCAAATGTACATTACAGCTCAAAGAGCTGGAACTCCTATATATCATGCAGGAGAAGAGTTTTATGAATTAGATGGAATAAATGTTAAAAGCCCAGGAGGATTAGAGTTGTCTCATACAGACGGTCAAGTAAGACGATCTGGAATTGAATTTAATGATAGTTTTAGCCCAGACCTACATCATGATTATAGTAATTCAGCTACTAGATGTCCGATTAGATATGCAGACTTAAATAATGAAATAGACTACAATGAACCAGTAGTTTATGATGTAGACCCTAATCATTATATGAGCTATGATTTTAATGCTAAGAAAAAGACTAATGCAGCTGAAAGAATCAGAAATGTATTTAACGCTATATATGGAATAGAAAAATATGCTAGAGAAACTTCTGAAGATTTAAATCATGCATTAGTAATAACTAGTGACCAAGATGATTTAAGAGATATAGTTAATGTGTTTCAAGACCACATGGACAACATATATTTAATAATTGGAGAACTTGGAAGCTATATGTCAGATAGTTATTTCTCAACTATAGATTTAACTGAAATGAATCAAAATATTATAGATTATAACACATATTCAGAAACTTATTTTGCAGATACAGTAGAAATTACTGAAGATACAGTAAAAAGAATAAGAGAGGCAGCTTATTTCTTGGTACCTGGTAATGCTAGTGTATGTGCTGACCCTATAGAAGAAATAATGAAAGTACTTTACGATAAAGTTGCTGCTTTAGTAGTAGCTAGAGGAATTCTAAAAGATGTTCCAGAAGGTAAGCATACTATTCAAAGAATTTTATGGGACATATATGAACAATGTTTAATAGTTCAATATGGAGATACTGTTTATGATAGTATAGAAGATGCTGTAGGAGATGTAGGAAATGTTCTTTACCCAGTTCCTTGGGGACATTTATTCTATATTCCGCTATCTGCTTTAATTGTAAAACAAGGATGTACAGACTTAAATTTAGACCCAGAAACTGTGTTTATAATAAAACAATATATGTATGCTGATGTAGAACAAGAAGGATTTGCAGACTATGTAGCTAGAGCATTAGCAAATAAAGCACTGAAATATATCTATGGAATATTAGATGGAACTTATCCAGTAGGAAAAGCAGACACATTAAAACATACAGATTTAATAACTGGAACAATAATAGAATATGACGATGGAGACTTTTTCTTAAATTACGATAATTTAAGAAATAGAATAACTATAGTTAATAACTTAAATGAAAACGCTTATAATAACAAACATGCTTTATCTGCATATCAAGGTTATATTCTAAATCAAAATAAACTAGCTAGAGATGGAAGTCAAAGTATGACAGGAAGTTTACTTCCACAGAACAATGAAGCAATAGATTTAGGAAGTAGTGCTAAAAGATGGAGAACTTTATATGTTAAAAATATAGATGCATCAGGAGATGTTACTATTGGAGGAACTCTTAAAACTAAAGATGGAGCAGTATATGTAAAATCTGGAGGAACAAATCAAAAGAGTCCTACAGTAAATTGGTTAGAAGCAAGTAGTAGAACTGCAGCAGATGCAAGCTGGGGAAGTTATCAAAACGGAACTGTAGTAGTATGTTGGTAGAAGGGAGGTAAACTATTATGGCATCAGGTTCAGAAAGTGTTGGAATAGATGATAATTGGCATACCGATTATCCGCCTAGAAGAAAAGTTGAAGGAACTCTTAGTGCAAGTTACGATGGTTTAACTATATCTTGTTCTACTGATATAAATCAATATAATACTGCTACTGGTTATTCTGCTTATAGTGATATTATACATTTACAGATAGATGGAGTAGATGTAGATAGTACTACTGTACCAATGGTTCCAGGTGGTTCTAGAAGTTTATCTGGCTCTAGAACTGTAGACCCTGGAATTCATACCATAACAGTAGTAATGGAGTGTGGAGACTCTGCCTCTTGTCCCTATACTCCAGGCTATACTAAAATAGTCGGTTCAATCACTTTTGATGTACCTAGTCCAGAAGTACCTCCTACTAATATTACTTGGGGAGCAGTATATAATCAAAGTGGAGTTCAAAATGGTAACGAAAAACCAGATAGAGAATTCTATGTAAATTGGGGAGGAGAATCTGCTGGTACTCACACAATATCTCAATATAATTTAGATATCTATAAAAGCACTGATTTAAATACTATAGTAGCTACAGTAGCTAATGTTGGTAAGAACGTTAGATATAACTTTGAAACGTATCTTCCTAAATGTAAACCAGGAGAAACTTACGTGTTTTTCTTAAATATATTGATAGACAATAGCTATTGGTTAGGAAGAACTGAACTAGGAAGAATATTACTTTATAAAGATGGCATAGTATATTATAAGAATGGTAGTGGTACTAAAATTGAATGTACTTCTGCATATAATAAAAATATAAGTGGTGGCACTAAAAATAAATCTAGATACATTCTCGTGAAAGATATGTCAGGAACTAAAAGAGTTATTGATATGTACACTACACACTATGAATAAAGGAGGAAAATTAAATGCTAATTAGATTAGATAATACTAAAGTAGTTTTAGATAATGGAGTGGAGGTAAAACATTTCATTGCTGGAATATTTACTATAACTGAAGACAAAAAATTTGAAATCGTTTTAGATGGATTTGCAAATGCTGAAAAAGCAGATGCTGCATTATCAGAATTTACATTAAGAGCAGAACAAGACAAAATAGTAGAACAGTTTGAGAAACTAGTTTATAAAGAGAATCCTACTAAAACAGAGCAAAATAAATTAGACAAATTACAAGAGCAGATAAATGAAATGGCTAATAAAATTGATAATGCTCCTAAGTATGATGAATTAGTAATTGAAACTATAACAGTAGAAATACCATATACAGAAGATATAAAAATTACTGATGAATATATCATAGAAGAGCTTTTAAAACTAAACATATTTAATGGAGCAGTTAAATATGAAGTTAAGAAAGGAGAATAATTATGGCATTACAAAAAGAAATAGAATTAACTAATGGAGTTAAAGTTAACTATCATAGAATACAGAGAGTAGAATATAATTTAGTAAGAAATCAAACTATAGTTCACATAGAAAGTTATGTTAATAAAGATATAAGAGAAGAATCAAAAAGAGTACCGACGTTAAGAAGTGCAGTAGATAGACTAAATCAACAGCTAATATTAGCTAGTGAAAGCAATAATGCAGACTTAGTAAAATCACTAAGAATTAAGATAAATGATTTATTAGTAGAATATAATGTTAAAGTAAACAAAAGATACTCAGCTAATATGACTCACTTGTATATTGATGGTTTACCAGAAAAAGACTTATCTTTAAAGGGTGTATATGAGTTAGTAAAAACTTTAGATACATATTCTAAATCAAAAGAGGTGTAAAATATGAGAAAAACTTTAAAATCAGAAATATTAGGTTTAGTAGATATTAAAAATAGTTATGTAGAACTTAAACTTAGTGATTTATTTATAGGGAATAAAAAGTACATGAATATATCTGCAAAAGTTAAAATATCTCCTAATAAAGAGCTAGAAGCTGCACATAGTTTAGAAATATTTACAGTGAAACTATATTTAGATGATGAAGTTATATTCAGAGAAAACGTTCAGGTAGATTTAGCTGAAGAAACAGAAAAAATATTTGAGAAAGATATAGAGATGATTAACAGTCAATCAGAAGACAGAATGTTTAAACTAGAAATAGATGACATAAAGAATGGAAAGATAGATTATACTTCAGTAAGTGAATTAGTTTCAGTAGAACCAGTGAAAGATTCTAAAGTTTATATAAAATTTGATTATTATAAGAGAGGACTAACTCACAACTTTAGCTTTTATAGTAATACTAAATCTAAGATATATTTGAAGATGAACAATAATAATTGGAAAGAAATTAAAGAAGGTTTTATGATAGAGGATGCAGATTTAGAAGGCAAAATAAACTATTTTCAATTATATACTACTGATGAAGAAAACACAAGAATTTATTCAAATATAGTCAGAGTAATCAAGAGTCAATCATCAGAATAAATTCTAGTACACTTTCAGATTTAATTAAATAAATTATATAGTAAAAATGTAGATTATTTTATGTAATCTGCATTTTTGTTATTATAGAATAACTTCTAATATATTATAATAAGAAGAAATATAGATTCGTTGATTAAACGAAAATTATTTTAACTAAATCTTAGGAGGAGTGTTAAATGACATTTGAAACAATTATGAAGTTTATTGTTGAAACAGGCATTAGTACAGTTATTTCTGGTTTAATGATTTATGTATTTTACAAACTTATAGAAAAGCAGATGAAAGACACAGATAAATTAAGACAGTCACAAGATGAACAAAGCAAGAAAATATTAGAAAGATTGTTAGAGTACACTCCCTACACTATCACTCCTAAGAAATATGACGAAAATGTAGCGATAGACAAAGAGATAAACATCATTCTTCAAAGACTTAAAGACTCTCTTGGTTCATCTAGAGCTTATTTAGTTACATTTCATAATGGAGGTAAAGACTTGAGCGGATTATCATTCTTAAAAATGAGTATGCGAAATGAGATAACTGCTCCAAGCATTAAACCATTACAACCAGAATTTCAAAATGTTTTTAGAAACACATTATCATATCTTTGTAATGAACTTGGAGAAAAAGGATTTTGCTATATTCAAGACTACAAAAACTTAGAAAAAGCAGATTCTAGCTTTTTCGATTTTATGAACTCAAGAGGAGTAATCAGTATTTATAGTAAAGCTATAAAAGATAATGATAATCACATTATAGGTTTTATAGGTGTAGAGTACATGAGTACACCAGAAGTAAATTTAGAGCAAATAGAACATTGCTTAACTGACAAAAAGAACAAAATAGAAGCAATTCTTAATTTAGTTCATAAAGAAAACTAGGAAAGGAGAATAGACTATGTATGCAATGATAAAGGATTCAACTAAAATTTTAATTAACAGACTAGATAGTAATGAAAAAGTTTTACTTCAACAGATAGCAGAAAATTCTAAAAATGCTGAAATAGCTTTTTCTGAGTTAGATGGAGAAACTGGAGATTTTGATGGTGTAATTATAAATGTAAATCCAATAGTACCAAAAACAGTAGAACCAACTGAAGCTATAGAAACTATATTGAAACCTTATAAAAATGAATTATTAACTTATAAATTCCCAGTTCCAGAAGATGTTAATATTTTAATTAAATATGAACATTACGATAAATTAGATATTACTTCTATTGGTAATACAATAACTATTAAATCACCGGACATAGTAGAAGATACTTTAAAGTATGAAATTAGAGAAGAAGGATTTGAGCCTTTATATGGAGAAATTAAAATAGAAGTAGTTGAAAGAACAGAAGCAATAGTTACATTAAGTGTAACTCCAGAACCAGACAGATTAGTAGTTTTAGATAATAATGATACTATGATAAAAGTTGAAGAAGATGGAACTTATCTATTACCACTAGGTGTTTATAGATACAAAGCTTCTAAATTAGATTATAAACAAAAAGAAGAAGAGTTTGAAATAACTCAAGAAGATATAGACCAGATAAATATTACTATAGATATAGAGTTAGAGCCAAAAGACTAGGAGGTAGATAATTATGGGATTATTTATTTTAACTGCATCTGGAAAACCTCAAAATCTTTTATTATTACAATATGTAAAAGCTATAGAATCAGAAAAAGAACCTGGTAAATATGCTTTAGCTTATATTCAAGCTGATGGAGAAATATTTGAAGATACACTTTATGGTACAATGGCAGAGGCAGAAGCAGCTGCAAATGAAATTAGAGAAGAATTATTAAGTTAGGAGGTATACATAGAAATGGGATTATTCATTCAAAGAGATGATGGCAAGCCAGTAAATGTTACATTGATTCAAACTGTAGTTATAAATCCAGAAGATTCAACTCAAGTTTTATGGTATTTTAAGAATGACGAAACATATATTGAATCATTTAGTAGTGCAGCTTCAGCTAACAGTAGATTAGAAGAAGTTATAGACTTACTTCTTAATTCTGGTGGAGGCGGTGGAGAATCAGCTGGTGGGGTTGTTCAAAGAGATTATAAATCAGAATTCCCTATACCAGGAAACTCAAAATATATTTATATTGAAAGAAGCACTGGTATAACTTATTACTGGAATGCTGCTCAGCAAAAATACGTAGCAGTAGGTGAATCTGGTACTACTGGAACTTATATGTATAATGATAAGCTTAACAGTACTCTAGGTGGAACTAAAGTAATAGATAAAGCTGATTTAACAGCTATTATAGAACCATCTACACCTTATTTAGAAGGTTCTTTAGTTATAGATATAAATTCTAATGAAGGTATGATAACTTCTATTAGTGCTAGTAACGTAAACGTAGTTACTACTTATGTTTCAGTTACTAAATCTTTTGATGCAGTAGCTAATATAGCTAGTTTACCTACAAATCATAGAGAAGAAGTATTATATTATGTAAAAGATATAAATGAATTTAGACTATGGAGTTCTACTAAAAATGCTTATATAGAACCTATGAAAACTATGATAACAGTAGACTCACCAGTAGCTTCAGCTAAGAAGGATACTTTATACATAATTGATGGTATTATGAAATACACTACAGATAATATAAATTGGATTTATATAAATACAGATATAAATAAATATCAAAAGAATACTGCATACAAAAAGGGAGCTTTGTTATACTTAGATAATTATTTAGTTAAAGCTACTAAAGACTTTACATCTTCTAATCTAACTTTACCGATAGAAGCACTTAAGAAAGATATTGAAGATTTAAATTTAGAAGTTATAATAGAAGATAAAGAAATACCAACAGTAGATGAATATCGTATTAGTACAGCTTATAAGAAAGATAAATTGTTGTACTTAAATAACAATTTAGTTAAAGCTACTAGAGATTTTACATCTGACAGTAATGTCGATATAAATTTAGCTTTTGAAAGAGATATTACTTTAGGAAATTTAGAAGTTATAATAGAAGATAAAGAAATACCAACAATCGATAAATATGCTAAAAATACTGAATATAAAAAAGATAAAGTATTATACTATGGAAATAACGTAGTTAAAGCATTGAAAGATTTTACATCTGATAATACTCAAACAGAAATAATAGATGCTTTAAAGAAGGATGTAGAACTTTTAAATGTAGAATATATAGTAGAAGAACCAGTAATGCCTACTATAGATGAATATGAAAAGAATACAGCTTACAAGACAGAAAAAGTATTATACTATAACAATACAGTGGTTAAAGCTATTAGAGACTTTACATCTGATAATGTAGAAGTAAACAAAGAAGACGCATTTAAGAAAGATATAAGATTAGGAAATTTAGTAGTTATAACTGAAAATCCAGTAGCTGATAGATACACTCAAAATACAGCTTATAAGAAAGATAAACTATTATATTTAGGAAATAATTTAGTTAAAGCTTTAAAAGACTTCATCTCTGACAATACTGAAACAGAAGCTATAGATTCTTTGAAAAAAGATGTTGAGTTATTGAATCTAGAATATATAATAGAAGAAATACCAGTAGAATTTCCAACTACTGATATGTACGCACAAGACACAGATTATAAAGCAGAAAAATTATTATATTATAATAACACTTTAGTAAAAGTTTTATCTGATTTTCATTCTGATGATACAGAAGTTGAAGCATTAGACTCTTTTAATAAAGACATAGAAGATGGTAACTTAGAAGTAATAGTAGTTAGTCATGATGAAGAGAAAGTAGATAAAGCTGTAGCAACAGATACAAATAATAAGATAATAGGTAAAGTAGAAGCAACTCAAGAGACTGGAGAAAATGATTTAACATTCACTAAAACGCTTTTAGATGTAACAGATAATACTTCAGAAGATGTTGCAACTACTATAACATCTTCAAATAATTCTATAAGTTTTGAAGTTAGAGAAACAGCTGGTGGTAAAGAAATAGATATCACTTCTAAAATTTATTTTGTAGCAGTAAATACTTTAAATGATTTACCAGTTACAGGTAGTGTAGATACACTTTACTATGTAAAAGATATCAGAGAATTAAGAGTTTGGACAGGTGTAGCTTATGTAGAACCAGTTAAAACACTTATAACTACTGATACTACTGCAGCTTTAGCTAAACTTAATACTTTATATGTGATAGATGGTATAGCTAAATTCACTACTGATAATATTAACTGGAAATATTTATTATTAGACATAGATGAATATGCACAAGACACAGATTATTATGAAGGTAAGTTATTATATTATCATAATACTCTAGTAAAAGTTTTAACTGATTTTCATTCTGATGATACTGAAGCTACTACACAAGAATCTTTCGATAAAGACATAGAAGATGATAGTTTAGAAATAATTGTTAGAAGTGAAGACGAAACTAAAGTAGATAAAATAGTAGCAGCAAACACAAATAACAAAATAGTTGGAAACATAGAAGTAGCACAAGATACAACAAATGTAGAAGATTTAAACGTTACTAAAACGCTTTTAGATGTAACAGATAATACTTCATCTGAAAAACACACTATAATTACTTCTTCAGATGAATCTGTATCATTTGAAGCAGAAACAGACTCATTAACTGGAGTTACTACAGTAGATATTACTTCTAAAAAACTATTTAAAGTTGTAAATACTTTAGCTAATTTACCAGTTGAAGGAGATTTAGATACACTTTACTATGTAAAAGACATAAATGAACTTAGAGTTTGGACTGGAACAGTTTATGTAGAGCCTGTTAAAACTTTAATCACTACAGATACAACAGTAGCAAATGCAAAGTTAAATACTTTATATGTAGTAAATGGAGTAGCTAAATTTACTAGAGACAATATTAACTGGGAATACTTAGTATTAGATATAGCAGAATATGCACAAGACACTACTTACTATGCTGGAAGATTAGTATATTACCATAATACTTTAGCAGTTTCTTTACTAAACTTTACTTCTGATAATACAGAAACAACAGTTCAAGAATCTTTCAATAAAGATATTACCGATGAAAACTTAAAAATAATTGTTAGAAGTGAAGATGAACTTAAAGTAGATAAAGCTGTAGCAGATGATACAAATCATAAAATACTTGGAAGTTCAGAAGTAGAATTGAATTCAATAACTGAAGAGTTAGAAATAACTAAAAAGATTTTAGACGTTACAGATAATACTTCACAAGAAAAGAAAATAAAAGTTAAATCTACTAATAATGCAGTTACTTTTGCACTAGAAGTAGACCCTATAACTGGAGTAACTACAATAGATATAGATGCTATAAAATATTTAGTAAGAGTAGCTAGTTTAGCTAATTTACCAGTTGAAGGTAGTGAAAATGCAATATACTATATAGAAGATATAACTGAATTAAGAATATGGGATTCTACTAATGAGGTTTATATAGAGCCGGTTCATACAATAATAACTGATGTAGTACCTGTAGCTACAGCAAAATTAAATACTTTATATGTAACACCTAATTCTATAAAATATACTTCAGATAATGTAAAGTGGAATTATTTAGCTTCTGAGGTATCAGAATACATTCAGGGACAAGATTATTTCAAAAATATGATATTATATTATAATAACGTTTTAGTTAAAGTAGTTGATGATTTTACATCAGATGATACAGAGAGTACAGTTCAAGAATCATTTGATAAAGATATAGAAGATGAAAACTTATTACAAATTATAGATGGAAATAATTGTGAAGTACCAGTTACTAATATCTATGATTTAACATCTCAAATAGATGGAACTACTCAGATATTTAATATAGATTCAAACATTAAATCAACAGATACAATATTAGCTTTCTATGCAGGTCAACATTTAATAGAGGATGTTAATTATGAAGTAGATTATGATAATCATACTTTAACTACTTTATTAGATGAAGCACCTAATACTAGAGAAAACAAACACTTATATTTAATTGTTGGAACTATATCTGGAAAACAAGAACAAGAAAATACTTTCAAGAGAAGTATAGATTTAGAGCAAACAAACTGGGTAGCAGCTGGAACAAAATATGCTTATACAATATCTGACAGTAAAGTAAAAGCTACTAGTGTAGTTAAAGTTAGTTACAAATCTACATCTGTAGAAGACGCTTTAGCTGCAGATATAAAAGATATAATATCAGTTAGCAATGGACAATTTACAATTTATGCTGAAAGTCAACCTAGTGAAGACATTTCAATAAATTATATTATATTTAGATAAAGGAGGAAAGTAGAATATGGCAACAACAAAAATTTCAGTACAACAACTATCTGATGAATTATTCAAATTAGTTGGTAGAAATTATTTATTTGTTAGTAAAGACGTAGTAACTTTTAATGCTACAAGTATAGATTTATCTAAAGCCAATTTTACAAATGCAGAAGGTTTAGAGCCAGAATGGAAAGAAGTTAATAGAGCAGCTTTCGCATTTGTTATAGATACTTCTAATAATGTCATTGTAGCAATAGCAAATATTACTGCAGTAGATTCTACAAACAATGTAATTTCTATAATAGTAAAAGCTAGAGAAGACTCTTTAGTTTACAAAGGTGAAGTTGCAGATAGAGCTCATTTACCTACTACTGGAATGGCTACTGGAGATACTTATTATATTCAAGATGAAGCATCTACTACTTACTATAATGGAACTAACTGGATTGATATGAGTGGAGATAAGAGTTCATTTATTTGGAAATGTAGCACAGATTTAGCTTCTTCAGTTACAACTCAAGTAACAGTTCCACTAGCTAATTTAACCAGAGTAGATGATAATACTGTAGTCCCAACATCTAGAGATATGATTATAGGTAAAACTATAATTTATTCTAACGATGGTTATATTGGAACAGTAATCGCATTAGCTGGAACTACTGGAGTAATAGTAACTAGAATAACTAAAGACACTAAATCAGACGGTATTTATAACACATCAGATGTAATATCAAATGATGTAGGAGATACAACTGAATTAGATGTAAATAATATTACTAATATAGATTTAGACAAAGTAGTTTTAAATGAAACTTTGATTTATGATGATGCTGGTACTTTAGCTAAAGTAACAGCTATAGATACAACAAATGATACAGTCACTGTAACCACAATTACTAAAGTAAGTGTAGAACCAAGTGATGGAACTTATAAAACTACAGACACTATTTCAACTACAATAGACGCTACTACAGTTTTAGATGTTACTAATATAGCTGGATTAGTTCTAGCAAAAGTAGTTATAAATGAAACACAGATATACGATGCAAGCGGAACTGTAGCAATAGTAACAGCTATTGATGATACTAACAATGAAATTACAGTTAAAACTATTACTATATCTGATGGTGAAACAATTCAAGTAGAAACATTGCCAACAGCAAGTGCAACAGAAGAAGATAAGATTTATCAATATATAGGAGCTACAACATCTACTTTAACTAATGGACATTTTTATAAATGTGTAAGTGATGGTGAAGACCCAGCAACATATAGTTGGGAAGAAATAAAATATTCAGCAGAAATATCAGAAAATGAAACTAATGCTATAACTTTATTAAACGATAAAATGTATACTAGAAAAGTTCAATTAGAAACATTACCAACAGACAAAGAAGAATATGAAGGAATGCTAGTTCAATATATAGGAACAACTACAGCTAATTATACTAATGGTTACTTTTATAAATGTCAAGAAGTAGCAGGTAGTGACCCTAAAGAATATGAATGGATTCAAGCTTTAACTCAAGAACAAGAAGATGGTGTACCTCATTGGAGTGGTACAAGAGCAGAATATGAAGTTGTAAAAGATACACTTCCTGTAGGAACTTATGTAAGTTTTACAGACGATTATGATGAAGGACTTGAAGTAGTAGATGTTGTTGAAGAAGATAATATGAATCCTGTTACAAGCAACGCAGTGTATGAGTTTGTTAAACCACCTCTTGAACAAACAATGTCTGTTGATGTTACAAAAGGTGAAGGTGAAGTAATTTGTGAACTTACAGCACAGGAAGACGGTATGTACATGGTAATTTTCTGTGCATATATAACACATAATAATACAGGTAATTATACATATCTTATTACAACTACGCAGAATGGCTTGTATAATTATCAGGTTCATTTACCTGACACTGGTTTGTGGCAGACATACGTTGGCTACCTTGGGCTTAGAAAAAATGAAAAAGCACAAATCAAATGTCTTAGTGGTCTTGGTAATTATCAGGCAACGTATCATGGTTCATATAGAATGATTAAATTTGCTGAATTACCAGCATAAAGGAGAAAATGAATTATGAGTGTTAATATAAAATATAGAAAGGAGAAAATGAATTATGAGTTTAAACATTAAAACACCTACTGGTTTGCAAAGAATAGCTGGTTCTACCATTATATTAGACGCAACAGCATCAGAAATAAGAGAAGGTGTAATAACCGCTGATCAGATAGGCACAGTTGCAGGAGAAGATTATAAGACTTTGGAAATTCAATTATCGCCTGCAATGCCTGATACGAAATACTTTGTCGTTTTCAATGGTAGTACTAACTCTAATTTTTCGGTAGTTGCTCAAAGACCCGAAACAGGAAAATTTTATTGTACATTTAGAAACACGATAAGCACACCGGTTACAGCAGATATGGACTGTCACTGGTATGCTGTTAGACTGGTGGAACTTGAAGGCTATACAGCACTTCAAAACAAAGTAAACAATCCAGACTCAGCTCCTACAGAAAACAGTACTAATCTAGTAACATCTGGAGGAGTATATGAAGCAATTCAAAATGCAACTAAAGTATTTATTGGAACAGAAGCTGAATGGGAAGCAGAAACAGAGAAAACTAAATATCAATTAGCAGTTTTAACTGATAAAACACAAATAGATGCAGTAGATGAAACTACAGGTGATATAGAAATAGTAGCAGATAAAACTAAAAGATTTACAGGATTAAGAAGTGAATGGGAAGCTTTAACAGCGACAGAAAAAGCAGAATATGAGATAGTTTGCTTATTAGATGATATTGAAGATGCTTCTTCTACTATATTTGCCACCATATCAAGCGAAAATGCAGCTGTTACTATTGGCGATCATATTTGTAGTAAAAATGGCAAAAATGTTTGTGTAATGCTAAAGGGGCACACCAACGGTGTTGTGGCAGCTGCTACTAAAATGTTTAGCGGTTTCTTTAACCCATTGGTACCTGATAACTATCCATATCTTGATATTCCTTTCGCTATCAGAAACAGAACCACTAATGTAACGGAGATGAGAATGGGGTACTTAAATGCAGCAGGTGATTTTTACACATCTGCCTATACAGAGAATATAGAAAGCGACTGGGATATTCAGTTATTATTTAGTTATCAAACTGAAAACTAAATTTTGTTGGCGACTCAATATAGGTCGCCCTTATAGAAAGGAGATAAACAATGGGAGTTTATAGAAATAATAACAATAATCTAGAACTTATTGCTGGAGGACCAATTGCACAATATGCTCCGATAGGTGCAATTACTCCTTTTGGAGGAACTTTAATACCTAACGGGTGGTTATTATGTGACGGTAGAGCAGTAAGTAGAACAGAGTATAAAGTTTTATTTGATGTAATTGGGACAGCTTTCGGTGTTGGTGACGGTTCAACTACATTTAATGTTCCTGATTTAAGAGAGACTGCACCAGTTGGTAGTGGTACGAGAGGGAATGGTGTTACTGACCATGACACTTATACAGTGGGTCAGTTTAAAGATGACCAAAAGCAAACTCACACTCACACAATTTCTCATACACATACTCGTGGAACAATGGAAATAACTGGTAGTCTAACAAACTACAATGCAACCAACGCTGCATCTGGTTACTATGATGCAAGCGGAGCTTTTGTCCACAATAGTATTACAGGTAGCTACGCTCATAGCCCAATACCCTCTGGTGACGTTAACGTGCTAGGCATTGATTTTATAGCCTCACGAAATTGGACTGGTAGCACATCTGAACCATCTAACACTAATAGTGGTAATGATACAGGTCGCACAGGTACAACTACTCACGGTAAACAGTTAGGTGTAAACTTCATCATTAAAGCTAAAATAGTATCTAAAGAAACAGACGCAGAGGTAGAAGGAGAGAAGTATTCTACAGGTGAACGATGGACAGGAAAATATTGGATAAATGATAAACCTATTTATAGAAAAGTTATTCATTATACAGGCATAATTACTTCTGGTAATAGTACCGTAATTGGTAATGTTCCAGCAATTGCAGACGTTGTTACCTTTCAAGGTACTTTCAAAAATAATGCTGATAATAACTGTTTTCCACTTGGTTATACTTATGCAGAGTCTGGTTCAACTGATTTAGTACTTAAACAAAACATGCCTTTTGTGGTACATTCTAATGGTAACATTTCTGGTGTAGCTCATGGGTTTGACATTACAGACATAAATGTCATTCTCGAATACACCAAAACAATTGATTAATCATTAAAGAATAAAGTCTAAAGAGGGTTACTTTAATGTGGCTCTCTTTAACTATAACTTTTATAAAAGATTTAATATATTATAATAAAGGAGTTATGAAAGGAGAATTTCATATATGAAAATAATACCTAGAAGAATTTTAAAAATTTTGCCTATTTCTACAGCACCAAACAATCATTATGGAATATATATTGAATCTGGAAATTCTGACAAAAACATAATTCTTACAGGTACAATGAAAGAAAATGCTGAACCATCTATACTAAAGGATTTAATAGATAAATATGCGTATGCATCTACTTTATTGTATTTTGTAGAGAATTTTAATATAGATAATGATATAAATAAAAATGACTTATTAGAAGATATAAATGTACTACTTCACTCTAGATGTAGAGTAGTTAATGAGAAAGCTCCATTACTTACTAAAATAGGAGACTATCCTATATATGAAGCTTCCAATTATATATTAAGAGGAGATGGAGTTAAAAAGATAAAAGAAAGTTTTAACTTAAAAGAAGATGTAGACATAAATGATATTACACCAGAATTTCTTAAAACTAGAGAATATGATGATGTAATTAAGGGATTTATAACTTGTCCGAAATGTAAAAATGTATTTGAAGAAGATGCTTTAATAGAAGACTACAATGACTATCCAGATGATTATAATGGACCTATAGATAATGACCCTATATCTTTTAAATGCCCTTATTGTGGTTATGAGACTAGAAATGAAGAAAACTTTTCAGATGCTTGGATAGATGATTTAGAAGATGCTCCTAATAAATCTGAATATATATCATCAGATTTACAAGAAGGAACACAAGCTTTTGATATAGCTGCTAAAGTAGATTATAGCTTTCAGTCTGCTCCTACTCCAGCTAATCCATCCAGTAAAAGAAAATATGAAGCTATAGAAATTAAAGAGCTAGATGAAAGCACTTATCTAAATCTTACAGGTTTTATAAAAGATGTAGATGGATTCTATAAAAGAGGTAATTATGTTTTAGTTAAAGAATCTGCTACTAATAAATTAACAGTCATTCATAAATCTAAGTTAAAAGAAGCAGTTATAGAAAAAATAAATCAACCGAAAGATATTTCAAAAATTATAAAAGATAAAGTAGAAGAGAAATATAACGATAGATATGAAGTTAAAACTGGAGATTCTAATATAGTCAATGGAATAATAATTTCAGATAAAACTAATAATCCAAAAGATTTAATAGAACTTACAGATTTTATAAATTCTATAATGAGTAGCTTAAAATATGATAAAACTGATTATGAGATAGATACAAAAAAGAATAATTTAGTAATTACAATATTTAAAGAGAAAAATACTAAATCTGAAGATAAAGTTAGTCAATCAGCTTAATAAAATAGCAGTATATTAAGTTATACTGCTATCGTTGTCTTAGTAATTAAATCTGTTTTAATCTATCAAATCATTCAGTCTATTTAGTAAGAAAATAGTTCTTAGATTGTTTGCGGTAACACACGATCTTAAATATATATTCTCTACTATATTTATTATTTTAGATTTAATTATAATTATATACGCGCGAGCAGAAGTCTGAGCTTTAAATGTCATGAACATAAAATATATTATATTAAGAGGTGAAGAATATGAAGAAATTAGAGATGAAATTAGACCAATACAGCGGAAGAAGAAAATTATATAAAAACACAGATTTAAAAATAGAACCTGGAATAACTATATTGATAGGTAAGAATCGGAACACGGTAAAACTTATTGTTGTAGTCAAATAAAGCACAAATTCAAACACGCTTATTTTATAGATATAGTAGATGAAACTAAGAGAAATTATCGGAGATTTTAGAGAAGATAAAAACATTCGGAAGATGGCTAACTGCATCTGAACGGTCAAAGAGTATATGATAATCTAGAATTTTTAGCAACTAGTATAGGTCAATATATTAGATATTGTAAAGAGACTAAGCTGGACCCTATAGTTATAATAGACGGTGCAGACTCAGGAGTTTCTATAGATTTAATTCATTTTATAAGAAATTTTCTAGATTTAATAAATTCTGATTGTAAAAGTAGTGAACTAACTCCATTTATTATAGTAACAGCTAATAACTATGAACTAGTAGTAGACTATAAAGCTATATGGATAGAAAACCTGCAAGAATACAATTTTCATTCTTCAGACCCTAATGATTATAATAAATTTAAAAACTTATATTTGAAAGATAATTCTAAGGCATCAGAATAAATCTGATGCTTTTTCTGTGTTAGTTAAATAAATTATATATCTAAAACATAATCTGATTTATTTAAAATTCTGATGTAAATTTCAGAAATTTTATAAAAACTGTTTACAAACTTAAAATAATGTATTATAATAATATCATAATAAATAATTTGAAGGAGGAAAAATCAAATGAAAACAATGAAAGGAAACAAAAGAATTACAAAATCAATGAAAAGAAAGTTAATTAAAAGAATTTTAGGAAGAGTATTTTTATTTATAGCTTTTGAAGCTGTATGGGTAGGAATGTTTATCTATGGATTTATGCATGCAACTACTTTAAACTAAAATAGAATGATGGAGGTATTTAAAATGATGGATTTATCAAAACCACAATTAGAATTATTTAATGAATTAGTAGATACTATTAAAACTGCTAAAGAAAGTAATAACTTAAAAGAGTTTTATGTTAACTCAAGAATGAGATATATAGGAGAAAGACAAGATTATGAAGAAATAAAGAAACATGAAAAGAATAGATTTGATAAACTAAGTGATGATGAAATAAAATTTTATATAAAAGTATATGAAATGGGAAAGAATAATATGGTTAGAACTTATGCTAATTCAAATACTATAAGAGCATTAGAGAAGAAAGGGTATATAGAAATAATATTTGATGCAGCTAATAGTAATAGTATAGATAAAATAAAAGTTTTAAAGGGAGTAGATTAGAATGACATTAAATCAATTAAAGAAAAAATATAGTAAGTATATTGAAAGTATAGAGAAGAGTAATGAATATATTGGAGATAAAGATTATTGGTGTTATTTAGCAGAACCCTATGAAACTGATTATGGTACAACTACTATACATGATAGCTTAGATATTATTGAAATAGAACTAAGAGATATAGATAAAAGACATAATATAAAATAAAGAGGTGATAACTATGAAACCTTATTATGATTATGAAGAAAATGGTACAGAAAAGAGATATGCTCTATTAGACAATAGAGTTATATCTTATGAGGTACTAAAACAGCTGCAAGCAGACAATAAATTAGATAACTATGATTTGTTTAAAATTTATACTATAGGAAGAGAAGATAAAGAAGATTTAATGTATTATAAAGATGGAGAATTCTATTACATAGAAAGTAGAAGTACTTCTTTTAAAATGATAAATATTCAGCTAAAAGGTCGTACTTTTGAATTTATAAGTCAAGGCGATGGAATATATGATAATGGAGTTCAAAAATTTATAGCAAAACACAGTGATAAAGAATTTAATGAATTAAGTGATATAGATAAAATATCAGTAATTACTGGAAAATACTTTAAAGATGAATTAAATAATATATTAGATGGATTGAAAGAAACTTTATCTGATGTAGTAGATATACTAAAAGAAGAGAAGGAGAAAGAAAATGCAAACTCTAAGAAAGATTGATTTAGAAAGTTATAATGATTGGAAAAATTGTAGAACAGTACCAGAGATAATGTTTATATCTGAAAAATATAACAATATATACATAGAAGATATAGATGTTACAAGTGATTTTATAGGAGAAACTATTTATATAGATATAGTAGATACTAACTTAAAATATTTCAAGAAAAAATCTTTGTCTACAACAGTTTTAAAAGTACCAGATTCTGATTATTTAATTAGAGTAGTATTCGATAACATTATGGAGTACATATTAAGAAAATATAGACAACAACTATTTGAAATGAGAAGACTTAGATTGTTGTCAGAAATAAAATCAAAAATAGGAGGTAACAAACAATGAGTGAAGCTAAATTACTTATAAAAGATTTATTTAAGTTAAGAGATAGATACGATAGCAACAAAGCAGAATTTAATATGCAAACTATAGATAGAAGACATGGAGATTATTCTATTATTATAAAGTTTGACAATCACGAGATTAAATCATCAGATGACCTATATAATTATATTGTTGAAAAATATAAAGACCTTAGAAATCATTCTGATATTAAAGAATTTAGAGAAACTGAGGTAGACATAATAAATACTGGTAGATTTGCTAAAAACAAAACACGTAGTATAGCAACATTTACTGTAGGTTATATGGATTTTGAATTAGATATTATAAAGGAGGTAAATTAAATGAGTACATGGACACATGTAAATGCTGTAATTAGATTAGACAGTATGGAGTCATTATTTGGAGGTGTTGGTTCAATAAAACGAAAACTTAAAGATTTAATAGGACCAGTATACTTACCATATAAAAATGATGAAGAATTAAATAATAAATACTGGACAGAAACTAACAAAGATGATAATATAAAGTTACCTTGTGGAAGTGAAGGTACTTTACACGTAGCATTGTATAGAAATCCAGATGTGCATAGCATAGCTTCTCATACTTTAGCTATTTTTGGAGATTTGAGAGACTTCGATAGCACTAAAGAAATATACAATTGGTTTAACCAACTTTGTAAAGATTTAAAAGACTTTGAGAAATCGGGTTGTATGGGAATTAGAAGTGCTGTATGTGAGGCAGAAACAGAGTTTACTGGCAAGATAGAATTATACATTTATAATAATGACGAGGAAAATTCTGAAATAGAAGTGATAGAAGTTAATACTGAAAGTAAAGAAATTTAAGAAATTTTGAAAAAACTATTTACAAATTTAAAAAGATGTTATATAATTATTACATAATAAAATTTAAGGAGGTAAATACAAATGATTGATTATGATGGGCTACAGAAGCATAGAGAAAAAATGAAACAAGATATTTTAGATTTATTAAAAACTGAACAAAGAGTAGCTTGTGTACAACCTACCGGAATAGGTAAATCGCACTGTATAGCTCAACTTTGTAATGAATTGAAAGGAAAGAAGTTAGTTTTAGAACCTGGAACTGCAGTAATAGACTACATGCAAGAATTTAGTATTGATACACCAGATACTACTTATATTACATATCATAGC
>JAFQXM010000010.1 GCA_017406955.1 Bacilli bacterium | reverse complement strand
TATTTCACAAGAGTGTGTACATTGTTCTTTATATTGCTCACTAGTTACTTCTTCACCAGTTTCTCCATAATATTTATCTCCAATAATTTGGCATTTATGTACACATTCAGCATTATATGTTACTTCATCTACTTCAGTTCCGTTTTTACCAAAGTATTTATCACCTATAATTTCACAAATGTGTTCATTACATTCTAAATCATATGTATCTTGATCTACTTGAATTCCATCTTTTCCAAAGTATACATCCCCTACTTTTTGACATTTATGTTCATTACATTCAATATCATATGTAGTTTCATCTACTTCAAAACCATTTTTACCAAAATACTTATCTTCAATAACTTCACATTTATGTTCGCTACATTCTAAATTATATTCTTCTTCGTCTACTTCTTCTCCATCTTTTCCAAAATAAGTATCTCCTACTTTTTCACATATATGTTTATTACATTCTTTATTAAAAGTATCATAACTTACTTGGTTTCCTTCTTTTCCAAAGTATACATTTCCTACTTTTTCACATTCATGTTCTTCACATTGAATTGAATATGTAGTCTTATCAACAACAGTTCCATTAATACCATAGTATTTTCCATTAGCATATTGACATTTTCTTGATACTGGTGTTGCAGTAACTGTTTTCTTAGCACTATCAGATTTTTTATTTTTGACTACGATAGCTAAATCTTGATATTTACTATTTTTTGGTGAATATCTTTCAACTGCTTTAACAGTCTTACTAGCACTCACTTTTACAGTATATGATTTACTACTAGTAACTTTACTAGCTGGCACTCTTACATATACCTTAGTACCATTCTTAACAGTAGATACTTTTTTGTTACTTCCATTTACTATTGTAGCTGGTGAAGTTACACTAATACTTCCACTTGATACATTTCCAAGTTTAATTGTAATTGCTCCTGATTTAAAGTACTTACCATTTTCAACCTCACTCATCTTAGTACTATTAATAGATAATTTTACACTTGGATTTTTATAATTATCACTATTATGTGATTTTGCAGTACTTGCTAATGACTTAGCTTTTTTAACTGCACTATTACCAGGATGGTTTTTATAAACAGCAGGCATATAATTATTATAATGTTTCCATATAGCTATTTGAGTAGCTAAATAAGCCTTATCACTATGACCACCATTTTCTATTAACCATACTAATCCACCATTATGAATAGTATTCTTATAATATAAAGTAGTACCTTGATTAGCTCCAGTTTTCATAGGAGTAATACAATAAGCATATCCTTTACTAGTATAAAACTTAGCTTCCTTTCTGCTTCCGATTCCAGTCTTAATATAAGTTTTTTTAGTAATTTTTAATGATTTTGCATTAACGTTTACAATACCGAAGCAAGATATTGCAACTACTAATATTAGTGCTAAAACACTTTTAAATAATTTATTCATCCTAATTCCCCCTTAAGAATGTTCATTATTATAACACAATTATAATAAAAAAGCAAGTATTTATTTATAATTACCATAAATTTCTTTAACTATAGATTAAATATCACTATCTTTTGCATCAATATTTATAAAATTATTATTACTATAATCAATATTAAAATAGTTATTTTATACTTCATAATAATTATCAAAAAAAATGGTGTTCCCGGGGAGATTCGAACTCCCGACCTATCGCTTAGGAGGCGATTGCTCTATCCAGCTGAGCTACGGAAACATAAAGAAGTATCCTATACTTCTTGAATAACTGTAATAATCATAGGTCTAGTTTCTGTTTCTTGATAGAAAAATTTGCCTAGCTTATCTCTTACTTCATTTTTTATTTTAGAATAATCTACCCTTTTTGTAGCAGGTTCAATGTTATCTTCAATAACTTGTCTAGAAATAACTTTAGTATCTTCTAACAAATCTTGACTCTCTTTAACATAAACAAATCCTCTAGTTAAAATTTCAGGCCCACCTAATATAGTTTTTGTTAATTTATCTAACGTACAACTAATTATAACTATTCCATTCTCACCTAACATTTCTCGATCTTTTAATACTAAATTACCAATATCACCTTGATTTTTTCCATCAACTAATATCTGATCAACATCAATATGTTCACTAGTATTTTGAAGTTTTCCACCGACAAACTCAACTACATCACCATTTTCCTTCAAAATAATATTTTCCTTTGGTATTCCAACTTCCTCTGCCAATTCAGCATTAGCATATTGATTTCTATACTCACCTTTAACTGGAAAATAATATTTTGGATTAATCAAATCAATCATCAACATTAAATCTTCACGTGAAGCATGATGAAGCAAATGATTTTTACTAGATAAACTAACTGCGTTAGCCCCTAACATCGCAATTTCATCCATAATAATTGCAGTCCTTTTTTCTATACCAGGATAACTAGGTTCTGTTATAAAAATAGTATCAGTTTCCTTGATTTTTATATATTTATCATACCCTTTAATAATTCTTTCCAAGTTTGCGAATGGTTTTTCTTTTTCATCAGAAATTAAAATAACTGTATCTTTTAATTCTAAATCAGCTAAATTACCAATTTTCTTCTTATCAATACTTAAATAATTATTATCAATTGCATTATTTATTACTTCTTGTAATTTTTTACCCATAACAACTATTTTTCGATGTGTCTTAGATACTTCATCAAATATCTCTTGAATACGATAAAAATGAGCTGGAAAAATAGTTGCAATTATTCTATTTTCATTTTTTCTTAAAACTTCTCTAATAAAATCAGCTACCCTATTATTTGGACTAGTATGACCTGCCTTATCTGCATACATTGATTCAGCCATTAGACACAAAACACCTTGTTTACCAACATAAGCAAGTTTACCAATATCAGTTTTATATGATCCTTTCATAGTAGAATCAAATACAAAATCTCCTGTATATACAATAGCACCATCTTCTGTATATAAAACATAACATACTGCATCAGGTATAGAATGTGTTACACTAATAGGAAAAATATAATTTTTACCAAATTCTAATTTAGAATGAGGTCTAATTTCTTTAAAATTATACTTTTTAATTTCCTCATTACTAAGTTCACTCTTAACGATTTCTAGAGTAAGTTTAGTTCCATAAACATTTATTTCAGGAATCACTTCTAAAATGTCCGCAACAGCACCCATATTACTATCATGTCCATGTGTTAAAAATATACCTTTTATTTTCTTCCTATTTTCTACTAAATAGTCAAAATTCGGAATAATATAATCTATTCCCAAATTAATATCATTATCATATTTAATACCAGCATCAAATACATATATCTCCTCATCTACATCAACAATATACATATTTTTTCCGTCTTCATTAAGTCCCCCTAAACTAAATATTCTAATTTTACTCATTATTTACTCCTTTCTTTTTATAAGTTTTTTATAGTTTTTATTAAAATCTATAACGTTCTTTTTACTAGTTAAAATTAAGTCTAATTCCATTTCATCTATATTCTTTGAATTTAATGAATAATACTTAATAATATTTCGTTTTATAATATTTACAATTATTGGATCACTATTACTAACTTTTTGATTTATTGATAGATCATTTAAAATTCCACAATTAATATTTTCTATAGTATTATTAATAATTAATAGTTCCATATCCTTAGTAATATTTTTTCTTTCAATATCACTTACAATTAAACAATTCTCTAATTTAGTCTTTAATAAATGTAAAATCTCACATTGTTTTAAGTTCATATTTTTTAAATCTTCAATCAATGAAACAATGTTAAAATCATTTCCAATATTTCTATTTTTATAAAGAATACTAACAGTTTTAAGCATAATTAATTCTTCATCTTTACTGATATCATTAAGTAAAAGTCCAATCTCCTTTTTTTGATTCATATACTTATTCCCCCAAAAGCATATGTATTATATCATATATACCTAAGTTTATCAATAAAATACAATTTTTTCTAAAGCTTGTTTAGCTGCTTCCTGCTCAGCTTCTTTTTTTGAACTTTTTTTACCTACCCCATATGTAATATCATCTATTTTAACTTCTACTGTAAAAGTCTTATTATGAGCAGGTCCTTCTTCATTAATTAAATCATAATGTAAGTTCTTTTGTTCAGTTTGAACATATTCTTGTAAAGTACTTTTATAATCATTAAAAAATAATGTTTTTGGATCTTTAATATATGGAACAATGATTTTTAAAATAACATTTCTAGCAGTTGCATATCCTAAATCTAAGTAAATCGCTCCCATGAATGCTTCAAATATATCCGCAACAATAGCCTTTTTATATTTACCGCCTTCTTTTTCTTCACCATGTCCTACTTTTAAATACTTATTCAATCCTAACGATATAGAATATTCATATAGAGCATTTTCACAAACATAACTAGCTTTTACTTTAGTCATTTCACCCTCGTCATCACTATAGTTAGAGTATAAATAATCAGCTATTGCTAAATCAACTACTGCATCACCTAAAAATTCTAATCTTTCATAGTTTTCCTTCATTTTATGCTCATTTGCATAAGAACTATGTGAAAAGGCTGTCTCATATAACATAGTATTCTTAGGTTTTATATTTATTTTTTTAAATAAACTATTCATATATATCACCATGATAAGTATATCAAAAAATAATAAAATAGTATACTTCTAATTGCTATTTTAAAAAAAATATAGTAGAATTATTATACGAGTAGTTATATATTTAGAATAGGTGAAATTATGAAGAATTTTTTAATATTTATAATTCATTTATATCAAAAGATACCAGGTAATTGGCATAATAGATGTAGATTTCAACCAACTTGTTCTAATTATGCTATTGAAGCTATAGAAAAATATGGCTCAATTAAAGGAGTTCATTTAAGTATTAAAAGAATTCTTAGATGCAATCCTTTCTCTAAGAAATCTGGCTATGATCCAGTACCAAATAATATAAATAAGGGTGTGAAACAATGAAAAAGTATTTATTATTAATATTTATATTCACAATATGCTTATTAACAAGTGGATGTAAACAAGATGCGATGGATGATATTAGTATTGTAACTACAAATTATCCAAATGAATTTATTACTAAAAAACTATATGGAAAACATGCCAACATAATATCAATATATCCAGATGGTGTTGATATAAAAAATTATAAAATAAATAAAAAACAGAAATTAGAATATAGTAATAAAGATCTTTTTATATATAATGGAAAAATTGAAAAAGAAAGTAACCTAGCCTTTGATTTACTTGATCTAAATCAAAACTTAAAAATTATTGACACTGCATATGTGCTAGAAACAGATTATTCACCAGAAGAATTATGGTTAAATCCAGCATCACTATTAATGATGGCTCAAAATGTCAGATTAGGACTAGAAGAATATACAAATAGTGTATATCTAAAAAAAGACATAAACAAAGCCTATGACAAATTAAAAATATCATTATCAGAATTAGATGCAGATTATAGACTTATGGTTAAAAATACTAATAAAAAGACTATAGTTGTTGGAAATTCTGCATTAAAGTACTTAGAAAAATTTGATTTAGAAGTTATATGTATAGATAATGATGTCACTAATAAAGATATTAATAGAGTATCCGAATTAATAGATGATGAAAAAATTAATTATATATATACATTCAAAGGTGATAAATTAAATAGTGCTACTAAAAATTTATTGAAAGAATATCCTAATGTAAAAATACAAACACTAAATAATTTAGAAAACATTACAGATAATGATAGATCTAATAAAAGAGATTATATAACTATAATGAATTCTAACTTAGAATTATTAAAAAAAGAATTATATCAATAAGAGTTAATACATTATTAACTCTTATTTTTTATAATTAATTTCTTCCTCTACTTGTTTGAAAACAAAAATTAAAATTTTATTAAAACTAACTTCAATAAAGTTAGAAGTTTTTAGTCCAATCTTAGAAAAACTATTAGAATAGTTTTTTTCTTCTTCTAAATAATTTTTTAAATCTAATTGTTTGCCTGCTTTTATATCTTTTTCATATCTTTTAATAGCAGCTTTTGTTAATATATTTTTTTTATTATCATATTTATAATACCCTGTAGCTTGCCCTATATATAAAGAAATAAATAATATAAATAATATCGTAAGAAAAAAAACAAATACATTTTTACCCTTCATTATTTGATAGCACCTCCATAAAGCATTCTGCAAAAGCTAATGATGTATTAAGTACTTCTTCGATAGTATTATCTTTACCACCAATCTCAATTAAAATAGTATTAGAAGAAAAATCTTGATTATAAACTCCGTTTACTCCTCGTCCACCTTTCTTATATATTCCTTTAGATAATGTAGGATATTTATTATTAATAACATTATTAATCTTATTAGTAAACGCTAAATTATCCTTATAATTTTGATTTTCTAAACCAACAATAAATAATATTGAAGCATAATTTTTATTATTAATTTGAATAGTTGTTTTATCTTTCACCAAACTATCTCTATGAATATCAATAAAGTACTTTAAACTAGGATTGCTTTGTTTTGCATTTTCCATTAAAGATCTACTCGCTAAATAACTATATGAATAATTCCATTTATGAGCATTAAGAATATCTTTTACTGAATTCTCTTCTACAAAAGTTTTTAAACCATTTTTATTAAATATATCTTCCAATATATAATTAGCCATTTGAACTGTAGGTTTAACACTATATTCAACATAACTACTAGATGCATATTCTTCTTTCTGATGAGTATTATAAATATAAATCATTGGATTGTCTTTATTTCTATTTATACTATCATCTTTTTGAACATTACCCTTATTATCAACCAATTTATTATAATTACTATTGATTAACATTACTGAGTTATTAATACTAACTTTAGAAACTAACTTATTAATCATATTATTCTTATGTTTATTATGATGATTAGAAGTACTTAATAATATTTGTACAATTTTTTTATCATCAACACTACTTCTATTATTTAGATATCTAAATCCAATATATACACCAATACAATAAAATATAATTATAAAAAGAAATTTATAGTTAATAAAATAATTCTTTCGTTTAGTAATAAATTTCTTTTTCATAGTATCACCAATAAAAAAATACTATATAATATAGTATTATTTTGTCGGATTAAATTTTTTATGCAAACATTTATTAATACCACTAGATATCAATAAAGCAAGCTTTTCTATTACAAAATCTATTTCAGTAGGAGTTACTATTAAATTAGAATTTATAGGAGTCAATACTTCATATATTAATTCTTTAAATTCCAATTCATTCAATGTACCAACATATCCCAATAATTTTTCTTTTTCTTCCTTAGTTAATGTATTTTTATGATGACTATAATCTAAATTAGTAGTAGGAACTAACTTTATTTTATTATTATCTATATTATCTATATTAAAACTTAATTGTTTAAATAAATACAAAAATGTATCATTAACAATTGTAGTAGCATCTACAACAGTAGGTATACCAATAGCAATAACCGGTATATTTAAAGTATCTCTACTAATTTCTACTCTATTATTACCTATACCACTACCAGGAGAAATTCCTGCAGAAGTAAGTTGAATAGTTTTATTTAATCTATCTAAATTAGAAGATGATAAGGAATCAATTATAATTAAAAAATCTGGTTTAGTTTTTTCTACTAATGATTCAATAATATCTTTAGTTTCAATTCCAGTTAATCCTGTAACACTAGGTTTAAAACTTGCCGTTTTTCTATACCCCTCTTCTACATCACCTAATTTAAATAAATGATTAGTAACTAGAATACCATCAATTACCTTAGGACCTAAAGAATCTGGAGTAGATTTATCATTACCTAAACCAATTATTAAACAACTATTATTTTTATCAATATTTAGATCTTTAAGTAAATCTTTTAAAACTTCAATAAATACTTTTTCTACTTTATTGTAATTATCTTTATCTGTTATATCTAAAAAATTGATTGTTTTATAATATCCATTCTTTTTATTAAATATTTTATTATTAACCTCATCTATTAATACTTCTTCAACAGAAATATTATCATACTTAGTAGTTTTAATAAAATCAGACATATCTTTTTTATTTAATTCTATTTCATCAACTAATAAATCAGTTCTAATATTAAATTTTTTTAAATCAATAGAATGCATATACATCACCTACTAATAATATTTACATATAATGAAATTTTATTTGCTTTTTTAATAATTTTCTGTTAAAATTAATATGTTTACAAAAGTGAGGTGAAAAAATGCCAAATATAGAAAGTGCTAAAAAACGTGTTCGTTCTAATGCGAAAAAAGCTGATGTTAATACATTAATTATTTCAAGTATGAGAACAGCTATTAAAAAAGCAGAAAAAGAAATCAAGGCTGGCAATAAAGAAGAAGCTAGTAATAAACTAAATATAGCAATTCAAAAAATTGATAAAGCTATGTCTAGTGGAAAGATTCATAAAAATAAAGCAGCTCGCTTAAAATCAAGATTAATGAAGATGAAAAACGCTATGTAAAACAATCAAAATTATTGATTGTTTTTTCTTTACATAAAATTAAAATTAATATAAAATTAAAATAGTTAGAGGTGAATATATGAAAAAATATATCATATTTATTTTATTATTAGTTTTATTAGGAATAACATATTTTCAAAAAGAAAATATTTTAAAAGTATATAATAGTTTACTATATCGACTACAATCACATGATGTTAAATTAGGAAATACTAATAAGTATTATAGGAACTATGATTTTGAGTTTGTACAAAATACAAAAAATTTTAAACCAAAATCAAAACAAGATATATTAAACATATATTACACTGTAATAAATGCTGGTAAAGATAAATTTTCTTTTTATTGTCCTATTGAATATAAAGATTGTATAGATACTATTGATTATCTAGCTAATGATCAAACGATATTATCACATATCAATAATTATGTTCATCCCTTCAATGGTTTTAAAAATATTGAAACAGAATATAATTCATTAGGAAAAGTTACTATTAAAATAGAAAAAAGTTATACCAAAGAACAAATAAAAACCATAGAAAAAAAAGTTGATCAAATATCAAAAAGTACTATAAATAATAGTCTTAATAAAGAAGAAAATATTAAAAAAATTCATGACTATATAATTAACAATAGTAAGTATGATTCAGATCGTAGTGATAACAATGTCGTTAATTATAAATCAGATCTTGCCTATGGACCACTAATAGATGGATATGGCTTATGTGGAGGTTATACAGATGCAATGGAATTATTCCTAGAAAAACTAAAAATAAAAAGTTATAAAATTGCATCAGAAAATCATGTTTGGAATGCAGTTGAATTAAATGGTTGGAAACATCTTGATTTAACGTGGGATGACCCAGTAACATCAGATAAAAGTGATGTATTAGAACATAATTTCTTCTTAATAGATTCAAAAAAACTTGCTTCTTATAGTACAGGACAACATGTTTTTGATTTAACAATTTATAAAGAATTTAATTAAAAACTACACATTGTGTAGTTTTAATTTTCAATATTTATTTTAAATGAAAATTTTTTAATTTCATTAGACTTATATTTATCGCTCACCCATATTCTTAAAATAAAATTTTCCTTAGAATTATTTAATACTCCCTTATATAAAACTTTATTATTATTTTCCTGCTCTAAATCACTAAGTTTAACTGGTTTAGTAAAATTACTTATTTCTTTATCATTCTTATCTGTTAAATATAATTTAATATATTTATCTTCAATTTGTGAATTTACTTTTACAATATTTATAATATAATTATTATTATCATTACTATTATTTATCTCAAATTCATATTTATTATTACTTTGCATAGATAACTTATCACTTAATAAAACTTCATTTGATATAGTAATAACTTCATCACTTTTATCAGTATACACAATAGTAGCTTTTTCTCTTTTATTAATAGAAATATTAGTAGTATAGTCTACAACTACAACAGTAGTTAAATAAATTACTAAACACACTAATACTAATAACAGTAGAGAAGATAATACTAAAGATATATTTTGTTTTTTCTTTTTACGTCTTTTCTTCATAATATCCCTCCTACTTAAATTTATAGTAACAAATTTATTTCTTTAGAACAATTAATTATAAAAATAATTAAAAAATAAGTGTCTATTAGACACTTATATTATTATCCTCATCAAAAGGAACTAATAAACATTTACGACTTGCTAAAAAATCACACATATGAACAAAATTCTGATATTTAGTTTTAGGTTTTTCTAAAACATCATTTCCATTATAATCAGTAGTCCAAGGACCCATATGTGTTTTAATAACATCATCCATAAATTCAGCATCTTTTAAACTTAAACCAATTTTTTCTTTATTATCTAGTATAAAACTTCCCATCAATATCGGATGATCAAATCTAGTATACTTTTCTTTTGGCATACCTAATTTTAATCCGTCATGAATAAGTAATGCCATAAGCATTAAATCTTTCTCTCTAGAAGTATACTTATCCCCTATTGTAGGATTGGAAAGTAATTCATACCCTATTCTCATTGCAGCTTTACTATGACGGAGTAAACCACCATTTCCTAAAGCATATTCAGGATGGTACTTTCCAGTAGAAGATGCAGCTTCACTAAACCAATAATCTGGAAGCATATTAATAATATTAAGTAAACATTCACTTAAATCTTCATCATTAATATAACTAAGTTCATCTAAAAACATCTCTTCTCTTTCCATATAAACATCTCCTACAACTTTAATATAACATATCTATATTTTATTTTGAAGTAATTTAACTATAATTTCATTACTTATATAAAATTTATCTTCAGGTATAAATAAATTATCATTATCAAGTATTAATAATTTATTATCAACTAATATACTATAATCATATAAATCAATTAATTCTTTAGAATACTTATCTTTAAATACTTTTAAATTAATACCATCTTTGAGTCTCAGTTTTAACATGATTTCATATTCAATAACATCATCTATATTTAACTCTTCTTTTTCTAGTATATAATCACCTTTTAAATAATTAGTTAATGATTTAGTATTAGAACTACGTATATTATCAATATAACTAGAAGCACCTAATCCAAAACCATAATAATAATCATTATTCCAATAACATAAATTATGTTTAGATTCAAAACCATCCTTACAAAAATTACTAATTTCATAATGATTATAATTAGATAATTTCTTACATATATTCTTATACATTAAATAATCTAATTCTTCATCAATATTTTCAATATTATCAATTTTTAATTTAGTATTATCCTCTATCATCAAAGAATATGTTGAAATATGATTAACATTTAAAGATAAAATAAAATCTATATCATTATTTAATATATTAATATCTTCTTTAGGTAAAGCATATATCAAATCTAAATTAATATTATTAAGACCAATAGACTTGGAATAATCAATTATATTCTTTACTTCATTTATATTTAGCTCTCTATTTAAAAATTTTAAATTATCTTGATTAATACTTTCAATACCAAAACTAAGTCTATTAATACCATATTTTTTATATAAATCTAATTTTTCTTTAGTCGTATTATTAAAATTACCTTCTATAGTATATTCACAATTATTACTTTTATTTAGCTTATTAATAATAGAAAATAACTTATTTAATTGTTTTATATTTAATGAACTAGGAGTTCCTCCTCCAATATAAATAGTATTTAAAACTTCTCCTTTATATTTACTATCTATCTCTCTTTCTAATTCTAATAAGTATTTATCTACTAAATTAGAATTATAATACATCTTACAAAAATCACAATAAGAACAAATATTATCACAAAAAGGAATATGTATATAACAACTATTTACTGCCATTAGATTTAATTATTTCCTCTTCATCAATAATAGTTTGACCTTTATTATTAGCAATCGCAATTAAGTCTAACTTACTTTTTTTCTCATCACTAATAAAATCACTGTGAACCATATCATATATAGTAGAATGTGCTTTACCAAACTTTTCTTCTGCTTCTTTATAAGTTAATTGCTGATTTATAATAGCATCCGCAATCATATTAGCTTCTTCTTCAGTATAGCTAACAAAACGACCGCTAATACTACCACCTTTTTTTCTACCAACAACTTGATTAACTTGTTTTTTCTCTTCTACAGAATTATATATTTCTTCATCAATATCTTTTAATTTTTTAAAATTATTTTGTAAAGTCTTTTTACTAACACCATATTTATCCGCAATCTGTTCTACAGTATCACTACTATTAATATAATCCCTTGCACACTTTAGTATTTCACTATTTTTCATATTATCACTCCTTTGTAGAAAGTATTGATAAGAATGCTTCTTGTGGAACTTCAACACTTCCAATTTGTTTCATCCTTTTCTTACCTTCTTTTTGTTTTTCTAATAATTTTTTCTTACGAGAAACATCTCCCCCATAACATTTAGCTAATACATTTTTTCTTAATGCTTTAATATCAGTCCTAGATATAATATGTGAACCAATCGCAGCTTGTATTGGTACTTCAAACATCTGTCTAGGAATAATTTCTTTAAGTTTCCCTACTACAGCTTTTCCTCTATTATAAGCAAAATCTTTATGTACAATAACACTTAAAGCATCTACAATTTCACCATTTAATAATATATCCATCTTTACTAAATTACTTTCTTTATAACCAATTAATTCATAGTCAAAAGAAGCATATCCTTTAGTAAAAGATTTTAATTTATCAAAAAAGTCATAGACTATTTCTGATAAAGGTAATTCATAGTTAATAGTAACCCTATCTTTATCAATATAATCCATATTAATAAATGTACCTCGTTTATCTTGACATAATTCCATAATTGGACCTATATAATCACTAGGTGTAAATATTGAAGTCTTAACATAAGGTTCTAATGTTTTAGAAATAAGTTCTCTCTTAGGCATTTTTACTGGAGAATCAACTATTTTTTTAGATCCATCAGTCATTATAACTTCATATACAACTGAAGGAGATGTTGCGATTAAATCTATTCCAAATTCTCTTTCAATCCTCTCTTCAATTATTTCCATATGTAATAGTCCTAAAAAACCACATCTAAACCCAAAACCTAAAGCTTTAGAAGTTTCAGGTTCAAAAGAAAGAGATGCATCATTAAGTTTTAGTTTTTCTAAAGCTTCTCTTAAATCTTCAAACTTAGATGAATCTATTGGATAAAGTCCAGAATATACCATTGACTTCATAGGTTTATATCCAGGTAGTGCTTCTTTAGCAGGATTATTTTCTAGTGTAATAGTATCTCCTACATGTACATCACTAATACTTTTAATAGATGCACATAAATAACCTACATCTCCTGCTTTTAAAAACTTAACTTCTTTTTCTTTAGGAGTGTTAATATATAAACTAACTACATCATAACTAGCATTAGTTTCCATCATCTTAATAATATCTCCTACTTTAACTTCACCATCTACAACTCTAATACTAACAACTACCCCTCTATAAGGATCAAAAATACTATCAAATATTAAAGCTTTAGTTTTATTCTTAGAATTACCACCAGGAGAAGGAATGTTTTCTATAATAGCATCTAATAATTCATCTATACCTACTCCAGTTTTAGCACTCGTTAATATAACATCTTTTTTATTAAAACCAATATTTTCTAACTCACCTATTACTTTATCTACATCAGCACTAGGTAAATCTATTTTATTAATAACAGGAATAATTTCTAATCCATTATCCATAGCTAAATATAAATTAGCTAAGGTTTGGGCTTCTATTCCTTGTGCAGCATCTACTACTAATATAGCTCCTTCACAAGCAGCTAAACTACGAGATACTTCATAAGAAAAATCTACATGACCAGGAGTATCTATTAAATTAAAACGATAATTATCATTATTATATTTATAATCTAAACTTACTGCATTTAGTTTAATAGTAATACCACGTTCTCTTTCTATATCCATAGAATCTAACATCTGTGCTTTTAATTCTCTTTCACTTATAGCACCAGTTACCTCAAGTATTCTATCAGCTAAAGTACTTTTTCCATGATCAATATGCGCAATAATACAAAAATTTCTAATGTTTTCCTGTTTCATATAATCACCATATATAAATTATATCAAAAAAAGATAAGTATTTCTACTTATCTAATAACTTATCTTACTCTTTTCTACTTCAATTACTGGGCGAACACCTATAGATTCTATATTAGTTGAAGAAACTCGTGCAAATAATCCCCACACATAATAAACACCAGTACCTGTATTATCAGATCTTATATCTTCTAACCAATAATCACCTTGCGCAGAATACCTATATGAAGTTTTTTCCAATAAGAACAAACAATTCCTACTCAAATTAACAGAAGAAGTATTATTTGCACAAACTGATAAATCATCAAATGAAGGAAGTCTTCCTGCATAACCATTATATGAAAAATCTAAATATTCAACTCCTAATTCATCTTTAATCTTTCTTATTTTATTACTTAAACTAACTTTTTTCCACTGGGAAGTAGTTGGTAATTGCGTAACTGCTGTTTTAGGACCATTTTCTCTTGGATTATTATCAGAATCATAAGCAATTGACGAACCATCAACAGGCATTCCTTCTGATACATTAACATAATATATTAATACCCCATAATTACTATTAGTACTCAAATCCTTTAAATAATAAAATCTCTCTGTATTAGGATTATATTCTCCATCACCATTAACATCACAATCGAAGGCATCTCCTACTACTAATGTTCCCACAGTACCTAAATTTCCAAATGTCATGATATCACCTTTATTAAACTTATCACGACAACTATATGCAGTATGACTAAGTGTTGAATTACATATCTCAGTATGAAGAATAGTCGCTCTTTTACATGTAGGATGAGTAATTGCTACTGCATTTTCTGCTTCACCATAATTTACTGTAAATGTAAGACTTAATCCACTAGTTGAAGCTGGTAAATCACTTTCATCTAAACCACTCTTATATTCTACTCTTACTCTTATTTTTTCTTTACCTGTTTCTTTTTTTAATATTTGTTTTTCTGTTATTTCTACACCAGAATCATATGTTACAGTATATTTTAAATATTTTTGTTGTGTAGTTGTTAATCCAGTATTAGAAAGACTTGTTATCATAGCATCAAAACTACCCTTATTTACTACATCAACCGTAAATTCTAAATAATCGCCCAAATGTTGTAATGTTGCACTATAATTAATAGTAGTATCATCTGTAATATTAATAGTAGAATTCACACTACCTTGAAGTTTTTCGACATTTTCAAAATGTACATCCCAAGTATTTTTCTTAACGTTAGTAGTCCCTGATATAGTTAAATTACTAGTTATAACTGCATAACCTATACCTATTAATACTAAAGTTAATATAGCTATTGTAATATAAATATTTTTTCTATTTTGTAATTTATTCATAATACATCTCCTACTATATATTTAATTATACCAATTAGATATAATTAATGTCAATTAATCACTAAATTTACTACTATAAAAGTAATAATCTTTTTTATTCTTTTTAAAAGTATAAGTAATAGTAGTTAGTTGTTTTTTATTATCTTTATAAATATTTTCTAAATTAAAATCTTTTTTATCTATATCATCACTAGTAATTAATATAGTATGATTATAATCTTTATAAATATCATAATTAATTTTATCATTTTCTTCCTTTTGATTTATAAAGAACAATTTTTCTTTTAAAATTATTTTATTATTTTCTTCTTTAGCAGATATTAACTCTCTATAACTATTATTATTTATTTCTTTCTTTTCATTACAACTAACTGTATAAGCAGTTAAATTTTCATTATATGTTAAAGTACAAATATTTTTTCCATCTATATCAAATGGTAACATAATAGTTACAACAGACTCTTTTTCAAAATCAACACCTTCTCCAAAATATTTTTCCATATTAGTTTTAATTTTACTATAATCAATTGTATGTAATTTATTTCCAGAATCTCTATCCTCTATTTCTTTTACATCATCTTCTTTAATTAAAGAACCACTATAATAATATTTATCATAATCAGAAAAATTTTCTAGCTTTATATTAGGTGTTTTTACAAAAATATTATCTTCTCCATATGTAACATATTTATATAAATTTTTAACTTTTTTAGAATCTAATTCTAATTCTACTTTAGTTTCTAACTTTTCAGTATTAGAATTATTTTTTTCAGGTTTAGAAAATAATAAACTACTAATAGCAAAAACAATTATTCCTATAAATATTGCCCCTACTATAACTACAATCATCATTAAATTAGAATTGTTTTTACTACTACTCATATCACTAAACTTCATTTTACCACCTCTATTTCTCTTTTGGAACCATTTTTACTATACTATAATTACTAAAATCTAATTCTTTAACTAGTTTTTGTAATTTTGAAAATTTCATTTTTCTTATTAAATCTATTCTATTAGTAATTACTTTATCATAACCAATTATATCATCATATAAATTAGAAATATATGAATCCACTGAATCAGTCATCCTAACTTCATTAGCTATCCATACTTTTTTCATTCTTTCAAATGATTCTTGATCTAAAGTAAAGTTTTCAAATTCATGTTTTATTTCTTTTAATAAAAGATCTATATCTTCAGAAGACGCTAAAATATAAAATACTTTATAATCAGGAATAGTTTCTTTTTGAGTATATAAACTATTAATTAATTTTTTATTTCTCATTCTTTCTCTAAACTCTGATGATGAACCAAATACCAATGCAACTAGCATAGATAAATATAAATCCAATTCTACTTTATTAGTAATTGATATATCATTAATAGGTACTTTAACTCCATATGCTAATTTAGCTATATTTATATCAGCTTCAAAACTTTCTTCTTTTTTAGTAACTTTTAATGGTTCTTTAATATCTTTAACTTTAGGTAATTTTACTTTTTCTTTTGAAGAAACACTTTCTTTAATTACTTCTAAAGCTTCTTCTATATTAAACTTACCTCCAATAATTATAAACATATTATTAGGAGCATAAAAATTATTATAACAATTATATAAATCTTCTTTTGTAATTTGTTCTACATCTTCTATAGTTCCACCTATATCAATTCTTCTAGAATTTTTTTGATATAAGTTTTCTCTCAATTTATTTTCTAATTTAAAATCAGGAATATCTAAATACATTTTTAATTCTTCAATTATAATTCCCTTTTCTTTCTCTACATTTTGAGCTGTAAAGTATGGACTATTTACAAAATTTAATAAATAATTTAAATTTTCATTAAAGTTCTTAGTCCCATAACAAATATATTGTGTATTATCAAATGAAGTAGATGCATTAGCACCTGTACCACTCTTAGAAAAAAACGTAAATGGATCTTCCCCATTTTCTTGTTCAAACATTTTATGTTCTAAAAAATGAGCTATACCAGTTGGTACTTTAATATTTCTTTTAGAATCTACTGGCTTAAATTCTGTAATAGTAGAACCAAACTTGGTAGCATAACTAATAAAATAATTTTTCTTATTCTCATATGGAAGAAGTATAACTTTTAAACCATTAGCTAAAGTCTCTTCAAATATTTCTAAATCCAAACCTTTTAATTTAGTTTTTTTCATTTATATCCCCCTCTAATAAGAATATAGTATCTATTTTAATTTTTTTAGCTACTTTAATAATATCAGACTTATTTACTTTATCTATATTTTTACGTTTTTCATCTAAACTATCAGTATTTATAAGTTCCATCATAAAATAATTATCAATTAATCTATATTCGTTTTCTTCAATATCATCTAAAGCTGTTTTATAGTACTCTTTAGCTATAGTAATATCTTCTTCACTAAATTTACCTTTTCTCATACTAATTAATATTTTATTAATTAAAGATACTGTTTTTTCATAGTTTTCTTTATCAATACCAACTCTTATTATCAATAAATTATCTAATTTATTAGGTACTGAATGAATTGTATAACATAAAGAATTTTCTTCTCTTACTTCTTTAAATAATTTTGAATCACTAGAACCTCCAAATATTACATTAAATAAACTAAGTACATAATTTTTTTCATATTCATTCATATTAAATGTTCTACAACCAATTACTAATTTTGATTGATTATTATTTATAGTTTCTTTAGTTTTTTTTATTTTATTTCTTGGTTTCACTTCATCCAATATATATGGCATTCTTTCTTTCTTTAAGGTCTTAAATGTCATCTTTTCTTTAACTAATTTAATAATTTCTTCTTCATCAACATCACCAATTACAAATATATCTACTAAATCATTTTTTAATACTTTTTGATAATATTGATATAAATTTTTTTCATTTATTTTATCTAAATCTTCTAAATAGCCCATCATACGATATGAAATAGGACTTTTTTTATCCAATGCCTCAAACATTCTAATTACACTATATCCTGCGGGATCTTCTTTAATAGATAGTAATGACTTTCTACATAAATCTTTTACAATATCTAGTTTTTCTTTATTAAATTTTTCATTGTCTACATCTGGATTAAATATAACATCTGTAAAGAAATTAAATGACTTTTTAAAATTATCTTTTTCCGTATATTTATCATTTAATACATTCATAAAAAAATTAAGATTAATATAATTACCTAATCTAGTATTAGACGTAGTAATACCTACTGAATATAAATCTTGAGCGTTAATAGTTAAATCTCTTTTAGTTTTATAATTTTTACTAGATTGAGTAAACATCTCAGATAAAATATTTCTAATAGTTATTTCTTCTTTTATTATTGGACTTCTAAAATTAATTCTAATTGTAATTGTTTTGAATTTTTTTGTTTTAATAATATGTAATTTATACGTTCTAAAATTTTTTCTGATATATTTCATGGTCCACCTCGCATTTTTATTATATGTAAATTAAATTATTTTATTTATATAATAGAATCAAGAGCTAAAGTAATCATAGTATCTAAAGACTTTTCTCTTTCTTCACTACTTATACTGTTTTTACTATATAATGAATCAACTACTGTCATTAAACAACTAGCTTCTCTATTAAACTTATTTGCAACATAGAAAAGACCGAAAGCTTCCATTTCTACTGCTAAAAAGTCTATATCATCTGGATAATTAGTTCTAAAGTCCTTTTCATCATCTGCATATAAATCAAAGATATCACTAGTAATAGTTTTTCCATATTTTAATTTGATATTATTGTCTTTAGCAGTATCTAATATTTTCTTATTTAAACTTTCAGATGATATACAATAATTTATATCATTATTGTCTATTAATTGGTCAAAATAACTCTTAGAATAGCTTCCCTCAGAAAGAATTACATCTAAAACATCTATATTTTTATTAAATGATCCACTAGTACCTATTCTAATTATTTTTTTAACATTATAAAACCTAAATAATTCATATGCATATATTCCAATACTAGGAATACCCATACCAGATGCAAATACAGTTACTTTTTTACCTTTATATTTACCAGTATAAGCAAACATGTTACGAACTCTATTAACTAGTTTGTAATCAGTTAAATACTTTTCAGCTATATATTTTGCCCTTAATGGATCACCTGGCATTAAAACTACTTCTGCAATATCAGACTTTTTTGACTCAATATGTGGTGTTGGCATATTATCAACCTCTTTCTTTTATTATTATATCAAAATACCCAAAAAGAGAAATATGAACTTATACTTCTCTATTATTTTTCTTCATTTTCCTCTTCAGATTCCAGCTTTACTAATACTTCTCTTGGTTTAGAACCTCTAGCAGGACCAATTACTCCACGTTCTTCCAATAAATCTACAATACGTGCGGCTCTATTATAACCAAGTTTAAATCTTCTTTGTAATAGTGAAGCACTAGCTTTTTGATTTTCAATAACAAATTTAACTATATCATTATATAATGGGTCATCATCGGATGTATCAGTAGCACCTACTGAAGAAGAAGTACTGTCACTATCAACTGAATCTAATTTCATTAATTCTTCATCATATTGAGCTTTTTGTTGCTCTACTGTGAAATCTATAATTTTTTTGATCTCATTATCATTAATAAATGATCCTTGAATACGAATTGGAGAATTCATACCAATTGGTAAAAATAACATATCACCTTTACCAAGTAATTTTTCTGCACCCGTTTGATCTAAGATAGTACGAGAATCAATTCCAGAACCTACAGCAAATGAAATACGTGATGGAATATTAGCTTTAATTAAACCGGTAATTACTTCTGTAGAAGGTCTTTGTGTTGCGACAATTAAATGAATTCCAGCAGCCCTAGCTTTTTGAGTAATTCTTAAAATAGAATCTTCTACTTCTTTAGCAGCTACCATCATTAAGTCACTTAATTCATCTATAATTACAACTATATATGGAAGTTTCTGTTTTTCTTCATCTTTATGTTTATTATTCCATTTTTCTACATAAGAATTATATCCTTCAATATTTTTAGTTTTACTATCACTAAATACTTCATAACGTCTTTCCATTTCTCTAACCATTTTAGCAAGAGCAATAGACGCTTTCTTAGGATCCGTAACAACTGGACACATTAAATGAGGTATACCATTATAGGCAGATAACTCTACTACTTTTGGATCAACCATTACTAATTTTACTTCATCCGGACGTGCTCTCATCAAAATAGAACAAATAATGCCATTAACACAAACAGATTTTCCAGCACCAGTAGTACCAGCAATTAACATATGTGGCATTTTATTAATTTCACATACACCAATATCTCCCATAATACTTTTACCTAGAGGTATCATTAATTTTTTATCAGGTGCATTCATCATTAATTTACTACTAATAATTTCATAAAAACTTACAGGTGTAGGCGTATCATTCGCAAACTCTACTCCAACAGTATTTTTACCAGGAATTGGTGCTTCAATACGTACATCCTTTTTAGCTAAAGCTAAAGCTAATTCTCTATTTATAGATGTAATTTTATTAACTCTAGTACCACTAGCTATTTCTATTTCATATTGCGCAACAGTAGGTCCAATATGAACTTCAACTACTTTACCAATAATTTTAAAATCTTTTAAGACTTTTTCTAATATCTTAATATTATTCTCAATTATACTATTATCAGTATCTTTAGTTTTTTTCTTTGGTTTATTAAGTAAAGATAAAGGTGGTAATTGATAATCTTTATTAGTAACATTTTTTCCATCATTACCATCTTTTATATCCTTCTTAGTTAATTCATCAATACTAGATATAGTAATGTGATTATCATCTTCTTCGTCATTACCATCACTAATTTTAACACCAGATTTATCTTCTTTATAATTCTTCTTTCTATTTTCAATAAACTCTTTAACATAATCAACAATAGAAAAACCAGTAAATAAACAAAAACCTACTACTATTAATACCCATGATACTATCATCATACCTGTAAAAGAAAACATTTTATCAAATAAAATTGCGAATACTCCACCAATAATTCCTCCACCTACAGAAAACCAATTATTAAGTGCCCCATGATTCATAATTTGATTAAACCCTGAAACTAATTGATTTACAGTTTCTTTAAATATAATCATCATATTACCATCATTTTCAGTTATAAAGTTTTTATGCATAATAATTAGTAAACCTAATGTAAATACATATATACCAATTAACTTGGTTTCAAAAAAATCAGGCCATTCTCTTTTTATAATTAAATATACTCCAACTATTAACAATACTAATAACAAAATTACATATATCGAACCCACTAAAAACAAAGCAAAAGAAGAGATTAATCTACCAACTGGCCCAAATTTACCAATACCTAAAATAGAACAAAGTAATAAAACTACTCCGTATAATTCTGCACTATGTTTAAATCCTTGTTTTACTTGCGCTTTTTTCTTTCTCTTTGCCATATTTTTATACTCCTATTCTTACAATATAATTATACTACAAAAATATAATATTTTAAAATAACTAATTAGTTTTTTGTAAATTTTCGTAAAATATACAAAAAAAAAGAGCCTTACGCTCTAGATACATATTTACCATCACTAGTAGATATTACAATTGTTTCACCTTCATCTATAAATAAAGGTACTTTTACAGTATAACCTGTCTCCACTTCTGCATCTTTTAAAGCATTATTAGTAGTATTACCTTTAACAGCTGCTTCTGTATGAGTTATTACTAATTCAACTTTATCAGGTAAATCTATTCCTAATACTTCACCTTCAAACATAGTAATATATACTTCTAAATTTTCTTTTAAAAACTTAGCACTATCTCCCACTAAATCTTTAGATAACTCTAATTGTTCATAAGTAGTCATATTCATAAAATAATAAACATCATTCATATTATATAAATATTGCATTAATTGTTTTTCAATTCTCGCAGTAGCAACTTTAACACCTGCATTAAATGTTTTTTCAATTATAGAACCTGTTCGTAAATTTCTAAGCTTAGCTTTTACTATAGCAGCTCCTTTACCAGGTTTAACATGTTGTGTTTCCATTACAACGTAAATGGAACCTTCTACTTCTATAGTAATACCATTTTTTAAATCATTAGTACTAATCATTATATCAACTCCCTAAAATTAAAAAATAAGATTTAATCTTATTTCTTTTCCTTATGTACAGTATGTTTTTTACATCTAGGACAATATCTATTTAATTCAAGACGATCAGTTGTATTTTTAATATTCTTTGAAACTCTATAGTTTCCTTCTTTACATTCTTCACATACAAGAGTTTTTCCTTGTCTATTTCCAGCTTTAGCCATTTATATCCCTCCTTACGTCTATAGGTATTATACCAAATTTTTGATAATTTGCAAAAACTTTTTTATTTAGTATATTTATATGTCTTACTTTGTTCTTTATCATTTACTTTTACTTTAGATGATACTTTTTTATATTCAGGTAATTTAGTTAAATCACGACTATTTACATTATAGCAATTATCAGTTTTAAGTTGTTTTATTTTAGTTTTTTTATAATCTTTATATAAAGGAATATTATTATTAACTTCATTAGTATTTAACTCACAAATATTTCTAAAATATGAGCTAATATAATTACTATGATCATAACTATTAAAATAATTATCTATTGAATCCTTGTAATCATTTTTATAATCACTATTTTCTAACAAATCATTACTAGCTAAAATTATAGGTTCTAAAATAAAACTAGTTTGTGTATTTTTATGCGTAATAATCCTATTATATATTTTTTCATAAAAAGAATTTACTTTCTCTTTATCATTAAAATTATTCTCTTTAAGATCCATAAAATCAAAGTTTATATCATTAAATAATCTTTTATTTTCATTAGTATCCATTAATTTATCAAGTGATACCTGTGATTTATAATTTTCTAAAACAAAAGATTTTCTTAATTGATTTATTGCGCTATTATAATTAGTAATTAGTTCCGCAACATCTAATTTATAACCATTAAAAATATTGTTAATTTGCTCTGAATTATAAAAATTATATCCTAATTTTAAACTTATAACTTCATCCCATTTTAAAGAAGGTTTAATTCCATTATTACGATGTTCTTTAGAAAATAATTTATTATATACTAATAAAAACATATTCATATTACTCATAAAATTATTTTGACTACCACTTGTCATTATTAATAATTCATTAAAATCATTTTCCTTAGTATAATTAGTAACATTAGTAGTTTCATCCTTATCTTTTGCAGATTCACTTTTAACAATTACACCTTTAGAATTATCATTACTTCTAGACTTAATAAAACCAAGCGTAAATCCCCCGATAAGAACAGTACCTATAACACCAATAGATAGTGCTCTTATTTTAATTCTTCTAACTAGTCCTAACTTTTTTCTTATTTTCTTAGGATCTTTCATATCATCTATTGATAATCCCAAATCAATATCATCATAATCAATATTTGGATTTAAATAATATTCTGTTTTAGGAGTTTCAAGTTTTTTATATTTTCTAATATATCTATTAAACTTATCTTTAGTCAAAAAAAGTATCATAGAATCTATCTCCTCAGAAGATAAATCACTAGCATACATTTCTTTTATTATTCTATTTACCCCATCATAATCAGTTTTTTTTATTGTATCATCATTATATATAATAATAATATCTCCTAAGTCATTATTCTCCTCGCAAATAACAAGTTGCTTTAATTTTTTATTCACTTTGTATACACCTAGACTCTCTTTTTAGTTTTTGTTAATGTCCAACCACTATTCAATAAACCTTTATCATTATATTTACTCCATTTAATTAATACTTTACCCTTATTAATTAATTTTCTAGTTTTAACACTTTGATAACAAGTAGTTTTATATACTGGCTCTTTAACAAATTCTATATCTTTAATATTTTCATACTTATAAACTGGAACTTTTACAATTATAGGTCTATCGCAACTACTAGAAACTACTTCAGTAATAGTACCATTATATTTATAAACATTATAATGATTTTTACTTACAAATTGATAATGATAATATAAATTATCAGTTGGAATATTATTGAATAATTTATTCTTCTCAACTAAAGTAAAATTATAACTAGTAGAAGTTTTATATAATTTATTATCTAAAAATATATAATTACCACTATTACATACTGTTTTATTAAAAGTATTACAGTATTTAATAATAGTTCTATCATAAGAATATTTTTTAGTAGTAGTACCTATTTGTTCCTTTTTATCATATCTTTGTACCTTTTTTAAACATGATATACTATCATCACTACAAGTGACTTTTTTAGTACTACAATCTGCAACACTCCAATCAGACCATTTAGACCAATTAGAAAATTTAGATTTAATATATTTAACATACTTATATTTATAACTTTTATATTTTTTAATTGTTTTAGTTTTCTTTTTTATAATATTTGTTTTAGTTTTTATATTTCTAACATGAGTGTCAGTTTTACTATCAACAGAATCATTTTTCTTTTCTTCTTTTTTATTATCCTTTTCACATAAATAAATATCACAATAAGAATAATTATTTAAATGTAAAACAGTTTGTTTTAAACCCTTATTAGATTTCAATTTAACTTTCATTAAATATTCATTATCAGTTTTTGATAATTTTATATAACTTTTAGTTAAATCATATTTCACATTATTAGCATTTTTAATAGATACAATATTTTTATTAATCATATCTTTTAAACTAAGAGTAATAGACTCTCCATTATTCTTTGGAGTCCTATCTTCAGTAAAATAAGTTAAACCTGCTCTTTTCATTTTATCTAAATCATTAGAAAGAGCTTTATTTTGTTTTTCACTAATACACTTATTATCACATTTATTCTTATTCATAGTAATAAATTTTGGTACAAACCATAACAGTAAAAATACACATAATACTATTAAAATTAGCTTAAGTAAAAAATCTCTAAATGGAAATCCTCTATCTTCATATTCTTCTTTATACATACCAAATACCCCCAGACATATGTGCCAAGTATTCTAACATAAAGAATATGATTTGTCAATTAAATATTAATATCAACTATAGTCATCCCAACATTAAAATTATCTAATTTATAATTATTAACATATTTATTGTTTTTTAGTACTTTATGCGTAGTATTTTTTAAAATACCACTACCTACTCCATGAATTATAACTACTTTTTTATTTTTTAATTTATAATTATCATAAATAAACTCATTAATTAATATTCTTGCACTATCACGATCATAACCATGTAAATCTAATTTATTAATATTTTTATATAATATCATTATAATTAAGCACTTCCTCTAATTTAGGTACTTTATTGCGACATCCAACTTTTGTTGTTGATAAAGCAGCCGCAATAGAAGAATATTTTAATATACTTTCTAAATCATAACCTTTAGATAGAAAATGAGCAAAAGCTGCATGAAATACATCTCCTGATCCTGTAGTATCTATTGCATTAACTTTAATACTTTTAATTAGTTTATAACTTGTAGTTTTGGTAAAAGCACCATCTTTTCCTAAAGTAATAATTAATTGACTATTAGAAAAACACTCACTAAGTTTATCATAACAAGATACTAAATTATCATTTATATTAGATAAATCAATACCAGTAAACTCTTCTGCAAAATCTTTAGAACAAATAATATAATTTGCTCTTTTAGCTAACTCAATAATTTCAGGATCATTTCTTTCAATATCAAAAATTATAGTAGCATTTCTATTCTTATCTAATAATTCTTTAGCAGTATCAATATAATTACCATCTAATAATATAATATTTCCATTATCTTTAATTTGAACATCAAGTTTTCTAATTACTTCTCTACTAGTAGTTACTATAGTTCTAGTAGAATTATTTCTATTAGAAATAATAACAGATTTAGGAGTAGTAAAATTATCTCTTACTTCAATTAAATCTTTATTTATACCAATTTCACTATATTCTTTTAGTAAAGCTTCACCAAACAAATCATTACCAACTATACTAATTAAATCAACATCATTTTCCCATGAAGCTAAAGTATATGCATAATTTGCACCATTACCTCCACCACATTCAACATAATCTTTAGCTCTTTTTTTTCCATCTTCTCTAAATTCTCCATCAACTACAAAAGTCATATCATAAACAGAACTTCCCATACATATAAATTTCATAATAACCTCCTAAAAATTCCAACTTTTTAATAATTTTAAATGTGAAATATAATTACTATTAATTTTTATACCCGATACTACTGGATAATATATTATAAAGAAACTAATAAATAGACTTATATAAATATACATAAACTTACTAGTATTTAATCTTTTATTAATATCTTTAAAGAAATAAACAATACTTAACATTACAAATGGTAATATACTAAAATAATGATATAAAAACATACATCTACCTATAAATATATAAGGTAACCATATACTTAAAGCTCCACATACTATAATAAGTGCCTCTTTATTTTTCTTTATAAATAGCATACCACAAGTATAGATAAACGTAATAATACTAAACCACCATATTACAATATTACCAATACCTGTAATACTACCATAACTTTTAGTATCATTTTCTCCTTGATAATACCATACCGGTTTATAAGATATTGGCCAACTATACCATTTAGATGAAAATGGATGAGTATCTTTTAACTTGGAATGATAATTATACATATCCTTATTATTTTCTATTATATCAGGAATACTCTTTATATTCATATTCTGATTATTTGGAAATAATAAATAAATACCAAAATATAATATCAAAGGAAGAATTATAAATAATATAGATGCTTTACTAAGTAGTTTTAAATTTATCTTTTTATCCTTAATAATATGAATAAAGAAAATAATCGCTAAACCTAAACCAGATATTAAACCAATCCATTTAATACATAAACTAAGTCCAAAAAATAATCCTGATAATAATAAATGTTTAATCTTATCACTATTAATATACTTATACATATAAAAGTATGAAAACATTATAAATAGTACTAAAAAACTATCTACTGTACCCATTCTAGTTTGCGCAAAGTGAAATGTATCAAAACTCATAAGTAAAGCTCCTAATACAGATAACTTAGTACTTTTAAACATACTCTTACAAAATAAATACATAACTATAATCATTATAATACCCGCAATATTACCCATTAATCTATAATAGAATGGGGCAAAAGTATTAGAAAGCTTTATAGGTATAGCCTGAATAACTTTACCAAGTGGTGGATGAACCCATTCATAAGCCTTTATTCCATGAGAATATTCATATGCAGTACGGGCAAAATAAACTTCATCAAAATATGTACTATTTAAATAATTAATCTTTTTAGGAATACTACTTTTCTCATCAATTAATTTATCTACTCCAATATTATTTTTATTACTACTAATTATATTATTAATACTAATCAATTTATTGTTAGTATTATATAACGATATATTACCTAAATAACCACTTTTTAAAGCTTTAACTTTAATATATTTAACTTGTCCGAAAGATAATTGTTCTTCCCAACAAAAGACACTATTATTATTAAATGTAGTTTGATTTACATAATTCTTATTATCTAAAGAAGATAATATTTCATAATTACCTACTTTTCTTCCATTATAAATTTTAATACTATGTAAATCTTCATATCCAGAAAGTTCAATAATTAGTTCTTCATTTTTACTAAATTTATAAAAAGTTTGAGGATTCTTTAAAGAACCTAAATTTATAAAAGATAAGACACTATAAAAGAAAACTATAATACTTAAAATAATATAATCTTTCTTTAACATATTACTAGTTTTATTATTATCTTTTTTCATATTATAAGTATATCATAAAATAACAAAAAAGATAGATTAACTATCTTTTTACTTTTTCTTTACTAACTCTTTTCCATCTTTAATTTTTTCTAAATAATAATTTTTCATATCATTAAGTATTGTATCCACTACTTCAAAAGATATTTCTCTTTCATTCTTATTAGTAGTATCAAATATATTTATATTAATATTATTGTCTAAAACTAATTCTTTCATATTTAATAATGACTTATTATATTCATTAACATTATCTTCATTTAAGAAAGTTCTTTTTTCTAAAGATAAATGAGCATTATAATCTCTTTTTAAAGCTGTTAGAGCATCAGTATAAGTTGCGATAATAATATTAATCTTTTCATTAATTAATGGAATATATAACTCTTTATAATTCTCATATCCTTTATCACTAATACCATCCTTTAAATATAATCTATCTATCCATATTAATCTATCAAATAATGATCTATCTACAATAATAATATCAGGATTATTACTAATAGCTTCTTCTAATTGTTTTAATACATACTTAGGTATCTCTGTATTAACAACATCCTTATACTTATCTTTAAGTTTAGGTTTAATTTCTTTTTTATATTTTTCAGAAGTAGTAAATTCTTCTAATATTTCTACCTTAAACCCTTTCTTATTAAAGAAGTCATATAAATTATTAATTAAAGTAGTTTTACCTGTACGAGGAGTTCCAGTAAATTCTATAACATATGGAGTATTTTTTATTGATTCTTTTAATTTATATAATTCTTCTTTCCTATTATGAAAATCACATAATTTATTATATTCATCTTCTCTATCTTTAAAAATAGTATTTTTAACATAAATATCCATACGAATCCCTCCTATTAACGATTATTATACCACAAAAAAGATTAAGTTGTGTGACTAGACTTAATCTTTTACATTTATTCTTTTTTATGTTTCATTTTTGATTGCAGCTTCTACTATAGTTCGACTCGCAACACGTAAATAACAAAATAAAGATGATTTTACTTATTTTTTAATTTGTTTTTATCATCAATGTATTTATAATTTAATGCATTTTCACTTGAAATAGCTGATTTTTTTGTAGCTTTTTCATATGATTTTCTAGCATCCTTCGCAACATTACCACCACGCTTAGCAACGCTCATATTATCTTTTAATCCTTTAGGATGTTCTTGTCTTGCTATATCACGAGTTGTTAATTCACCAATATTAGTTAATGCAAGTTCTATATCAGTCATATTATCTCTTAAAGATTCTTTTCTAAGTCCTTTATATGCTTTATATTCATTATCTTTCATTCCTGACCAAGTTTTATATATCTCATTTGTAAGAAGTGCAAATTCTACTGGTTTTTCGATTCCTCCATCTTTCCAAGTATCGGTTAATTTAAATCTATCAACAATTCCCATTAATCTTTGTTTAATCCATTCATCGCTATAACCCTTAGCACGATAATAGTCTACTACCCTATTAGCTGCAAGTTCAGGATCAAACACTTCATCTATTCTTTCTTTTCCTAAATTAGCAAGCCAAAGTTTAAAAGTTTCAGCTTTAGGTGAAGGAACTGATTCTATAAGTCTTAATATCCCTACAGTATCTAATGTGTCCGTTTTATACATTTTACCATCTTTTGAAGACTTCAATTTCAGTTCCCGACAATTTGTCGGAATCTCACTTTTTTCTTCTTTAATCATCCTTCTTTTTAATGTTGTCCAATAATCACTCGGATCTTTTGGTTCTGCTAAAGCATTAATCACATCAACTACACTGAAATAGTATTCTTCCTTCTCACTATCCCATATACTCCTAATTTCTTTTTCTTCAAATAAGTTTGATATTGTTTCTAATTTATTATTCATTAAACCTCCTTTTATAAATAACTTACCCATATTCATTATATCAAACATTTGTTTTTGTTTCAATATAAAAAAAAGACTAAGTTGTGTGACTAAACCTAATCTTTTGTATTTATTATTTTATTTTTCATCTTTGATTGCAGCTTGAGCAGCAGCTAATCTTGCGATTGGTACTCTAAATGGTGAACAAGATACATAATCAAGTCCAATTTCATGACAGAATTCTACAGATGTAGGATCTCCACCATGTTCTCCACAAATACCAACATGTAAATTTTTATTAACTGGTTTACCTAATTTAACAGCAGTTTCCATTAATTTACCAACACCAGTTTGATCTAACTTAGCAAATGGATCATTTTCAAAGATTTTAGCATCATAGTAAGCATCTAAGAACTTACCAGCATCATCTCTTGAGAAACCAAATGTCATTTGAGTTAAATCATTTGTTCCGAAACAGAAGAAGTCTGCTTCTTTAGCTATTTCATCTGCAGTTAATGCAGCACGAGGAATTTCAATCATAGTTCCAACTTCATATTCTAAGTCAGAATTAGCATTTTTAATTTCTTCATCTGCAGTTTCAACTACAACATTCTTAACATATTTTAATTCCTTAACTTCACAAATAAGTGGAATCATAATTTCTGGTTTAATATCCCAATCAGGATGATTTTTCTTAACATTAATAGCCGCTCTAATGATAGCTCTTGTTTGCATCTTAGCTATTTCTGGATAAGTAACAGCAAGTCTACAACCTCTGTGTCCCATCATTGGATTGAATTCATGTAATGAATCAATTAATGTCTTAATATCTTCCACACTCTTACCTTGAGCATCAGCTAACTTCTTAATATCTGCTTCTTCAGTTGGTACAAACTCATGTAGTGGTGGATCTAAGAAACGTATAGTAACTGGATATCCTTCTAAAGCTTCATATAATTCTTCAAAGTCACCTTGTTGATAAGGTAGGATCTTATCTAGTGCAGCAACTCGCTCTTCAACTGTATCAGCACAAATCATTTCACGGAAAGCAGCAATTCTATCTTCTTCAAAGAACATATGCTCTGTACGGCAAAGTCCAATACCTTCTGCTCCTAATTCACGAGCTTTCTTAGCATCAGCTGGTGTATCAGCATTAGTTCTAACTTTAAGTGTTCTAATTTCATCAGCCCACTTCATAACTCTTCCAAATTCTCCAGCGATAGTAGCATCAACTGTAGGAATAATTCCTTCATAAATATTACCAGTTGATCCATCAATTGATATATAATCTCCTTCTTTAAATGTTTTACCATCTAAAGTAAACTTCTTATTTGCTTCATCCATTGCGATATCTCCACAACCAGATACACAGCAAGTTCCCATACCACGAGCAACAACTGCAGCATGTGAAGTCATACCTCCACGAACTGTTAAGATACCTTGAGAAGCTTTCATACCTGTAATATCTTCAGGAGATGTTTCTAAACGGACTAGTACAACTTTTTCTCCGTTTTCATTCCATTCTGCAGCATCATCTGCAGTAAATACAACTTTACCACAAGCAGCTCCAGGTGAAGCTCCTAACCCTTTTCCAATTGGAGTAGCCTCTTTTAATGCTTTAGCATCAAATTGTGGATGTAATAATGTATCTAAATTTCTTGGATCTATCATAGCAACTGCTTCAGCTTCAGTTCTCATTCCTTCATCAACTAAGTCACAAGCAATCTTTAATGCAGCTTGAGCAGTTCTTTTTCCATTTCTAGTTTGTAACATATATAACTTACCATGTTCAACAGTAAATTCCATATCTTGCATATCTCTATAGTGATCTTCTAGAGTTTTACAAACATCTTTAAATTCTTTAAATGCTTCTGGAAATTTATCTTCCATTTCAGATATATGCATTGGAGTACGTACTCCAGCAACAACATCTTCACCTTGTGCATTAGTTAAGAATTCACCAAATAAACCTTTATCTCCAGTAGCTGGATCTCTTGTAAATGCAACACCTGTACCACAGTCATCTCCCATATTACCAAATGCCATTGATTGAACATTTACAGCAGTTCCCCAAGAATAAGGAATATCGTTATCTCTTCTATAAACATTAGCTCTTGGATTATCCCATGATCTAAATACAGCTTTAATAGCTCCCATTAATTGTTCTTTAGGATCAGTTGGGAATTCTTCTCCTACTTTTTCTTTATATGAAGCTTTAAATTGATCTGCTAACTCTTTTAAGTCATCAGCATCTAGATCAATATCATCTTTAACACCTTTTTTATCTTTCATTTCGTCAATAAGTTCTTCAAAATATTTCTTACCAACTTCCATAACTACATCAGAATACATTTGAATAAATCTTCTGTAGCAATCCCATGCCCATCTAGGATTATTAGATTTTTCCGCAATAACTTCTACTACTTCTTCATTTAAACCTAAATTAAGAATAGTATCCATCATACCAGGCATTGAAGCTCTCGCACCACTTCTTACAGAAACTAATAATGGATTTTCTTTATCTCCAAATTTCTTCCCTGTAATTTCTTCCATCTTAACGATATACTCATTAATTTGTCCTTGTATTTCATCGTTAATTTCTCTTCCATCTTCATAATATTGAGTACAAGCCTCAGTTGTAATTGTGAAACCTTGAGGTACTGGTAATCCAATATTAGTCATTTCTGCTAAATTAGCTCCTTTTCCTCCAAGAAGGTTTCTCATATCAGCATTACCTTCTGTAAATAGGTAAACCCATTTTGTCATTTAATCATTCCTTTCTTTCCCTACCAGAATAGTATAACATAAATGTTATGTAAAACAAAAGAAAAAAATCACTTATTGTAAAGTAATTCTTTCTAATATGTAAACTATACATAAATCATTGACACTTTTTAACGAATATAATTAATTCCCTCTTCATCTTCATTATTAGTAAATCCATTTAAAGATATTTCTTTATTAATTTTTTTCATAAGTCTATATTTATATTTAGTAGATAATGGAACAAACATTTCAATATCACCAATATTACTAGCCAAAAATAAACTATCAATAAATTCTTCAGGACTATTATTAAATTTAACTTTAGGCATTTTTAATCTTCTTAGTACTTTATTAGAAAGTAAAAATCCCTTTCCAACTCGTTCTAAATTATTTAAAGATAATTGGTTTAAACCATTATTACTACCCAAAAAGTAATCACCTACATATCTTAACTTAGGAGCATAAAATAAATGTAATATTTTATTTCTATCTAAAAAGTTATCCCCTATCTTTTCTACATTAGGTCCAAAGAAATCTTCTAATTCAGTATTTTCTTTAAAACAATTATTACCTATCTTCTCTACCTTATTTAAATCAATAAAATTAATACTTTTGTTTACCTCAAAACAATTATCACCCATTTTAACTAAATTTGGTAATGATACTGTTTCCATCCCTAGATTACAATTAAATGAATAGTTATCCATCTCTTTTAAACTAGGTAAATTTAATTTGTGTAATTCAATATTATATTGAAAACAACTATGTCCCATCTTTTCTAATTTATTAGCTTCAAATATTTCTAAAAACTCATTATATTCTAAAAAACCATCGTCTATTTCTTTAACATTAGGAAGTTTTAGTTTATATAAAGATTTATTATAACCTAAAAAATCTGTCCCTATTTTTTCTACACTATTTAAATTAATATTTAAAACATCATAACCATTAACTAAAAAGTAATCACCTATTTCACGTACATTAGGCATATTTAAAGTTTTTAATTTGAAAGAATTTTCAAATACTCCATCTCCTGCTTTTTCAACATTAGGTAAATCTACTTCCTCTAAATAACGAGAAGAACTCATAAATTTTTTGCCTAATTCTTTAACATTATCATTTTTATAATAAATTATTTTTCCTTCATCAAGTTTAATAGTAATTGGTGAAAACTCTTTACTTTCAATTGTAATTGTTTTGTTATTTTTAGATTCTTTACTTACATTAATACGTTCTATCTCACCATTAGCATCATTAAATGACCTATAATATGACTTATCAATATAGTTAATAAATTTCTTTTCTTTTTGATCTAATATATATCCATCCATAAATATATATCTTTCTTTATCAATATATGTTTTATCTATTGAATGTGTCTTCATATCAATAATATAATTATTTTCACAAAAAGCATAACCATCTACTAATGCAAGTATTTTATGAAATTTTTTCTTACTATCTTGAACATATCCACTCATCATATGGTCTTCAAATGTTTCAATTTTAGATTGAACCATTCCTTCATAATGAGCAAAACTAGCAGTAAGTCCTGGTATAATATTATCTAAATTATTTCCAAATGTAGCATTAGGTCTATCTACAGAATGATTATATCTATTTATAATAGATAAAGCATGACTTGGTCCCTTAGAAAATTGAATACTCAAAACACTTGTACCATAAAGATCTTCTCTTTTTGGATCAGTAAAATCTTCCCTTTTAATTTCATCTACATTATCTTTAACTGCAAAATAAACATAACTAGTATCTAATCTACCACCTTTAAAAGTACATAAAGATTCCCTGTCAGTATAATACTTTTTAAATTTTTGGATCTCTTCTTCTGACTCACATTTATATAATTTATAACCAGCTTCTTTTAATAATTCTTTTGGTGTTTTATCTGGCTTATCAAAATTGACTTGATATTCACGTGGATATATTTTTTGCAACACAAAACTTTGGAATTCAAATTCCAAGTTATTATCTTCAATGTAGTCATATAAACCTCTTCCATGATCAAAATAATAATCCAAAATACTTGCTAATAACTCAGCTCGTTCTAGGGGTTTTGGAAATAGACGTCTACATAACTTCCACATGTTTTCTCCATATTTCTTTCTTATATATTTTTCATCATTTATAGCCATATTATCACCAAAATTATTTAACTAAATCTACTAAACTATCTTTATCTATAAAACCTACATTATTATTTACAACTTCTCCATCTTTAAATACTACTAAATTAGGGATAGACATTACACCATATTCTTTAGCTAATTTCTGAAAATTATCTACATTAACTTTAACTACTTCTATATCTTTATTTTCTTTATCAAACTCTTCTAATACAGGACTTAACATTTTACAAGGTCCACACCAATCAGCATAAAAATCTACTAATACTTTCCCATTACTAATTAATTCTTTAAAATCTTCTTTCTTTTCTAAAATTTTCATAATTCCTCCTTTATTATTTTGAATTTGAACAACTCCTAATTCTTTTTCCATTTTTATCTATAACTTTTATAGATTTGATATTTTTACTAAATTTTATAGTTAAATTTGGTGAACAAAAACATTGCATTGCATTAACATATGAACCATTACCTAATTTAACTTCTACATTCATATTCTTTTTGATTTTTATTTTTTTTACTGTTAATTTAACACCACAAGTTGTAGTACTTGTAATGATAACTTTATTTTTATTTATAATGTGATATCCATTACTATAGCAAACTCCTTTAGGATTATAACCTTCTTTATATAGTCCACTCTCATTCCTACATCCATGGCCAATAGCTGTATAATAAACACCATTACTACTACCAAATTTAAAATAATCAGTGTTCATAAAATATTTTACTGTTATTAAACCGATAAATAATACAAATACAATAGCTACAATAACTATAATTCTTAATTTTTTTTTACTCATATTATTACTCCTTATATTTACCTAAAACTTTATCAGTATCCTTAACATCTTTAAGTTTATCTAAAACTATTAACTGTTCAACAGTTTTCTTACTAACTATTTTATGTTTTAACATAATATCTAAAGACTCTAAATTCGCTTCATTTGTACTTATTTCATTTTTTTCTATTTTTGTACCTAAATTATATATATCATCAATAGATTTAGTTATATTGGAACTACTATTTGAAAGTATTGGAGTATTATAAATAATTTGATTTACTACTTTACTTTCATTAAAGAAAGCATTTCCACTTAACGGAATATATAATGTTAATAATATTACGAACATTATAATGTAACCTTCTATTAACGCAACTATTAATCCCCCTATTTTAGATGGTAACCATAATACTAATGTCATATTTATAAATTTTTGTATAACGCTAGACATTTTTAAAAGAACTATATAAAGGAAGAATAATATACTATATATCAAGAAAAATCCAATTAATTGATACATCAATATATTTAAAGTAACTAATCCTTTTAATTTGCCAGTAAAATTAAAGAATGGTAAATACTTACATAAAATATTTCCAATATATCCTTTAAATAAGAAAGCTATAACAAATACTAATATAAGTCCAACTAAAGAAACAGTTTCTTTAATAATACCTTTTTTAAATCCAACTACTCCAAACATTAAGATAATCAAAATTATTGCGACATCAAATATATTCATATTATCACATCCTTACTATTATTATAAACTATTTAGAAAAAATATGCTATAATAAAATAGAGGTGTTTATATGAACGTTGTTATTAAAGTAAATGATGAAATAAAGAAAAAGATGATTGAATACTATAAAGATAAAAAAAGAGACAAAAAAATACCTTATGTAGTATTTCAAGCAGAAGATGAAGATACTGTAATTACTATGTATGAATCTGGTAAAGTAATGTTTCAAGGAACTTCTGCTGATGTAGATGCTTCTATGTGGGGAATAGCTTTAGAAAATACTAAAAAAAATATAGATAAAACAAAAGAAGTAAATAAAAAGTATTATAATGCATCAGTAGTAGGCTCTGATGAAGTTGGTACTGGAGATTACTTTGGACCAATAGTAGTAACAGCGTCATTTGTAGATAAGAAAGATATTAAGTTTTTAGAAGAATTAGGAGTTGGAGACTCTAAAAAAATAGATGATGAAAAAATATTAAAGATTGCTCCTAAAATAGCTAAAAAAATAAAATATAGAAGTATGATACTAACTAATAAAGAATATAACGAAAAGTATAATAAAGATACAAATATGAACAAAATAAAGGCTATTATGCATAATAGTGTTTTATATCAATTAGTAAATGAAGAAAAACCTAAGTATAACTATATAATAGTAGATGAATTTGCTAGAGAAAAAAGATATTATGAATATATAAAAGATATTCCTAATATTCAAAGAAATATAACTTTTTTAACTAAAGCTGAAGATAAAAACTTAGCAGTCGCAGCTTCATCTATTATAAGTAGATATATATTCTTAAAAGAATTTGATAAACTATCAGATAGTATCCATATACCTCTACCTAAAGGAGCAGGAAAAGATGTAGACACTACTGGTGAAGAAGTTGTAGAAAAGTTCGGAGAAGATAAACTAAAAGATATAGCAAAACTAAACTTTAAAAATACAGAAAGAATACTTCACACAATGATATATTAAAAAGATATCAAAATTTTGATGTGAACCCTAAATAGGAGACATTATAAAAAAAGACCTATAGTAAAAAGAGAAAATTATTTTTCTCTTTTTGTGTAGGTTATTTTATTTTTATTTGCTTTTGACTTTAATCTAGTAGTGT
>JAFQXM010000009.1 GCA_017406955.1 Bacilli bacterium | reverse complement strand
CTTAATAATACCCCTTTAGCATATCTTTCATCTTCTACAACCAATCCCTTATTCTTAAATATTTGTAATTGTTCATCTAAATTCTTAAACTGCTTTTCTATCATAGTATCACCTATTATAGATTATATCATAATATTAAAATAAAAGTATCATTTTTTTATATCTGTGATATAATTTATTTTATAACTTAAGGAGGTATAATATGCCCGCAACTATTACTCATGCTTACTTTGGCTATGATATATATAATAATCTACCAACTAACATTAAAAATAAGGTTGATTTAGACAGAATTAAGATGTTTTCTCAAAGTAGCGATCCTGTAATGTTTTACTATAATATAAATATTAAACATAGTAAAAAAATAAGAAATCTTCAAAAAAAATTTCACACTACTAAAACAAGAGATTTTTTTATCAATTTAATAGAATATATTAAAGAGAATAAATTATATAATGATAAAGATGTATGCTCTTATCTAATAGGTTTAATATGTCACTACTGTCTAGATTCTACTACTCATCCCTATATATTTTATAAAACAGGAAATTTCAACAAGAAAAAACCTACTACATATAAATATAATAATAGACATGCTTTTATGGAAGCATATATAGATAATTACATGATTCTAAATAGAGAAAAAATCAATCCTTACCATTTCAATATTAGTAAATATTGTTTTGATACTAAACCATTCTCTAATAATCTAAATAAATGTATTGATTATAGTTTTTATAAAACATATCATATTAAAAATATGAGCAATATATACTACAAATCAATAAAATCTATGAAATTATGTTTAAATCTGTTTAGAAGGGATAAATATGGTATAAAGAAATTCTTTTATAAAATAATAGATACTTTTACACCAAGATATATCTTTAGATTTGAAGCTATAAGCTATCATTATCCTTTAAAAGATAAACGTGATTTTTTAAATACTAAGCATGAATTATGGAGAAATCCTATAGAATATAATCTAACTAGTAATGAATCTTTTATAGAATTATATTTAAAAGCTTTAAAAGAAGCAAATAATATAATTATAGATACTTTTAAATTTTTTGATAATAAAGATGTTAACTTAAATAAAATATTTACTAATAAAAGTTATGTTACTGGATTAGATTGTAATATTAAAAAAGAATTAAAGTATTTTGAATTTTAATTCTTTTTTTGTATATTTATAAATATTTATATCATACTAATTTTAGGTGATACTATGTTTTATAAATATGAAATAAAAAAAGATAGAAATGAAAACATTCTATACTTATACTTAACTATGAATTATGAATTTTCTCGTGAATTGGGATTAAAATCTAATGATACTGAAATTAAAAGAAGAACTAAAAATTTTATTAAGAACAACAATATTAATTTTAATAGTGGTAAAGTTTATTTAATAGTAGATGGCGTTATGGTTAAAAGTTTTGAGATTAATACTACTGAAGATATAGAGTTATTAAAAGATGACTTATATTATTCAAATGAACATTATTTAGTAACACTAAAATTAGAAAGTAACGCCATTGTAGAAATTAGTTTAAAAGATTATTTATTAGGAGTACTTGCGACTAACTCTATCCCTGATTTAAATATTGAAGTATTGAAAGCTTTAGCTGTTCTTTATAGAACTTATGCTTTTAAAAAGATGCATGAAGATAAAATAATAGAAGCTATTGATAGCTTTAGTTTATATAAACCTATTTCTTATTATAAATTATCTTTAACTCCTAATTATAATGATATGATCAAATTGTACGAAAAAGCTATTGATGAAACTAATTGTATTTTTGTAACTTATAACAATTATTATATTTTACCATTTATTCATATGACTAATAATGGATTAACTTTAAAAGATAGTAGATATCCATATTTATCTGGAGTATATAGTCTTTGGGATTTCTCTTCACCCTATTACTTGGAAACTAAAAAAATTAAATATTCTGTTTTAAGTGATATATTTAAGATAAAGATTGATAAAGATACTAAAATTAAAATATTAGAAACTTCTCCATATGGTAAAATTTTAAAAATTCAAATAGGTAAATCCATTATAGATGGTAAAACCTTTAAAGATAAACTAAATCTAAAATCACTATACATTAATATTATAATCAATAAAGATAATATATGCTTTATAAGTAGGGGTTGGGGAGATTTCTTAGGATTAAGTATATTTGGTTCTAATGAATTAGCTATTAATGGTTGTGATTATAGTAATATAATACATTACTACTTTCCTAAAGTTAAATTCAAAAAATATATAAAAGAACTTCCTTAATGGAAGTTCTATTTTTTATTATTTTCTAAAGTACTTAAAGCAAAATCTGCGTCTTTATATAATTCTACAGTTGTATTTAAATACTTTGAATAACCTAAAACAGTAGAAATAAAATCACCTAAATCTTCTATATTATTTTGTTTAGCAATTTTGTTAATTGTGTTAGCAGCTTCTTCAATTTCTTTAGATACTTTTAAAATATCATTATAATCTTTCTTATCTATCATTATCTAAAGCCTCCAAATTATTAGAAGATTTAGACTCTTGTTTTAGTTTTCTAGATATTTCTATAACAACACTCTTATAATCTTCTATTTTCCCTAAATAATTTAAATTATCAGGATTATCCCATTTAGATTTCATAATTTTAACACAATCAAATATTTTGTTTACTGAATTAACATAATCTTTATAATCTGACATATAATCCCACCTTATATTAAAACTATTTTAGATCCATTTTTTAAGTCTGTATCTCTTACTGTTTCATTAACGTCATATATTTTTCCTGTTTCTTTACTATAAAAATTAGCATCTTCTTTTACTACATATGCTTTATCTGTTAACTCTACTAATCCGCGTTCTATTAATTTCTTTATAGTTCCTACTTTTTTATTAATAGGAATATATAAATCATAGTTTCTCTCTATAAGAGGAATATATAACTCAATTAATATTTTATTATTCATAAATACCTCCTATTCATCCACTATCAATTTAACTTGAACAGCTTTACCCTTTTCGATAACATACCCAAATGGAGCTTCTATTTCTTCACGTAATTCTCTAGAATTAGTAGTAACTCGTAAAGTAAACTGATTAGATATACCGTTACCTATCCATATTCCTTCACTTAAATCAAAAGTTGTTTTATACCAATCTTCATATGTTAAAGATTTTATATTGTCAATATTATCAATAATTATAAACTTAAATGTTCCTAAATTCTTAGAATCTTTAATTATATTAGTAAATGTTGTTTTTTCCTCTATATCAAGTTTTTCTAGTAAAGATGTTAATCCATTTATAATACAAATAGTTTTAGGCATAGAACTAAGTTTAGTTGGATCTACTTTACTACTAACTTTCTCTTTATTATATAAATCTTTAATAGCTTTAATTGTTCTAGAACAACTATCCTCCTCATAAACTATTTCCTTTAAAGATTCCTTATTTAAACTAGACATAACATCCATAATAATTACATTAGTATTATTAATCTTCTTAATAACTTTTGCTAATCCCTGAATGAATACTGGATTACCATCTATATCATCACCAGTTATAGTATATCCACTACTTCTATCTAAGTTTATAGTAGATGTTAATAAAGATTCTTTTTCTATACCAATAGGTATAGTATTAAGTTTACCTATATAATCTGTCACCGTATCAAATGTCACAGCTGGAGGTAAAACTGGAATTCTAGTAGCCTTAGTACTACAAATAGCATTTAATTTATTACATACTATTCTAATATATTCAGTCATTTGTTCTTCTCTATATGGATAAGCTGTTTGAAATTCAAATACATCATCTAAATCTACTAGACCACGACCAAATACCTTAGATGGTTCTTTCTTCCTAACTCCATTTAAAACAGATGCATAATCTGAAGGATCATTAAATTGTAATACTAAACTTTGTCCAAAGTTTTGTTGTAATCTATATCTTATATTATTAGGACCACTAGTAGTTAAAATAAAGACAATTCCATATTTTAAACAATCCCTAGTAAGTTGACTAATTAAATCTTCATAATCAGGATAAGTATCAGCAAATCCTTCATAATTATTTATAACTACCGCAATCATAGGTATTTGAATACCACCATGATTTATATAAAAATCATATGAACCATTATACTCTACAAATAATTTTTTTCTTTCTTCGATAGTTCTATCCAAAAATTTAAATAAGTTAGTAATCTTTTCATCATCATCAGATAATAACACTTCTCCAACTTGTGGTGCTTCCTTAAACATATTAAGAGTCTCCGCACCAAAATCTAAAAGATAGAAATTAATTTCATCAGCTAAATGGTTAATAATAGTAGAATATATAATACTAGAAAGCATTAATTCTTTTCCACTACCAGTAGAACCATATATTATAGTATTACCACCTTGTGATATTGGTAAAGTTAATGCTCCTTGTTGCTGATTTGAAGGATCATCATATTCACCAATGATAGGATTAATATTATTTCTTTCCTCTATATGATTATATTTTTCTTTTAAATCTTTGATATATATCACATTAGGTATTCTATCTAACCATAATTGAGGTATTGTAATTGATTCTTTATTTGCCTCATCAACTATATATTTAACAATATTTGTGACTTCTTCACCTTTAGATTGTTCTTCAGATACACTATTGTTTTCTATTTCTAATGATTTAATACGATTACCGACATTATCTAAGAAGTCAATTGCTTGATCTAATTTTTTCTTCCTTTTTTCTGTTGGATAATATTGTGCCCCTGCCCAAGCAGCTTGTCCTAAAGCAAACAATTCATTATATCCAACTTGTAAATAAAACCTTCCTGGATTTTTTAAAGCTGCAGCATCCGGACATTTAATCATATCCATACTATCTGCTTTATCTTGAACTTTTAAACATACTCTAAATTTTGAGTTTGACCAAATTTGATCATTAACTACACCAGCAGGTTTTTGTGTCGCAAGTATCAAATGAACTCCTAAACTACGTCCAATACGAGCAGTAGAAATTAATTGATCCATAAAATCTGGCTGTTGATCTTTAAGTTCTGCAAACTCATCACTTATAATAAATAAATGTGAAATAGGTTCTTTAACTAATCCTTTCCTATAAAGAGATTGATACTTATAAATATCAATAGTACTTTCATTCAATTTGTCTCTAGCTTCATTAAATTTCCTTTGACGTCTTCTAAGTTCACTCTCAATAGATGCTAAGGCTCTATTCATCTCAACTGTATCTAGATTAGTGATAGTACCAGCTAGATGTGGTAATTTAATACCTGTTTCTTTGTTTTGGAATACACCAGCAAGTCCCCCACCTTTATAATCAATAAGTACAAAAGATACTTCATATGGATGATAATTCAGTGCCATAGATAAAACATAACTAATAATAAATTCAGATTTACCAGATCCAGTCATACCTGCAATCAAACCATGTGGTCCATAGAATTTTTCATGTAAATCAAGTTTAAATAATTCGTGAGCTTTATCTATACCCACTGGAGCTTGCAATGATTTGGTTGGATCATTAGATTTCCATCTATTTTGAATATTTAATTGTTCTATCATTCCAACATTATACATTTCCAAAAAACTAAGTCCATTAGGTAAATTTCTTGAAGCCTTAGCTATATCAATAGGAATATTAGCAAGCATTTTACAAGCTTCATACATATTCAATGAATCATCATAATCAGCAATAAATTCTTTTTGCTTATTAGAAACTAACTCATTTTCAAATATACCTGATTTTTTATCTCCAATACTGATAAAAGTATTACATTCATTAGGAACATTTATAAGTCTAGGACTAATTACTATTAAACTAAACCCTACATTAACATCCATTTCCGCAACATCTTTAACTAATTCAACATCTCTTAAAGACTTATAATCATCAGTTATTATTACATAATAAGGTTTATATTTGTGATAATCTTCTGTATTAGCTTCCATAGTACCATTATTATCTTTAAATCTACGTCTTTGTACTTCTTGAGCTAAATTTAAAGATATTTCCTTTGCCTCATCAATAGTTGATGCAAAATATCTAGTGCTTTTATCATTACTCCAACAATGAGGTAAAACCTTCAAATAATCCCATTTAGATTCGTTTTTCTCATTAGTTAACATAATTATTTTCAAGTCTTCATAACTATGATACGCAATCATTTGAAGTATTAATCCTTCGATAAACTTTTGCTTATTACTACCAGTTCCTATTATGGCAGAAATATTTCTTTTAACAAAAGATGTAGAAATAGGTACATTTTCTAACAGTCTAGATTCTGCTCCTAATTTATAAACTTCTTGTAATAGATTATCATCTTCTAAAGCAAAATGTTCTTCTGGAAAAGATACTATACCCTGTAATTCAGTAGAACCAATACCCAAACGTAAATCTAAGAAATCCTCTTGATCAATTTCTCTTTCCCAAAGATTTCTCTTTTTCGCAAAAATAATGTTCTTAGTAACATCTAGTGGTAAATAATTATCTATTAAAATTTGTCTTTGTATTTTCATCTCTGATGCAATTTTTTCTCTAGTTTTGTTGATATATTCTGTATATTTATTTTGCCTTAATTGCTCTTTTCTTTTCTCCATTTTTTTCTGATATTTATCAGACAATATAGGCCATAAAAGCATTGTAGCAAGCATAGCAAAAGACATAACCAAAGTAGGCATTGCTTCATTTAAATCTCTAGTCCCGTCTATAACACCCATCAAAGAAGAATATCCCATTGCGACTGACATCATAGCCATAGTCATCATTGGTCCAATAGTATATATAGCTGGCATTTTATCCCCTTGCTGTTTTGTAGGTGGTGGATCAATAACAATATTAACATCCTCTATCATTGTTTTAAATCTTGGTGCTCTATAGAAATAATCTTCTTCTTTATAAAACTCCATTCCTTCTTCATCTGGATTATCTACTTCTGTTTGATTTTGTACAGTTGAAGATATTAGTTCAAAAGTATTATTATCAAATTTAGTAAATTCACCAATATTATTTACTATTATATAATCTTCCATTACTATAATTTTCAAACCAATAATAAATATTATATCCCCATATTCCAAAGATTTAGTAGTAACAGCAATATTATTAACATATGTACCATATTTACTATTTAAATCTTGAATAGTCCATTTACCATTATTATATACTAATCTAGCATGTTGTTTAGAAACTAGTGGATAACTATAACTTATATGAGCTTTTGAATCATTACCTATAATTAATTCTTTATTACCATTAACTTTTAATCTATTGATTTTCTGATCAGAAAGTGGTGAACAATATAAAATAACATACTCATTATCAGTATTGATTTTTAAGAAAAATAAACTATAATCTTTTAAATAAGCAGATTCAACTTCTCTATCTCCAGAAAGAATCTTAGTTTCAAAGTTACTTTTAATCTTCCATCTTCCATTACTTTCTTCAATATTTATTAAATTTCGTACATTACCTAAATAATCATTATCAGTAATCCAATAATTACCTGATACTTCAGTTGGCAGATTAAAATTATATATTTGTGTTTTTTTAATAAGTCTAACTATCAAACATATCACCAACCCTTTTTAGTATCTTTTACCCTAATTATATTATATCTTTTTTTTTCTTTTTTTACAATAGTTTTATGCCTATACTTTTTTTTAATATAAACATATCATATAATGGTGATATTTATTATGATAGAATTCTTTTCAAATCTTTCTCCTATATATCAAGCTTTAATAGCAGCTCTATTTACCTGGAGTGTTACTATATTAGGGGCTTCTATTGTATTTTTCTTTAAAAAAGTTAAAAAAGGGATAATGGATGCATTACTAGGTTTTTCTGCAGGTGTTATGATTGCAGCTTCATTTTGGTCACTTTTAAATCCTGCTATAGAAATGGCTAATTCCTTGAAAATGAATAGTTGTTTTATAGCTTTTGTAGGTTTTTTTAGTGGAGGATTACTACTTTTTATAGGAGATAAAATATATACCCATTTTTCTAAGAAAAAAAGTATTTCCAATGATAAAATAAAAAGATGTGCGATGCTCATATTTTCAATAACATTACACAATATCCCAGAAGGCCTTGTAGTAGGCGTTGCCTTTGGATCATTAGTATATAATATTCCAGGATCTTCTTTAGCATCCGCTATCACTTTAGCTATTGGTATTGGTCTTCAAAACTTTCCAGAAGGTAGTGCAATTAGCTTACCACTACGCAGAGAAGGAATATCAAGAAAAAAATCATTCTTTTATGGACAATTAAGTGGTATTGTAGAGCCAATATCTGCAGTATTAGGTGCAATATTAGTGTTAAAAATAAGAACAATTTTACCATTTTTATTATCTTTTGCCGCAGGTGCAATGATCTATGTAGTAGTAGAAGAATTAATACCAGAAAGCCAAACAAACAAAAGAAAAGACCTAATGGCCTTATTTACTCTTATAGGATTTTCTGTAATGATGATATTAGATATATCTTTAGGATAATTATTTCATCTTACTTAATTTAACACCTGTTTTAGAATCTCTTATATTTGGATATATTTTAACTAAATATTCATTAGGATAATGTTCATCCATAAATCTATCCATACTATTATGAGCAGGAATTTTATTTAATCGTTCTTTATATCTAATGAAAGCTAAAGAAGATATAGTTATATCAACTATCAAAAATATTAGAATTACTATAGTAATTACCAATCTATATCTTAATTTTATTTTATCTATTAATTTGATTATATTAGGATATAAATATTCCATTATTAAAAATGTGCCTATACCCCAACAAATCATATGATATATACTAGTTCTACCATCAAAATTTAATGCATATTTATTATAATTCCATGATGTAGTATGAAAAAACATTTCTTGAAACCAAGAACATAAATATTCAATTACTCCTCCATAAAAGAAACCTTTTAAAAATATCATATAGTTTCTTTTTTCTTTTTTTAATAATAAACATATAAATAGAAATCCTATTCCATAAACAGGATTCAAAGGTCCATAAATTAATCCTCTTCTACTTTCAAAATGACCTCTTTGTAAAAAACATAATATAGTTTCAAATATACAACCTATAAAACAACCAATAATAAATAACATTACTACTTTATATAAATAATTAATTATTCTTTCTTTTTTCATATACTACTTCCTTTTAATTAATTATATTAAATCATTTTCTATTTATTACTAAATCATTATGAGATGGTATCTTTCCTTCTAAAGTTTTATATATAGAATCAGCCCCTAAATAAGAAAATAAACCAACCCATATACTGGATATTAAACCAATACTAGTAAAATTATAACAAAATAATATACTTAATAATATATTAATTATAAAACTATATAAATTTAAATATTTACTATTTTTAAATAGTATTTTAGTCTTTTGTACAAAAGTACAACTAATAGTGCTTAAAATTATAGATACAAGTAATAATTCTTGTAGATATTCTATTTTTAACATATAATCATCTCTTAATATTATATGTATATATTAATATTTAGTTACTTTCTATACTAATTATAGAGCAGATATCTTCTCGTGAAGTATCTATAAATTTGATATTATTTTTATGACAATCTTTCCTAATAGATTTACTAATACTAATTAACTGAGTAAATATATCTAACAATTCCTCATCACTTTTATTTTTTATCCATCCTTCATTAGCATATTTTCTTACTTCTTCTAATTTCTCCTTAGCAATTATATTGGGATATCCCAAATAATAAATATCCCACTTGTTAGGATCTAAATAACCAATAATATCTTCAGGTAATATATGTGCAGAATCCAAAATAAACAATTCATCACTTGATTCAGCTATTTCAATAAATCTAGATAAAAATAAGGCTAATAATTCGCTTGATTTTTTATTTATCTCTACATCACTTGTTATACCAACATCTTTAAAATTATGTTTAAAGCTGGAAGCAAAATAATCAACTGGTATATGATTATATTTATTTTTATTACATAATAATGTTGCTAATCTAGATTTTCCACTCTTAGCAACTCCTCCAATAAAAATATTCTTCATATAATCACTTCCTAGGTAGATTATAACACAAAAAAAGCACATATATGTGCTTTTGAAACATAATTAACGTTTTGAGAACTGTGGTGCTCTACGAGCTTTCTTAAGACCTGGTTTTTTACGTTCTTTCTTACGTGGGTCTCTTGTAATGAATCCAGCTGCTTTTAAAGTTTTTCTAAAACTATTTTCAGAGTCTGCTGGTGTAGTACTATCATATTCTAATAGTGCTTTTGTAATTGCATGACGGATAGCTCCTGTTTGTCCTGAGAATCCTCCACCTTTTACTTTAGCATCTACATCAAACATATCTTTTGTATTTGTTAAATCTAGTGGTTGGCATAAATCCATAACTAGTACTTCAAATGGTAGATAATCTTTAACATCTTGTCCATTAACTGTTATCTTACCTTTTCCTGGAGTTAATGTAACTCTAGCTACACTAGTCTTTCTATGTCCAGTTCCACAATATGTGTTTGTATTTTTCTTAGCCATACGAACCTCCTATTTAACCTCAAGCACTTCTGGTTTTTGTGCTTCTTGTTTATGTTCACATCCTGCATAAACAAATAGTTTCTTATACATTTGTCTTCCTAATCTATTATGAGGAAGCATTCCTTTAACAGCTCTTTCCATCATTTCTTCTGGATATCTTTCTTTCATTACTCTAGCAGTTCTTTCTCTTAATCCACCTTGATACATTGAGTGATTATAATAAATCTTCTTATCTAATTTATTTCCTGTTAAATTAACTTTTTCTGCATTGATAATGATTATATAATCTCCACAATCTACATGTGGTGTATAAGTTGGTTTATGTTTACCACGAAGATAAGTTGCAGCTAGAGTAGCAACTCTACCTAATGTTTTACCTTCAGCATCAATCACATACCACTTACGTTCAACTGTTTCTTTTTTTTGCATGTAACTTTTCATAATTTTTCTCCTTTACTTAAATTAGGTTTTCCCAGGACCTAATTTACGTGGGGATATTTCGAATGTACCGATTATGATTATACTAAAAAAACTAATAAAAATCAATACTTTTATTAGTTTTTTGCTTAATTATCATAATATATGTTGTTTTTTACATATTTATTACTTATAAGACACTTTTGTTAGATATAAACCTACTGCAGGAGCAGTTTTACCATCTTTACTTCTATCTTTTCTATCTAGTAGGTCCTTTATATGTTTAGGATCTTTCTTTTCTTCTCCTACTTGGATTAGACTACCTACCATATTTCTTACTTGATATCTTAAGAATCCATCTCCTTTAAATGTAATACATATTATATTGTTTTTCCTTGTAATATAAGCTTTTTCTATAGTTCTTATACAGTTTTCTTTTACTTTGTTTTCAGTAACAAATGATCTAAAATCATGTTTACCTATTAAGTGTTTTAAACCTTGTTTCATCTTATCTATATTTAGTTTATAGTTGTATTGAAATATATAATTTCTTTCTATTGGATTATATTCTCCTATATTAATATAATACTTATATTCTTTAGATTTAACATTATATCTAGCATGAAAATCATCTTTTACTATTTTTGTACTTATTACATGAATATCATCTGGCAAATAACTATTCATAGCTCGTTTTAGTTTATATTCATTTATATCTACATCTATATCAACATGTCCATATTGGCATTTTGCATGTACCCCTTTATCAGTTCTACCTGTACAGACTATATCAGTTTTTTTATTATTATTTATCTTCTTCAATACATCTTCTAATTCCTTTTGAATAGTTCTTTTATTAGGTTGCCTTTGAAAACCATTATAATTTGATCCATCATAAGAAAATTTTATTAAAAATCTCATATTCTCACCCCTATACATGTTTATATATATCTTTTATTATATCTCTTATATCTTTATGATAATTTAATTTAACACCTTTTTTCTTAGCTTTATAAGCAAATAATACTATATCTGGTATTTCAAACTTATTTTCTTCTAAATATTTAACATCAGTATATATACTACTAGTATTTCCCTCTATAAGAACTTCATTGTCTTTTAGAAGTATAATTTTATCAGTATATTTATATAAAATATTACTATTATTACTAGAAATAACTATTAATTTATTAAATTGATCCTTTAATCTTACAAGTATTCTATATAACTTTTTATCATTTTTCTTATCTAAATACACAAAAGGATCATCTAAAAGTATAATGTCTGGATTAGAAAGTAGGCTTATCGAAATATTTATTAATATCATTTCTGATTTTGATAAAGTTTTTATTTCTCTAGATAAATAACTTTTATTTAATCCTACTATTCTTAAAGAATCTTGCATTTTCTTATTATAATCTTTTAGTTTTAATCTACGAAGTTTTATTTCATATAACATATTTTCTTCTATGGTATCCAAAAATAATTTTTCTTTTAAGTTTTTTTTCACAACACTAATTTTTTTACTATATTTATTGATATTTTTGTTAGTTATCTGTTCACCATCTATAGATATATTACCCTTTATAGATTTAGTTAATGATATTGTTTCTAATAGAGATTCTTTGTTAACACCCGTTATACCAGTTATTTCATTACTATTTATACTAGCATTAAAATAACATCTATTATAACTTACATCTTTTAATACTACTTCCATAGGATGTTCACCATCCTATCTATATCTAATTCTATATTATTAACTAACTCATAATCTTTTAATTTCATAGATAAATCAACCATAAATGGAAGTTCTAATCCCAATTTATTTAAAGTATTATCATTTTTTAATACTTCTAAAGGGTTTCCTTTTAATACTATTTTGCCTTCTGATAATATATATAAATAATCACTATATATTGTCTCTTCTAATTTATCAGTAGCCATAATAATAGTCATATTTTCATTCTTTTGAAGATGCTTTAATATTTTCATAAATTCTTTTGTTTCATTATTATTCATATATAAACATACATCATCCAATAACAATATTTTTGGTTTTAATATTATTGCTTTAGCTAAAAGAAATTTCATTTTAATGTTTATATCTAAATTATTAGGATTATTCTTTTGATATTTAGATAATTTAAATAACTTAATAATCTTTTTATATCTTTCTTCATCATCCAAATCATACTTTAATTCAGATTCTATAGTGTCAAATAAGTACTTATTATCTTCATCAAATATAACTCTACTTACTATACTACTATATTTATCTATATCATATTCTTCTATAGGCTTATCATTAATAATTACTCTATTATTAGTCTTTATAACCCTACTTAATATCTTAATTAATGTTGTTTTACCACATTTATTTGAACCAGAGATAGTTATAAAGTCATTTTTCTTTATAGATAAACTTAGATTATTAATTATATCTTTATATTTTAAATTTTTAATTCTTATAAAAGACTTCATAATATACCTCCTTAATGCTTTATATTATATAATAATTTATATAAATTGCCAAATAAAAAAGTTAATATTACTTAACTTTCTTTTTTTGTATCTTGTGAACTAATCTAAGCATAAATTTATCTGATACAAATCTTGAGAAAAACTTAGACATTCTCATACCAAATCCTGGTATAATTAACATTTTTTTCTTAAACATTTTATCAATAGCATATTTGGCTACATAACTACTCTTTAATGGTTTAACTCCAAACTTAACGCCCGCAACATTATTAAAGTTTGTATCAACTGGTCCTGGGCATAAAACAGAAACTTGAACGTTTTTCTTTTTCTTCTTTTCTTCATAATAAAGTGCTTCTGATAACTGATATACATATGACTTAGTTGCATAATATGTACTCATCAAAGGACCTGGTTGAAAAGCTGCAGATGAAGCTACATTTAAAATATAACCAAAATTTTTAGCTTCCATATCCTTTAAGAATGCCTTTGTTAAAATATGAACAGCTTTTATATTAGTATTGATCATATTAATTTCTTTGTTTAAATCAGTATCAGTAAAGTAACCAAAATCACCATACCCAGCATTATTTACCAATATATCTATGTTTTCTTTCTTTGTCAAAACGTACAATTCTTTTACTTTCTGTTCAATAGATAAATCAGCAACTATTATAGTTACTTTAGTTGGTAAAGACTCTTGAATTTTTTCTAACTTTTCTTTGTTTCTAGCAACTAAAATAAGTTCATACTTTTTACTAGCTAGATATTTGGCAATATCAAGTCCAATACCTGAAGATGCTCCTGTAATTAAAGCTTTAATATATATCACCACCCTGTATATACATTATTTACTGCGATTAATACTTTGATTATTATCTAAATTTTCACTATTAAACATAGCATCCAATTCACTTTCACCACTAATCTTTTTAGCAATTCTTTTAGCTGTTACTATTACATTAGCACCAACTATTCCAATGATTTTTTTGTTTTTCATCTCTTTTAAAACTGCCTCACGCTTTTCTTTCTTTTTCCTATATCTATTCTCTTTATGTTCATATACTTTACCTACTATACTATTCTTAATATTCCCAGTAATAGTTTCTGAATAGTCTAGTTTATTCCTTAAGTCTTTCATGTAATTTTCTTTGTTCTCATAATAATCAACTTTTGCAGCTTGTTTCAAAAGTTTGTGTTTTCTTCTTTGCAAAGCACGTCTAGACATTATAATAGATCTTTGCATTCTAGTAACTCGCACCTCACGATTTATTAATTTTTGAAGTTTTTCTTGCTTTTTTTCTATTTTTTTATCTATCCTTTTAGTCTCCCCAGATTCAGTTAATTTTTTTTTCATATTTTCTAAATGTTTTATTTGTTTAACAAATTCTTTTTCTTTGCTGGATTGATGATCATGAAATTTATCTAGACCGTGAATAATTTTTTTATCTCGATACTTATTTTCATGCTTATTAGCATATTCAATCTTTTCTCTAATGATTGATTCTAACTCTTTTTTTAAAGTTAATCTTTTAATTTCTGCGTGCTTTGTAAATATTTTTGCTTGTTTTATTTTATTGTCTAGTTTTTCAATCTTCTTTTCTAAATCCATTTCCCTTTTTTTTAAGGCATCTCGATAAGCCATTCTTGAATTATCTGTATATCTAATGTTTATATCATCATTTTCATCTATTTCAAAGGTTTCTTCAGCCTGTTCATCAAAATCTAAAGTCTCATCAGCAAGCTCAAAATCAAAGTCTTCTTGATTAGATTCTACAATATTTTTATTATCATCCATCTACATCATCCTCATCTTCAACTGAAGATTTTTTTATTGCATCTTGAACTATAGACCATTCTCTAGGATCACTAATTCCTTGTAACTTACATTCTTCATCATTATCTTCTATAATTGATACATAAACTCGTTCTTGATCTTCACCTATATTTTCACCGAAGGAATACATTATGTAATCTTTATCTGGATATTCATCTACATTAAAAATATCTATAACCTCTGCTTTATATTTTTGTCCATCTTCAGTAGTAATATCTATAAAGTTATCCATAATAAAACCTCCTTTTTATAAATAAATTATATAATAATTGATTATAATTATCAATAAATAAAGATAAATTAACTTTTTATTGACAAAAAAAAGACATTTCTGTCTTATTTTTCTTCTTTTTTAGTTGTTTTCTTAGTAGTTTTATTCTTAGTTGCTGGTTTCTTTTCTTCCTTTTTATCTTCTTCAACTAATTTTAAAACAACCATTAACGCATCATCACCACGACGTTCAGTTAATTTTAAAATTTGTGTATAACCGCCTTTACGATTTTTATAACGTTTAGCTAAATCATTAAATACTTTATCAACAGTTTTCTTATCATTATGTAAGAAAGCTAAAGCTTTTCTACGCGCAACTAAATCACCTTTTTTACCATAAGTAATCATTTTTTCAACAAACTTACGTGCTTCTTTAGCTCTAGTTACTGTTGTCTTAATACTTTCATTGTTAATAACTTCTTTAGTAAGTGTTGCTAACATACTTCTTCTATGTTTGTTATCTACACCTAATTTTCTATATGCCATAGTTATTCCTCCTTATATCTTAGTCTTCATCACGTAATACTAAGCCCATTTCTCTAATTTTATCTAATACTTCTTTTAGAGACTTTTTACCTAAATTACGTATTTTCATCATATCTGATTCACTCTTGTTAACAAGGTCTTGTAATGTATGAATTCCTGCTCGTTTTAAACAGTTATAAGCTCTTACTGAAAAATCTAAGTCTTCAATAGAAGTTTCTAAAGCTTTAACTTTTGGATCTTCAGTTTTTTCTATCATCATACCTGTTACATCAGCAATTGCTGATAAATCTGTTAAAATTTCAAAATGTTCTATTAAAATTCTTGAAGCTAAAGCTATAGCCTCTTCTGGCTTCATAGATCCATTTGTCCATACATTTAGAATTAATTTATCATAACTTTCATCTTGTCCTACACGAGCATTACCAACTTCATATGATACTCTTTCAATAGGAGAATATAGAGAATCAACCGCAATTTCTCCAGCTTTTTTGATTTCATGAATCTTTTTATTATCTTCACTTCTAACATATCCACGACCATTTGTAACAGTCATTTCCATATTTAATGAAGCTCCTTTAGATAAATTACAGATTACTTTATCTTTATTAATAACTTCTATATCTGCATCACATTCAATATCTCCAGCTTTTACTTCTCCTTCTTTAGTAGCATTAATGCGAACTATTTTTTCTTCATTTGAATGATTCTTAAATACTACTCCTTTTAAATTTAATATTATTGTTGTTACATCTTCATAAACTCCTTCAATAGTTTGGAATTCATGAAGTACACCGTCAATTCTAACACTACTAATTGCACTACCTGGAAGTGATGATAACATTACTCTTCTTAAAGCATTACCTATAGTAGTACCGAATCCTCTTTCTAATGGTTCTAATTCAAATTTTCCATAAAAATTACTTTCTACAGAATCTGTTATTTTATACATTGGTTTTTCAAATTGTAACATGAAACTAACCTCCCTCAATTTTTATTATACACGTGGACGTTTTGGTGGACGACATCCATTGTGTGGTATTGGTGTAACATCTACGATTGATGTTACTTCTAAACCTGCAGTTTGTAAAGAACGTATTGCTGTTTCTCTACCTGGTCCTAAACCTTTAACACGAACTTCTACTTTACGCATTCCCATATCGTAAGCAGCTTTACCAGCAGCTTCTGCAGCTTGTCCTGCAGCGAATGGAGTTGATTTTTTACTACCTTTATATCCAATAGCTCCAGATGATGCCCAACTAACAACGTTTCCATCTTTATCAGTTAATGTAGTAATTGTATTATTGAATGTTGAATGTATGTGTGCCATACCTTCAGGTACATTCTTTTTAACTTTTCTTTTTCTTGTTTTGTAAGCCATCTAGTTTACCTCCTTTATTATTTTAAATTAAACTTTTTTCTTATTTGCTACTGTCTTACCTTTTCCTTTACGTGTACGAGCATTTCTATTAGTTCTTTGCCCTCTTACAGGTAATCCTTTTTTATGACGACTTCCTTGATAAGAATTAATTTCCATCTTTGTCTTGATATTCATATTTGTATCACGACGTAAGTCACCTTCAGTTAAATGTTTGTTAATTTCATCTCTGATTTTAACTAAATCTTCTTGCTTTAAATCTCTAGTCTTAGTAGCTGGATCAATTTTAACTGTTTCTAAAATTTGTCTAGCTAAACTTTGTCCTATTCCATAAATATATGTTAATGATATACAAATGTGTTTGTTATCTGGAATATCTACACCTTTAATACGTGCCATTAATTACACCTCCTAAATTAATTATCCTTGTCTTTGTTTGTGTTTTGGATTTTCACAAATTACTCTTACTTTACCTTTGCGTTTTACTATTTTGCATTTTTCACAAATTGGTTTTACTGATGCTTTTACTTTCATATTATCCCTCCTATTATTTACGATAGGTAATACGCCCACGTGTTAAGTCATAAGGCGATAGTTCTATCATTACGGTATCTCCTGCTAAGATGCGAATATAATGCATTCGAATTTTACCAGAAACGTGAGCTTCCACAATGTGTCCATTTTCCAGTTCGACTTTATATTTGCCTCCTGGTAAAATTTCAAGAACTTTACCTTCAGTTTCGATTGTATCTTCCTTTGCCATCTTTTCACTCTCCTGTTAAGATTTCATAACCATCCTTTGTTACCACAACTGTATGTTCAAAGTGTGCGGCTGGATGATGATCTTCTGTTACTACCGTCCAGTCATCATCTAAAATTTCTATATTTGGACTTTTAGCAGTTAACATTGGTTCTACTGCAAATACCATGCCTTCTTTTATTCTAGGTCCAGTATTAGGTGTTCCATAGTTTGGTATTTCTGGATCTTCATGTAAGTTACTTCCTACACCATGACCACATAATTCCCTAACTACTCCTAAACCTTTAGATGTAGCATAGTCATAAACAGCCGAACCTATATCACCAATTCTATTACCTGGTTTTACTTCCTTTAGTCCTACAAATAAAGCTTTTTCAGTATGTTTCATTAGATGTTCTTTTTCTTCGTCTACTTTACCTATTTTGTAAGACCAAGCAGAATCCCCATGATAACCTTTATAACAAGCACATATATCTAAAGTTACTATATCTCCATCTTGTAATTTTTTAGGACCTGCTATTCCATGAACAACTTCTTCATTTACTGAAATACAAATTGCAGCAGGAAAACCATTATATCCTTTACAAGATGGTATAGCCCCTTGACTTCTTATGTACTTATCAGCTAAATCATCTATTTCTTGGGTAGTAATACCTGGCTTTAGATATGGTTTTAAATATTGATGGGTCTTATATACAATATTACCAGCTACCCTTAAAAGTTCAATCTCTCTTTTACTTTTAATAGTTATCATTATTTATCCTCACTGATAATTTCATCGATTTGTTTAAATATATTTTCTCTAGTATCATTACCTGATACTTCATGTAATACACCTTTTTTTCTATAATAATCTATAATTGGTTCAGTTTGTTCAATATAAACTTTATGTCTATTTTGAAAAGCTTCCAAATTATCATCTGTTCTTTGATACAAATTACCACCACAATTATCACATACTGATTCAACTTGTGGAGAATTTTTTGGATCATTTATATTATAGATTGCATCACAATTTTCACAAACTCTTCTCCCTGTTACTCTTTTTTCTAATCTGTCTTCATCGACATTTATTAAAATAACATTACCAATATCATATCCTAATCTCTCAAGAATTTTGTCATATTCTTGCGCTTGTTCTAACCTTCTTGGAAATCCATCCATGATATAACCATTTTTACAATCTTCTTTTTGTAATCTTTGTTCTATAGCTTGGTAAGTTATTTCGTCTTTTACTAATCCACCTGTTGATAATACTTCTGCAATATAATGTCCTAACTCAGTATCTTCTTTAGCTAAATCTCTTAAAATATCTCCCATAGATATATGAGGTATATGATATTTTTCACTAACTAATCTTGATTGAGTTCCCTTACCTGCAGCAGGTGGGGCTATAAACATAATATTCTTCATAAACTACCTTCTACTATATCCCTTTTTATAATTTCTTGTTAGAATGCTTCCTTCTAACTGTTTGTATGTCTCTAATGCTACTCCTACTACGATTAATAATCCAGTACCACCAATTGATACACTTGTTGGTAGGCTTGTTAATTTAGATAATATAATTGGTAACCCTGCAATTATTACTAAGAATACTGATCCTAGTATTGTTAATCTTGATAGGACTTTGTTTATATGTTGTTTTGTTTCTTCTCCTGGTCTGATTCCTGGTATATATCCACCATTTTCCTGTAAATTCTTTGCAAATTCTTCTGGTTTTAATTGAATGAATGTATAAAAGTATGCAAAGAAGAAAATTAATATAACATATATACAGAAACCAACTGGAGTTGTATATGTAAAATACTTTTGTACCATCAAAGTAAATCCATCCTTTTTAATTACTTGCGCAAGTATACCTGGAATTGTCATTAAACTTGATGCGAATATTACTGGTATAACTCCTGCTGAATTAATTTTGATTGGCATAAAACTTTGAGCTTTTCCTCCATATGCACTTGTTGATTTATTTGCATATTGAATTGGTATTCTTCGCTCAGATTCTTGAACAAATATAACTCCTATTACTACTGCAAAGTAAATAATTACAAATAGTAAGAATTTTACTATACCTAAAGTAATAACTTGAGTTGTTCCTTCTAATACAACTAATCCTCCAAATGCATCTATAAACATTTGTGGAAGTGTTGCGATAATACCAGCCATGATTATTAGACTGACACCATTACCAATACCTTTTTGTGTTATTTGATCACCTAACCATAGTAAGAATGCTGTACCTGCAGTTAGAACTGTTGCTATATACATATATTGGAAAACATCTCCTGTTTTACCAATAAATGCAAAAGCTAATGCATAACCTTCAATAAAAGCAAATATAATACCCATATATCTAGTTATTTGATTAATCTTTTGTCTACCTGTAGCTCCTTGCTTACTAAGTTCTGTTAAGTATGGAATTATATCCATTTGTAATAATTGCATGATGATTGATGCTGTGATGTATGGCATAACCCCTAATGCAAATATTGAGAAGTTTCTAATAGCTCCTCCACCTAAGGTATTTAATAATCCTAAGAAATCTAAATTACTATTAAGATTATTAGTTCCTGGAACTCTGATTGAAATACCTAATATGAAGATCATTAATCCCCCAAGTGTAAAATAAATCCTATGTCTTAAGTCTTTATTTGTTGAGGTAAATAATTGCTTCATAGCTGTAAACATATTAGATCACCTCAGCTTTACTTCCTGATTCTTCGATCTTAGCTAAAGCACTCTTAGTAAATTTATTAGCTTGAATAGTTAATTTTTTCTTTAACTCTCCATCACCTAGTACTTTAACTCCACTATTATATTCTTTAGTTATTAATCCCTTCTCTTTTAATAGAGCAGGTGTTACTACTGTTTTATCATCAAATACATTTAAAGATTCGATATTAACAATAGCATATTCCTTTTTAAATCTTTTATTTGAGAAACCTCTTTTTGGAAGTCTCTTATATAATGGTAATTGTCCTCCTTCAAATACTGGATTTATACTACCACCACTACGCGCTTTTTGTCCTTTTTGTCCGCGTCCACTTGTTTTACCAAGACCACTACCTGGACCACGTCCTACACGTTTTTTTGCTTTTGTAGCTCCGATATTTTTTTCTAATTCATGTAATTTCATTATCCTAATATCTCCTCTACTTTTTTACCACGAAGTGCTGCTACTTGTTCTGGTGTCTTAATTGACTTAAGTGCGTTAAGTGCAGCAGTCGCTGTATTAATTTTTGTTCTTGCTCCTAGTGATTTAGAGACAATATCACGAAATCCTGCTAATTCTAAGATAGCACGAACAGATCCACCAGCAATAACTCCAGTACCAGCAGGTGCAGGTTTAATAATAACTCTTGCAGCTCCTGATTCTCCGATTGCTTCATGAGCAACTGTTCTTCCATCAATTAGAGGTATTGTGATCATTTTCTTATTAGCATCTTGAATTGCTTTTTTGATTGCATCAGGTACTTCGTTAGCTTTACCAAGTCCTAATCCAACTTTACCTTTACGGTCACCTACAACAACAGTGGCAGAATATCTTCTACGACGTCCACCCTTAGTAACTTTAACAACGCTTTTAACGTCTATTACTAATTCTTCATATTGTTTTTCTCTAGGTCTACGACTTTTTCTTTGCATAATACCCTCCTATTAGAATTCTAATCCATTTTCACGTGCTGCTTCTGCTAAAGCTTTAACACGTCCGTGATAAAGGTATCCACCTCTATCAAATACCACTTTTGTAATTTTTGCTTTTGTTGCTTTCTTTGCTATATCAGCACCAACAACTTTAGCTGCTTCTACATTACTTCCGTTTTTAATTTTTAAACTTTTGTCTAATGAGGAAGCAGATACAAGAGTAGTTTTACTTTCATCATCAATGATTTGTGCATATATTTCCTTGTTTGAACGGAATACACATAATCTAGGTACTGCGCTTGTTCCCACCATAGTTTTTCTAATTCTTTCATGACGAGACTTACGCATACTATTACGAGATTCTTTTCTTATCATAACTTGTTTCTCCTTTCCTACTTATTAAGCAGCTTTCTTTCCTTCTTTACGGCGAACATGTTCACCTTTGTAACGAATACCTTTTCCTTTATAAGGTTCAGGCTTTCTAACTTTTCTTATGTTTGCAGCAAATTCTCCAACTTTAACTTTGTCAATTCCTTCTACAGTAATTTCTGTATTACCATTAGCTTTAACTGTTAAACCTTCTGGTACTTGCATTTCTACTGGATGAGAATATCCTGCATTAATTACTAATTTTTTACCTTGAACATTGAAACGATATCCAACACCAATGATTTCTAAACCTTTTTCATAACCTTTAGTTACACCGATAATCATATTACTTATTAAAGAGTTCATAGTACCATGCATTGCTTTTGCATTATCGTTTTCACGTTCTAATGTAAGGTTGGCACCATCTATTTTCATAGATATACCTTTAAGCATTACTTGTTCTAAACTTCCTTTAGGTCCTGTTACTGTTACTACATTATTTTCTTCTTTAACTGTAACACCTTCTGGAATAGTAAGTACTCTTTGTCCAATACGGCTCATAATGACACCTCCTATATATAAATTTTAAATTAACCATATTATTATGGGTTTCAAATATCTGTCCTTATTACCATATATAAGCTAGAACTTCTCCACCTACGTTTTCTTTACGTGCTTGTTTATCTGTCATAATCCCCTTTGAAGTTGATATAATAGCAATTCCTAATCCATTTAATACTTTAGGAATTTCATCATTTTTAGCATAAACACGAAGTCCTGGTTTGGAAATTCTCTTTAGCCCTGTAATTACTCTTTCTTTCTTATCTGTATATTTTAATGTTAAAAGAATAGTTCCTTGAGCTCCTTCTTTAACTACTTTGTAATTCTTTATAAATCCTTCATCTTTTAAAATCTTAGCAATTGATTCTTTGATTTTAGATGCTGGAACACTAACTTCTTCATAACGCATTTGGTTAGCATTACGAATACGAGTTAACATATCTGCAATTGTATCTGTTACTACTGCCATTTATATTCCTCCTTTCCAATTACCAGCTTGATTTTTTAACACCTGGTATTTGTCCTTTGTAAGCTAATTCACGGAAGCAAATACGGCATATTCCGAATTTACTCATAACTGCGTGTGGACGACCACAACGAGAACATCTAGTATATTCACGTACTTTAAATTTTTGTGGCTTATTAGCTTTTACTATCATACTTTTCTTTGCCATAATTTTCCTCCTACCTTTGTCTAAAAGGAATTCCAAGTCCATTTAATAGATCAAATGATTCTTCATTAGATTTTGCTGTTGTTACAAATACGATATCCATACCACGTACTTTTACAACATCATCATAATCAATATCTGAAAAAATTAATTGTTCTTTAATTCCCATAGTATAATTTCCTCTACCATCAAAAGCTTTTGGACTAACTCCTCTAAAATCTCTAACACGAGGTAGTGCAATTGAGATTAATTTGTCCATAAAGTTATACATATTTTCTCCTCTTAGTGTAACTTTACATCCAATAGCTTGTCCTTCTCTTAATTTAAATCCTGCAATAGATTTTCTAGCTCTTGTGATAACTGGTTTTTGTCCTGATATCTTAGTTAAGTCTGCAACTGCTGCATCTAATAGTTTAGAATTACCTGCAGCATCTCCTGCACCAATATTAATAACTATCTTTTCTAATTTTGGTACTTGCATAACTGTTTTATAACTATATTTTTCTTTTAAACTTGGAACAACTTCTTTTAAATATTTTTCTTTTAGGCGGTTCATAGTTACCCTCCTTTCAATTAATCAAGTTTACTATCTGATTTTTTTGTTATTCTTATTTTCTTTCCGTTTTTATCTGTTGTATGTCCTATTCTAGTTCCTTTTTTAGTTTTTGGATCAACTATCATAACATTTGATGCATGAATAGGTGCTTCTACTTCTACAATTCCTCCAGATTCTTGTCCGTTAGGTTTTTGATGTTTCTTAACCATATGTACACCTTCAACTACAACTCTATTATCATTTTTTAATGTTTTAATAATTTTTCCTTCTTTACCTTTATCAGAACCAGCAATAACTACAACTTTATCTCCTACTTTAAAGTTCATAATTTTCCTCCTCTTATAGTACTTCTTTCGCTAAAGATACTATCTTCATGTAATTCTTATCACGAAGTTCTCTGGCTACTGGTCCAAAAATACGAGTTCCTACTGGACTCTTGTCATCACGAATGATAACACAAGCATTATCATCAAACTTAATATAACTTCCATCTTCACGACGAACGCCTTGACGAGTTCTGACGATAACTGCTCTTACAACTTTACCTTTTGGTAATGGTGAATTTGGAATAGCGTTTTTAACAGTTCCAACTACTACATCACCAATATTTCCTGTCTTTACTTTACTTCCACCTAATACACGAATAACTAATAGTTCACGTGCACCAGAATTGTCAGCAACTTTCATACGACTTTCTTGTTGTAACATAATTATTCCTCCTTCTTCATCTTAGCGTTAAATAATAACTGCTTCTTTTACTATTTCTTTTAAATAGAAATGTTTAGTTTTAGACATTGGTCTAGTTTCTGCTATACGAACAGTGTCTCCAACTTTTGCAATATTTTTTTCATCATGTACACAATATTTCTTAGAGTTTTTAACTCTCTTGTGATATAACGGATGTTTTTTATAAGTTTCAACTAATACAGTAATTGTCTTATCATTAGTAGAACTAACAACTTTTCCAACTAGTTCTTTATTTAATTTCTTTTCCATTATATACCTCCTATTCGTTACTCTCGCGTTCTTTTAGAACTGTTTTCATTCTTGCAACGGTGTGTCTTAAATCTCTAATTCTAGAAGGTTTTTCTAAGTTTCCTGTAGCTTGTTGGAAACGTAAGTTAAATAGTTCTTCTTTAGCTTCAAATAACTTGTTATTTATTTCTTCTGTTGATAATTCTCTGATTTCTTTAACCTTCATTTTTGTCACCACCATTTTCTTTCATTACAAATTTTGTTGGTACTGGTAGTTTATGTGATGCTAAACGCAATGCTTCACGAGCTACTTCTTCATCTACTCCAGAAATTTCAAACATGATTTTTCCTTCTTTAACTACTGCAACCCATCCTTCAACATTACCTTTACCTTTACCTTGTCTTGTACCGATTGGTTTTTTAGTTAGTGGCATGTGTGGGAATATATTGATCCAAACTTTACCACCACGTTTCATATAACGAGTCATAGCGACACGAGCTGCTTCTATTTGATTAGCTGTAATCCAAGCTCCTTTTTTAGCTTGAAGTCCATAATCACCGAAACTTAATTTTCTATTTCCACGAGATTTTCCTTCATAAGATAATCTATGAACACGACGATGTTTTGTTCTTGACGGTATTAACATATTAATTACCTCCCTTAGATTTCTTGTTTAGGATTTCTCCTTTATAGATCCAAACCTTTACACCAATTTTTCCAAATGTTGTATCAGCTTCTGCTGTTGCATAATCAACATCTGCTCTTAATGTGTGTAGAGGAATAGTTCCTTCAGTGTAACCTTCACTACGAGCCATATCTGCTCCACCTAGACGTCCAGATACACTAGTTTTAATTCCTTTAGCTCCTGCTCTCATTGCATTTCTAATAGCACGTTTTTGAGCCATACGGAATGATGCTCTATTAGTTATTTGTTGCGCAATTGAATTAGCTACTAATTGAGCATTAATATCTGCTTTTTTAATATCAACAATTGATATTTGTATTTTTTCATCTGCAACTTTAGATAGTTGTTTCTTTAATTTTTCTATTTCTTCTCCACCACGGCCAATCATTACACCAGGTTTAGAAGTATGAATAACAACTTCACATCTCTTGGCACTTCTTTCAATTTCAACTTTAGCAATTCCTGCATTTTTTAAGTTTTCTTCTAAATATTTACGAATTTTAATATCTTTTTCTAATACTTTAGAGAAATTTGTATTATTTGCATACCATTTTGCTTCCCAGTCTTTATTGATACCAAGTCTTAGTCCATTAGGATTTACCTTTTGTCCCATTTTGTAACCTCCTTATTAGTTTTTTGTAGCCACTACTATAATAATGTGACTAGTTCTATGATCTCTGTGTCCGATATGAGAACGTGAATCAAAGAAATGACGTTTCATAACTGAACCAGCATCAACTCTTGCTTCTTTTACATAAAGTGTATTTTCATCAGCATTTTCATTATGTACTGCATTAGCGATTGCTGATTTTAATACCTTTTCGGTAAGCCTAGCTGACTTATTATTAAGATTAGCTAATATATTTAAAGCTTCACTTGTACTTTTACCACGAATCATGTCTGCTACTAAACGAGCTCTGATAGGTGATACTCTAAGTTTTCTAGCTATTGCTTTTGCTTCCATTTGTTTTCCTCCTAGTCATTTTTAATTATTTTTTATCTGAACCATGTCCACCAAATTTACGTGTTAATGCAAATTCACCTAATTTATGACCAACCATATCTTCAGTAACATATACTGGTATAAATTCTTTACCATTGTGAACTGCAAATGTGTGTCCTATAAAATCAGGAAAGATAGTGGAACGGCGTGACCAAGTTTTAATAACTTCTTTTTTACCAGATTTATTCATTTCTTGAACCTTTTTTAATAATCTATCAAATACATAAGGTCCCTTTTTTAAACTTCTTGCCATTATTTATCATCCTTTCCTATTTACTACTACGACGACGTACGATGAATTTATCAGATTGTTTTTTCTTACGTGTCTTTAATCCTAGTGCAGGTTTACCCCAAGGTGTCATTGGTGATTTACGTCCTACTGGAGCACGTCCTTCACCACCACCATGTGGATGGTCATTAGGGTTCATAACTGAACCACGAACTGTAGGTCTGATACCTTTATGACGACTTCTTCCTGCTTTTCCAACTCTAACTAATGATGAATCTTCATTTCCAACTTCACCAACAGTTGCCATACAAGTTCCTAAAACTTTTCTTTGTTCTCCACTTGATAATCTGATCATTACATATTTATCTTCACGACCAAGTATTTGAGCAGAACTTCCTGCTGAACGAGCAAGTTCTCCACCTTTACCAGGACGAAGTTCAATATTATGAACCATAGTACCAACTGGTATATTCATTAGTGGTAATGCATTACCAACTTTTATATCCGCTTTTTCTCCTGCTTCAATAACATTTCCAACTTTTAAATCTTTTGGAGCAAGAATATATCTTTTTTCTCCATCAGCATAGTTGATTAGTGCTATATTAGCAGTTCTATTTGGATCGTATTCAATACTTGCTACTGTTCCAGGTACGTTTAATTTGTTTCTTTTGAAATCAATGATACGATATTTTCTTTTAGCTCCGCCACCTTGATGACGAACAGTTATCTTACCTTGATTATTACGACCACCATTTTTCTTAATAGTGACTGTAAGAGATTTTTCTGGAGTACTCTTTGTTATTTCTTCATTAACTAATGTACTCATCTTTCTACGTCCTGGTGTAGTAGGTTTATATACTCTAATTGCCATAATCTATTTTCCTCCTTCTAACCAAGATCAATTGTTTGACCTTCATCAAGAGTAACAATCGCTTTCTTAGAGCGATTAGTTAATCCTGTATAACGACCAACTCTTCTCTTTTTAGGTTTAACATTTAATGTTCTAATTGTTTTAACTTTAACATTAAATAATTTTTCTATTGCTTGTTTAATTTCAATTTTATTAGCTTTTGGATCTACCTTAAAAGTATATTTTCCATTAGCTCTTTCTGCTTCTGATTTTTCAGTAATTACTGGTGCTTTTATTATTTCTAAATACTTAGTGTCTTTCATTATTTAAGCACCTCCTCTATTTGTTTTAATGCATCTTCTGTAGCTACTACATAATCTGTACTAACTAAATCTAATACATTTACTTCATCAGCTGAGATTAATACTATATTTTGTAAGTTTCTTGATGCTAAAATAACATTTTCATCAAAATCTTTAACTATTAATAGTACTTTCTTATCATCAACTTTTAAGTTTTTAAGAATTTCTTTCATTTCTTTAGTTTTAGGTGTTTTTAAAACTAATTTATCTAGTGCTATAACGTATTTTTCATTAACTTTTTCAGCTAAAGCTGATTTTATAGCGATAATTCTTTCTTTTCTATTTTGTTTTTTACTATAGTCTCTAGGTACTGGAGTTCCATATCTTCCTCCACCTACCCATTGAACTGCTCTAATTGAACCTTGACGAGCGCGTCCTGTTCCTTTTTGTCTCCATGGCTTTCTTCCGCCACCTCTAACTTCAGATCTGTTCTTAGTTTTGTGTGTTCCTTGTCTTAATGATGCTCTTGCTAAGATAATTGCATCATATAATACATTTTTATTAGGTTTAATTCCAAATACTTTATCATTTAAGTTAATATCCTTAACTTTTTCACCTTTAAGATTTAAAAGATTTACTTTTTTCATCTACGATTCCTCCTTTCATCACATTTATTTAAAAAATTACTTTACTGTGATGATTTTACTAAGCTGATTTTTCTTCAGTAGGTGTTTCTTCTTTTTCTTCTGCAGTTTCTTCTTTCTTCTCAACTTTTTCTTCTTCTACTACTTCTTCTTTAGTTTCTTCAACTGGTGTTTCTTCTACAGGTGCTTCAACTTTTTCTTCTTCAGTAGTATAAGTAATTAATTCTTCAGAAGTGTTCTTTTCATCTGGTCTTTTAACTGCAGTACGAATCATAACAAATGATTTCTTTGGTCCAGGAACATTTCCTTTAACTAAGATCACACTATTTTCAGTATCTACTGAAATTATTTCTAAATTTTGAACAGTTCTTTTAACATTACCCATTTGCCCAGGCATTTTCTTACCTTTTAATACGTGCATTGGTAACATTGTTCCTAATGATCCTACTCCTCTATGGTATTGTGAACCATGTCCCATAGGACCAGTAGATTGGTTATGACGTTTAATAACACCTTGGAACCCTTTACCTTTAGAAGTTCCAGTAACGTCAACTATTTCACCTTCTTCGAAAATGTCTACACCTACAGTTTGACCTAAAGTATAGTCATTAACGTTTACTCCTCTTATTTCTCTTAAGAAGCGCTTAGGTGTTGTGTTTGCTTTTTTGGTATGACCCATCTTTGGTTTATTACTAACTTTTTCTCTAACTGTATCAGTAGCTAGTTGAATAGCATCGTATCCATCTTTTTCTACTGTTTTTATTTGAGTAACAACATTTGGTTCTACTTCAATAACAGTTACAGGAATTAATTTACCATTCTTAGTAAATACTTGAGTCATCCCAACTTTTTTACCTAAGATTCCTTTCATATTTTTTTCCTCCTAAATTATTTTGTTTTAATTTCGATATCTACACCACTAGGTAAATCTAGATGAGATAATGCATCTACGATTTCCTTACTTGGATTCTTGATATCAATTAATCTTTTGTGAGTACGCATTTCAAATTGCTCACGTGAATCTTTGTATTTGTGTACAGCTCTTAATATTGTGAACTTCTCAATCTCAGTAGGTAGTGGAACTGGTCCAGAAAACTCTCCTCCTGATCTTTTGATAGTTTCAACAATCTTTGTCACTGCACTATCTAATACTCTGTGATCATATGATTTTAATTTGATACGTAATTTACTCTTTGCTGTTGACATTTAAAATCCTCCCTTCGCCTATATCTAGTATAGACTTGCTCCGTGCAAATAACCCGATAACTAGTTAACAACTTAACCTGGTGTATCGACAACCTCGCACATCTAAGCAGTCACACATAGACAATTATATCACTAAATTTCTTTGAAAATCAAGCATTTTTTTGACTTTTTTTAATATTTTATGTGTAAAGTAGCAAAAAAGAAGTTAATTGTTTCTTAACTTCTTTATTTTCTATCTTTAAATTGTTTCTTATTTCTACTTCTTCCTATTACTTTTAAGGATGCAGGCATTACTGATGCTGCTCCAAACTTTTTATTTATTTTATCCACTGTTTTTTGTATCTCTGTATCTTTTATATCTTCATCTTCTTCAAATAAAGATAATTGTTGTTTCTTTGTTTTAGATAATTCTGCTAGTCTTACTCCTATTAATCTAATAGGATCTTCTTTATAGCTTTTATTAAATATATCTATAACCTTTTTATATATCGTTTTAGTATTATCTGTAGGATTAGGTAATTTTGCTTGCGCAGAATAGTTAATAAAATTACTATTTTTATATATGATTGCAACTGTTTTAGTATATTGCTTTTGTTCTCTTAATTGTCTAGTCACTTCTTCTGTTTGTCTAAATAATATTTCTTTTAATTTATCTTGATCATCTATATCATAAGGTAGTGTTTCAGTTATACTAATACTAGTAGTTATATTACTTCTAGGAGTTACTTTAGATTCATCTATTCCTAGAGCTGAGTTTTTTAAGTGTTCTGTTTGGTTTTTAAAGTGTTTTTTCAATTTCTTTTCATCATACTTTGCTAAATCATATATAGTTTTAATACCTATACTATTTAATAACTTAGTACTTTGTTTTCCTACCATAAATAGATCTCCTACTGGTAGTGGCCACATTTTTTTAGCTATTTCATCTTTGAATAATGTATGTACTTTATTAGGCTTTTCAAAATCAGATGCCATTTTAGCACATAATTTATTATTACCTATACCTATATTTACTGTATAACCAAATTTTTCTTTTATTTCATCTTTTATATCATGAGCTAGTTTTATATAATCTTTATAAATATAATCCATACCAGACATATCCAAGAAACATTCATCTACTGAGTATTGTTCTATCAAAGGAGAATACTGTTTTAAATAATTCATTAGTTCATAAGACTTTTTATAATACCATCTATAATCTGGTGGATATACTTCGAGAGTTTTACATTTCTTTTTAGCTTGATAGATTGGTTCTGCAGTTACTACACCTTTTTTCTTAGCAGGTATAGATTTAGCCAAAACTATACCATGACGAGATTTTTCAGATCCACCTATTACTGCAGGTATTTCTCTTATATCTTTTTTATAACCATCTTTTAAATAAAGAATAGCACTCCAAGATAAAAAAGCATTATTAACATCTATATGAAATATAATTCTTTCTTTCATAATAATCCCCTCATATTTATTATAGAACATTTTTTCTATAGATACAATCGAACAAATAAAATTAACTGTTATCTAATAGTTTACATATTATTTTTAAAAATTAGTACATACTAGTTTTAGGAAGTGATATTATGAATAAATATGAAATAAACATCTATGAACAAATCGCCAGAAACATTAAAAAATATAGAATGAAAGCAGGTATTACTCAAGCAGTTCTAGCAGAACGTGTTGGAGTTTCCCATGAATTTATTAGAAGAATAGAATCTAAAAAAGGTAAGAAAACTTTCTCCGTAGATACTATTTGGAAGATCTCATTAGCAGTTAATATTAATCCTGGTAAACTATTTGATATAGATATGGATGAATTAATTAACAAATAAAAACAACACTTTTAAGTGTTGTTTTTTATATTTTAGTATCATTTAAACAAAATATTGAATAGATTGGTATATATCTAACATCTTTTTTTGTTGAAAAGTTGTTTTCTGTTATTCTATAAGCTTGTTGTACTGTGTATTTTTTCATAAATACTGATAGTGATTTAGCTTTAGAATTAGTTTTAGTTGTTATTTCTATTGGTATTATTAACCCCATTCTATTCTGTATAACAAAGTTTACTTCTGCCTTTCCTTCTGATTGATAGTAATACAATGAATAACCTGCTTCTACTAATGTTTTAGCTATATGATTTTCATATAATGTTTCTTTCGTATCTTCGTCACTTAGCATTTTCTTTTTATTTAAATGCATCATCGAAAATAATACTCCATCATCTGTTAAATATAGTTTAAAACTATCTTTATCTCTATAACTACTTAGTGGAGATTTAACTTCTTTTACTTTATAACTTCTATATACTAATTGGTTTTCTACTAAGTAATTTATAGATTTTTCATATTCTTTAGCTCTTTTACCTGTACCAATAAGACCATATTGAAACTTTTTATTATCTTTTTTTAATTGTTCTGGTATTGAATCTATTACTTCTATTCCTCTTGAAATATCTATTAAATTCTTATTTAAAGATATTTCTTTTTTATATGTATCTAGTATTTTTTGTTTAATAGCGTCTATTTCAAAAGTGTCTTTACCATCTTTTTCTGCTTTTATTACTTCAGGTAACCCTCCAGTCATTAAATAATCTTGGAATAATTCTAAAGCTACTTTATGAAATGGACATGTTTTATGTTTATGAAACGATTCTTTTATTAATTCTGCAAGAGCTTTCTCTTTCCTTACCCATAGATATTCTTCAAAATCTAATTCATTCATTCCTTTAAACTGTAATTCTTCACCTTTAAATTCTTTTAGATTCTCTCTACGTGAAGTAATACCTATTATGTGGTAATCACTTCTATCACTTCCAAATAGTTTAACTCCTTTTACTAGTTCAAATTCATCTATATTATCTAATACTATTAAAGTATCATCTTTTAATATAGTTTCTCCTGATATTAAAGATAAGTTCTGTATTATCTTATCAATTGATTTTTCTTTACTGAATAACTCTATTATTTCATTATTATTCATAGTATTAAAATATACTACATTCTTATATTCTTCTTTACCAAATTTTAATACTGTAAATGTTTTACCTACTTGTTTTGGTCCATATAATATTAATGGTTTTCTTATGATATCTGTTTTCCATTTTTTAAGAAATGTTTCTATCTTTCGTTCCATAAATTGTATTCCCCTTACATATTTTATAAATTAAGTATATATCTAATTTATATAAATGTCAATAAAAAGAAGTATTATCTTAATACTTCTTTTCTATAAATAATGACTTACCTTATAGTATTCCATAGCTTCTTTATTTTTCTTTATTAATCTTTTAGCAGCAGTTTTATCTAAATGTTTTGTTAATGAAGACTCTTCTATATATAGATTATTATCCTCTTTATTTGTAGTTAGAATTAACTCATTATATCTATCCTTTTTTTCTTGAACTAATTCTGTTTTTATAAATTTATAAAACATTAGATATTTTCTTAATTCTTTTAATTCTTCTATATCTGTTAATCTTACGTATTCATTTTCATCTAGTTTTATTAGAATGGTTCCAGCTAAATGGATATTATCTTCATTATCTAATATGTTTCCTACAAAAGATCCTTCTGTATGCATATGTTCCCTCCTGTTCTTACAATAAAAAAGACATTACCGCTTAATTAGTTAATGGCTTAGTAAACTCTAATCTTAGTTTATCTGCGACTGTGACAATAAACTCTGAATTAGTTGGTTTTGCCTTGTCTATATCTACACTATGTCCAAATATGTCTTCCATTAACTGCCAGTTACCTCTATTCCAACTTACTTCTATAGCGTGTCTTATCGCTCTTTCTACTCGTGATACTGTAGTATCATATTTCTTCGCAACTTCTGGATATAATTCTTTAGTTATTCCTCCTACCATAGCAGGATCATCATAAATGAGCATTATTCCTTCTCTTATATATTGATATCCTTTTATATGAGATGGTACTCCTAATTCATGAAGTATTTTTGTTACTGATATCTGTAAGTTATTATGATATAAATCTAGAGCTTTACCTCCAAATTTAACTCCTTCTGATACTTCTAGTATTCTTTTTTCTAAATCTTCTAACTCAAAAGGTTTTAATACAAAATAACTTATACCTAACTCCGATACTTTTCTAATCATATCTTGAGTATTATAAGATGTTAGAACTATTACTTTTTTATCTATATTTTTATTCTTCATATATTCTAGTATAGTTACTCCATCCTTATTAGGCATTATTAAATCCAATAGTACTACGTCATATTCATCTTGTTTCCTTTCGATTAGTCTTAACCCTTCACTACCATCATGTGCTTCTAGGACAATTTCTATATCTGAATTATCTTTGAAGTATTCTTTCATCATTCCTATTAAATTCTTGTTGTCATCTACTGCTAAAACTCTTATCTTTTTCAATTTTCTCTCCTCTCGTACTACGCTGCATTACAATTATATAATACAACTCGCAAAATTGGTAGAGAAAAGAATGACAAGTTTTGTCGAATGTGTAAAACTTGTCATTTTTCTAATATATTTAATAGTTTTTGTAGTTTATTTATTTTTAAACTTACTCCTCCAAGTAGATATCCATCTAAGTTACAATTAGTATTAAAGAAGTTGATATTTTCTTCATTAACACTACCTCCATATAATATTCTATTATTAGGTAGTTCTTCTTTAATAATACCTACTACTTCATTAATTTCATAGCATTTAGGAATATTACCTGTTCCTATAGACCATACTGGTTCATAAGCTACTATTACTTTTTTCTTTTCTTCATTGGTTAAATCTTTTAATGATTCTAATATGTCTTCTTTTAATAGTTCTTTATACGTATTGTTATTTCTTTCTTCTTGTGTTTCACCTATACAATATATTGGCGTAATACCTTCCTCTAATAATTTTTTTATTTTTTTATTAATCTCATCTCTTGTTATGTTTTTATATTTTCTAACTTCTGAATGACCAACTAATGAATATTTTACACCAAGTGATTTTAGTTGTTTGGCATTTACACATCCAGTATAAGCTCCCATATCAAAAATATCTACTTTTTGACTGCCTAATATTATTTTATCTGATTTAAATAAAGATACATATAACATAGATGGACATAATACTAATTTGATATTAGTACTAATACTATTCAACTCTTGGTTATAATTAATAAACTCCTCATAATCTAGATTACACTTATTATTTAAAACTACTAACATATTATTCTCCTTTTATTTTATCTATTACTCTATTTATAATATTTCTATCTCTTTGTTCTTTTTTTGTTTTTATAGCTCTTTCATATACTTCCAGAACTCTTTCTGCATAACTTGAAGAACTTAAGTGTTCTGAGTTTATTCGTGCTTGTTCACTTATATATTTATATTTTTTCTTATCTTTATGTAGTTCTATCACTGCATCTTCATATTCTTTATTGTTTGTAAATATCTTTCCACTTAAATCATCTGTTACTGTAGTTGTGAATGATTCATCATCTATACATAATGGTGGAACAGATGATGCCATTGCTTCTATTACTGTTAAACCTTGCGTTTCTGTAGTAGAAGCAGTTGCGAAAAGATTAGCACAATGATAGTAAAGTGGTATTTCTTCCCAAGCAGCTTTCCCGGTAAAGATTATATGATCATCAATACTATTGTCTTTTACATATTTTTCATATTCTTCTTTATCTGGTCCATCTCCTACTATCATTAATTTATAATTAGGAATTTTTTTCTTTAGTTCTTTACTACTTTCAAGTAAGAACGTGATATTTTTCTCTGAAGCTATTCTTCCTACAAATAAAACCACAAAATCTTTTTTAGATATGTTTAATTTTTCTTTTAATAATTTAACTTCATCTTCATCTACATTTTCAGTAAAGAATCTATCTATTTCTATACCTGTAGGTATAATATGAATATTTTTTTCAAATTCATATTTTTCTTTGAATAATTTATATATTTTATTAGTTGGAACAATTAACTCAGTAGCTGTTTTATCACAATAAAATTTAGTTAAGTATTCTACTATTTTTTTACTAGATTTATCAAAATATCCTTTAGTTAAATAATGAGTATAATCTTCATATAAAGTATGATATGTATGTATTAGTGGTATATTAAATTGTTTTGCGAATAATCTTGCGAATATTCCTATACCAAACTCTGTATGAGAATGTACAACATCTAACTTCCAACTTCTCATAGTATTGATCATACTTATTGGATATATCCTACTTAATCTATAATCATATATACCTACTGGTATTCCTGGGACTTTTATTATTCTATTTTCTTTATCTATTTCATATTTTAAAAGATTTTTACTTACTGTTATTACATATACTGTATGTCCTTTTTTCTCTAAGGCATCTTTTAACATTGAAACACTAGTAGATACTCCGTTAATAAATGGTGGATATGTATCTGTAAATAATCCTATTCTCATACTAATCACCTTTCTTTTCTAAACTGAATGATAATGCTCCTAAAATCATTGCTAGATAGTATGTTATAAATCTCCATACTATCAAAACCGCAGTTAAAGCTCCTCTTTTTAAGAAATTATTAAAGAAGTTTAAGAATCCAAATTCTATTCCTCCACTAGCTCCTGGTATTGGTACAAAAGATCCAATTAATAATACATAAGCAGAAGATACTAAAGTATCCGCAACATTCATAGATGTAAAATCATTTAAACTAAATACTATAAATAATGGGATTATATATAAACAAACTAAACTAATTATATTTATTATTACCCCATATACAAATAATTTTTTTCTTTTTCTTAAACTTTTAGCACTAGCATGAAAATCATCTAATTTAGAATGCCATTTCTCTATAGTTTTTTCTTTTTCTTTAATTATTCTTATTTTATGTAATATTCTTATAAATAACTTAGTTAGCTTTTTAGTAAGTTTATCTGAGAACATTACTATAAATAATCCTACTGCAACTAATGTATTGATTAAGAATCCTAATAGTGTCAATTCTCTTAAGAATACTGATTTTGGAAATATATGGAATATAGCATTATAACCAACAGCTAAAGCTCCACATATAACTAAAGCTACTTGATAAAATATAAAACTTTGAATAGTATATGTTGCAGCTTCGCTAGTTTTTATATCATGTTCTGTTAACATATATATTTCCATAGGCTGTCCACCTGTAGAAAAAGGTGTTATACCATTAAAAAATTGTACTATAACATTATGTTTAATAGCTTCTTTTAAAGATATCTTTCTAGGATTATTTACTATCTTATAATTAACATAACCTCTTAGTACTATATATATTAAAAAGAAAATTATTGCTAGTAATATAAACCAAACATTCATAGATGATAATGTTTTAACTATTAAATCAAAATCATCTTTTAATATTAAAAATAAAATTATAGTAGTAAGTATTAATAATATAATTGTATTTTTCTTTATATTTTTAACGAGTTCCATTCATTATCCTTCCTTGTTCTAAATCTTTCTCTTTTTCCTTCATAAAAGTTATTAATCCGTTAGTATCTCCCAAATTCTCATATTCTTTTGATTCCAAATTATTAATTAAATTTTTATTATCAATTTTAGTTTGAATAAATATTTCTTCCATACCCAAAGTATTAAAAGAATAGTTTTCTGCATAAGTAATAAGCGTTCTATTTCTAAACACTTGATCAGTATTTGGAAAATCTATAAAACATGTCTTTTTATCTTTTTCAGCACTAATAAAACAACTATCTTTAATACCTTCTTTATCTTTTAAAAATAGTATTTGTTTTAATATTACACTATTTAAGTCATTTTCTCTTATATAATCTAGTATATTATGTAAATTGTTTTTGCGTTCATAATCTTCAAATAACTCTAAATGCTCTTTATTATTTAAATCTGCGATAAAAATTGTTCTATCACTCATTACTTCCACCTACTTTATAGCTTCTAATCCTGGTAATTTCTTTCCCTCTAAATATTCTAGTGTTGCACCTCCACCTGTTGAAGCATGATATACTTTGTTTTTTAATTTAGCATTATTATAAGCTGCAACTATATCTCCTCCACCAAGTATTGTTCTTATATTATTATCTGTTAAATATTTTAATAAACTATCCGTGCTCTTTTTATATTTAGAGAATTCATACACTCCTACCGGACCATTCCATATAACTGTTTTAGCTTTAGATAAGTAACTCTTAAATAATTTCCTTGATTTAGGACCTAAATCCATACCCATTTCATTATCTTTTATATCAGTAATATCAACTGTTCTATACTCTTCATCATTACTAAATTCATTAGTTACTGCAATATCTACCGGTAATACTATTTTATCTTCATACTTTTTTAATACTTCTGTACAAAAATCTATACTATCTTTATCAAGTAGAGATGTGCCAATCTCATAACCTTCTGCTTTTAAGAAAGTATATGACATACCTCCCCCAATTAATATATAATCTGCTTTAGTAACTAATTTCTTAATTACACCTATTTTATCTTTAACTTTAGCTCCACCCAACATAACTACAAATGGTTTTTCAGGTTTATCTAATTCTTTTAATACTTTTAATTCCTTTTCTATTAAAAATCCAACACAAGAGGGAAGGTTAGATGCTATTCCTACATTAGAAGCATGAGCTCTATGTAAAGTACCAAAAGCATCATTAATAAATACTTCTCCTAAAGATGCCCAATACTTACCTAATTCTTTATCATTATTACTTTCTTTTTTGCCATCTAAATCCTCATATCTAGTATTTTCTACTAAGATAATATCTTTAGATTTCATATTAGAAACTGCGGTTTCTAACTTTTTTCCACGAGTTTTATCTATAAAAGTTACTTCTTTATCTAATAATTTAGATAATTCAATACTTACTGGTTTTAAAGTGTTCTTTTTTAAATCTTTCTCTTCTTTAATTCTACCTAAATGAGCTAGTATTATTATCTTACAGTTATTATCTATACAGTAATTGATAGTTTGTAAACTTTCTTTTATTCTATTGTTATCTAAAATTTTACCATCAATAATAGGTACATTTAAATCACATCTAATTATTACTTTCTTATTTTTTATATTCATACTTTCAATAGATTTCATAGACGAAACTCCTCCAATCATATTAAAATTATACCATTTTTTATATTAAAAAAAAAGAACTAAGTCCTTTTTAATGTCACTTAAATATATTAGTTAAAATATAATTAGTTAACTTATCAATAAAACTCAAAAAACTAGTATCTAAATCATAATATTCAGTTGTTTCTTTTATCTCTGGATCTACTAATTTGAACTGGCTAGAAACTTTATCTGCAATACCAAACAAATAAGCAAACATTAAATACTCATCCCATAATTGAACATCTTTTACTTCTTTATTAGCCATATCAGTAAAATTTGTTAAATATTTTTTTAATCCATATAATTCTATAGAATCTTTATATATAATATCATCCATTACATTCCCCATTCTACAATGATCTTCAGGCGTCTTATCATGTATATTATTATTCATTTTTAGTTCACTAATTTTTTCAAAATTCATATCTTTAAATATTTGCAAAAAGCGCTCATAGTTATACTTACATATATTTTCTAATTCAATGGGTTCCAAAAGACCATCATTACTTACCTCATATAACAAATTAAACAAATTGCCTTCCAGAGTACTATCAAACTCAGGATTCTTAGTTAAATCTATTATACTAGTCTCTATATTAAAACCGCTTTTACTTTCGTTGTTAATAACTATCTTCTCTTCTTTTAACCATTTCAAAATTATAGCTCCAAATATATTGGTTTCTTTATAGTTAGGAAAATTATTAAGTTTTAATAATACATTAGCATAATATATATCTTTATTACATGGTATTTCTGTATATATTGGTACTTTTTCATACAATATTTTCTTGTTGTTAATATACCCATACTTATTTTTTGATCCAAACAAATTACTACTTCCTATAAACCACGCTATAAGAATCAAAGGCAATACATTTATTAACATCATGAATAAAGTAAATAGAAAAACAATTATTACCATAATATACCTCCTAATTATTTATATTATCGCTTTTGTATAAACTACTATCTTACGATAAAATTATAACAGTTTTTACACAAGAAAAAAAGGACTAAGTCCTTTTTTAGCGGCTTCCGCCTCCTCCACCTCCGAAGGAACCAAAGCCTCCTCCGCCAGATGAGAATCCGCCTCCTCCAGCAGAATAAGACTCAGCAGCACTTCTTGCGGCAGATGCAGCAGATACACCACTTGTAGAAATCATATTAATAAATATAAATGTATTATAGTCTAAATTACAACTATCCATTTGTTCAACAACTTCTGGATATAAATTTTTAAACTGTTTAGCAACTTTATCTGCCATACCAAATAAATATGCAAACATCAAGTATTCATCCCACAACTGAACTTCTATGGCTTCTTTATCCTTCATGTTAGAAAACTCTTGTAAATATTTCTTTAATCCATATAACTGTACTGAATCATTATATATAACGTCATCCATTACATTTTTCTTTTTACACTCTTCTTTAGACGTTCTTCTATATATATGATTTTGTGACTCTAGTTCACTTATTTTATCAGTATTAATCTTTTTAAATATATTTAAAAATTCAGTATAATTACTTCTACACCATCTTTCTAATTCTTTAGGTTCTAATATTCCATCTTTACTAGCTTCATGTAACATATTAAATATTTTTGTTTCTGTATTATTATCAAATGTTGGATTTAATGTTAAATCAATAACACTAGTTTCTTTGTTAAAAATTCCTTTAGTTTCATTTTTAATTAAAACTTTACCTGTTCTAATCCATTTTAATAAAATAGCTCCAAAAATATTAGTTTCCTTATACCCATTAAAGTTATTTATATTCATTAGTGTATTAGCATAATAAATATCTTTGTTACATGGTATATCTCTAAACATAGGGACATCTTTATGATTAATTTTCTTATTATCTTTATAGCCATAACCACTATTTTTTATGGTATTATATGATGCAAATCCACCAAAACCAAACATTGCAAGTACAAAAATATAAGAGAATATATCCCATATAGAAGTCTTATCTTCATTATAATCGTATTTATAAGAGCCTTTCTTAGCTGCTTTTAATACATCATTAAATTTTTTATACTGACTATATGAATTAGTTGTTTCAAACGTATCTTTTGGAAATTTAACAAGCAACACTCCATACTTACCATCCATATAAGTATTTTCCTCGTTACTCATTTCTATCTTTCCATCCTTAACATAGGCATATCCTTTATATCCATATCCCCATACATCTAAATTATCAGGAAATTCATAGTAACTTGTAACTGTGACATGAAAATTTTCAAAATCCACATTACTTAATTTATCCACTAAATTCCAATATAGTACTTGTGAATCTTCTGTATTGAATATATAATTAGATAATTCATATTCTAGTCTAAATGTATGATAACTATAGTCATATTTACCAAAACATAATTCTAAACCATTTTCTGTTTCATTTATTCCATAGTATCCACGTTTTTCTTCCAGACTTTCATCTACATCCCAGTCTTTCTTGTTTAACATTTTTCCATCCATTGATACTTGGAAATTAGATAGTTTTGAATTACCTAGGCCATTCATTACTTTATACCACTCAGTACCATCTTCACCTTTTACTTTCCATACTTCAGTTATCTTGGCATTTGCTTCTTTATCTATTTTTATATCTATATCCATATTATATATTTTATTTGATGCAAATACATTAAATGGACTAAATACAAATATAAAAAACAAAACTATTAATAATTTTTTCTTCATACTAAGTTTCCTTTCTGTTTTAAAGAAAAAAGACTTATAAAGTCTAAAATTCCACTTTTGGTGTTTCTTTATCTTTTTCATCAATTTTGAAATAATCAAATTTCTTAAATCCAAACATACCAGCAATTATATTAGATGGAAACATTTGAACTATATTATTGAAGTTCATAGCTGAATCATTATAAAATTGTCTAGCATAAGTAATCTTATCTTCAGTTTCTTTTAAGTTATTTTGTAAATCTTTAAAGTTTTCATTAGCTTTTAAATCTGGATAAGCTTCAGCTACAGCAAGTAATTTATTTAAAGCTCCTGTTAACTCATTATTAGCTTCAATTTTTTCATTAACACTACCAGCACTTACTGCTTTATTTCTAGCTTCAATTACTCCTTTTAAAGTTTCTTCCTCATGTTTAGCATAACCTTTTACAGTTTCTACTAAATTAGGAATTAAATCAGCTCTCCTCTTTAATTGAATATCAATTTGGCTAAATTGATTTTCAACCTTATTTCTAGAATTAACTAATTTGTTGTAGTTTCCAACTACAAATAATAGTAAAAGTACAACTACTACTATTACAATAATTATTCCAATACCCATAAAAATCTCTCCTTTCTAAATTGTTATATTTCCATTAAGTATTTGGCTGTTCTTATCATTTGAGAAGTATAACCATTCTCATTATCATACCAAGCAACCACTTGAACATGATATGTATCATCATCTATTTTAGATACTAAAGTTTGTGTAGCATCAAATATTGACCCATAAGTCGTACCAACTATATCAGTAGATACAAGTGGTTCTTCTGTATATCCAAATGAATCATTAGATGCATTCTTCATTACTTCATTAACTTTTTCTACTGTAATATCTTTTCCTTTGACAATAGCTACTAACAAAGTAGTAGATCCTGTTATTACTGGAACTCTTTGTGCAGAACCAATTAATTTACCATTAAGTTCAGGTATAACTAGTCCAATCGCTTTAGCAGCCCCTGTTGAATTAGGAACTATATTAGAAGCTCCCGCTCTTGCTCTTCTTAAGTCTCCTTTACGATGTGGTCCATCTAAAATCATTTGATCTCCAGTATAAGCATGTACTGTAGTCATAATACCACTTTCAATTGGTGCATAATTATTTAAAGCGTTTGCCATAGGAGCTAAGCAATTAGTAGTACATGAAGCTCCACTAATTATATTATCATCACTAGTTAATATATTTTCATTAACTCCATAAACAATTGTTTTTAAATCATTTCCTGCTGGTGCTGAAATAATAACTTTTTTAGCTCCAGCATTTATATGAGCACTTGCTTTTTCTTTTGAAGTAAAGAATCCTGTACATTCCAATACAACATCAACATCTAACTCTTTCCAAGGCAAATTATTAGGATCTTCTTCTTTATATATTTTTATTTCTTTTCCATCTACAATGATAGAATTTTCAGTAGATTCTACTTTGTGTCCTTCATATCTTTTCTGAGCTGTATCATATTTTAATAAATGAGCTAACATATCAGGACTAGTCAAATCATTAATTGCTACTACTTTATATCCATTAAGTTCAAACATTTGACGAAAACTAAGTCTTCCTATTCTTCCAAATCCATTAATCGCAACTTTAACCATTAAATCATCTCCTAATTTTATTTTACCAATTTATATTTCTAATATCAATATTATTTTTTATTCGTGGAAACAACTTCCGCCAATAAATTCCCTTAATATAGAATCTTGTGGCATAGAATCTGCTGGTATTGGTAAGAATAATTTTAAGAAATTACTTAATCTTTGAGCATCTTCATAAAATTCTGAATCTCTGGATACTGAATAAAGCAATGGTTCAACGTATGTTTTTAGCACCCCTATTTCATAAATTAAAGCTGTATTAAATGTAAAATCTGCTTCATCCTGGAAAGGGAATATATATTTTTCTTCTCCAGCTCTTACATTACTCCAAGATTTTAAAGTTTGCTCTACCGAATAATTTCTAGTTCTATTATCTCTTATAATCCTTCTTAATAGTCTATTATCAGTAGTAGAAACCCTATTATGATCATCCATATTTAATTCAGTTAAAGCAGAAATATATATCTTAAATTTCTTACTCCTTGGTATATTTGTTAAAACTTTATCATCCAAAGCATGTATTCCTTCTATTAAAACTAATTCTTTCTCTCCAAGTTTTAATTTGTTTTTATATTCTTTTTTACCTAAACTAAAATTAAATGTAGGTATAGTCACTTCTTTTCCACTTAATATTTCTTCTATTTGTTTATCAAATAATTTCATATCCATAGCTTCTAAACATTCATAATCATGATTACCATTTTCATCCTTTGGAGTCTCCGTTCTTTCTTTAAAATAATCATCCATAGAAATTACTTTTGGATTAATACCAAAACTGTGTAAATACATACATAGTTTTCTAGAAGTTGTCGTTTTACCAGAAGATGATGGTCCAGCTATTAAAACTATTTTAACTTTATCTTTTTTACTATTAATGGTTTTTGCCAACTCTAATAATCTATTACTTTGTAATGTTTCATCTATTCTAATTAAATCATTTATTTTCCCTTGAGCTACAACGTTATTTAATTCAACAGAATTACCAACCTTTATTATTTCCGCCCAATCTCTACATTCTTGAAACACTTCAAACATATTAGGATGATGTGTATATTCTTTGATTCTATCATTTATATAAATAGTAGGAAATCTTAATACAAATCCTTCAGTTCCTATATACGTTAAATCAAAATCTTTAGCTTTTTTAGTAGAAGTAGGCATTAATGTATAAAAATAATTATAATAATTACCTAATCTATATAAATTAACATACTTATTAGTACTATAATTCATAATACCAACCTTAGCAGAATCATTAACACTTTCAAAATATTTAATAGCTTCCATTCTATCTACAGTTACATTAGTAATTGGCATATCAGCAGCTATTATACTATTCATTGTATCTTTAATTTTATCTAATCTAGCTTCTGTTAATCTAAAACTAGTTTTAATATAGATCCCTTTATCTAAAGAATGTTGAACTACTATATTTGAATTTTCTCCAAACAACTTCTTTATAGCATATAAAAGTATATACGTTAAACATCCAATATGAGCCCTATTTCCTTGTTTAACAGTTAAATCAAAAAACTCTATAGTTGAATCTTCATTAACAACTTCATTTAATTCTTTCATTTGATTATTTACTTTTGCAAGTAAAATAGGGTATCTAAAATCTTTTTGAAAATCCTTAGATATTTCTTCTAAAGTCATACCTTTACTTATTTTATAATTTTTATTATTAACAGTAATATTAATACTATCTATCATAATATACACCCTCTTATATTCTAATTTAATTATAACATACTTTGTCGGTTTATTATATGAATAATTTTATTTCTTTAAATTATACTAATTATAGGTGATAAATATGAGTTTAATTCCTATAGTTATAGATAAAGATTTAGAAACAGAAAGAAGTTATGATATATTTTCTAGATTATTAAAAGACAGAATTATATTTATAAACGGTGAGATAAATGATACTTTAGCTAATAGCGTAATAGCACAATTATTATATCTAGATTCTCTAAATAATAATGATATTTCAATATATATAAACTCACCTGGAGGATCTATAACAGCTGGGTTGGCCATATATGATACTATGAACTTTATTGATAGTGATGTATCTACAATATGTGTAGGAATAGCTGCTAGTATGGGGGCATTCCTATTGTCTAGTGGTACCAAAGGAAAAAGATATGCATTACCTAACTCTGATATTATGATACATGAACCACTAGGAGGAGTAGAAGGTAAAGCTACAGATATAAAAATAGTAACTGATAGAATAATTAAACTAAAGAAAAGAATAAACAAAATACTATCAAAAAATACTAATCAAACACTAAGAAAAATAGAAAAAGATACAAAGATAGATAATTATATGACTTCTAAAGAAGCATTAGAATATAGATTAATAGATAAAATAATAACAAACAAAAAGAAACATTAAATATGTTTCTTTTCTAATAATAAACATAATAATAATTATATTCTTGGCATCCACAGCATGATTTAGTACATGTTTTTGCTTCAGTTTTAACACAATCACACCCGCAGGCACCGGCACCAACTTGCCTACAATTTTTCTTTTCATATCCTGGATCACATTCTGGGTCACCACTTTCTCCTCTTCCGCTACACCCAGTATTAAGAAGATAAGTTGTTATTTTTGTTCCGCAACATTGCTTATTCTTACATGTATTATAAGTCTTACAACTACCTTGTTTCTGTTCTCTATAAACAGTCGTACTACATGTTCCACTATTTCCTACATTATCTTCAATTGAATAACTATGCGTGCCAGTTTTTAAACCTGATTTTTGAGAAGTACACTTTTTAACACCACTAAGTCCACCATCACTACAGCTAAATGTTGCGGTCACACCTGATGCTGTATTTTGATTCGATTTTGTAGTCTTACATGTTGGAGCAGAATGATCAAGTTTTGCAATATATGATGTATATGCAGAACAATTACCTAAATTATCACATACTCTATGATATACAGTTGAAGTTCCTTCTGCATTTACATTTCTCCAAGATTGATTGTCTCGTGTACTATGATCTGTTTTACCAGTTGCATAAGAAGAGTATACTGTACCATTACCCCATTTATCTTTTGCATCATGTGCTTTAGAATAAGTACAGTATCTTGTCCAGCTACCAGAAGTATAATTAGTTGCATCATCATGATCTCCACCTTCCCAATTATTTGAACAATTAGTCCTTATTTTCTTTTTTAATTGCATTCCTGTTGGTGCAGATCTATCTAGTTTAATATCAGTACTTTCTCTCCAATCAGAACATAATCCTGCTTTTGTACACGCTTTATATTTTACTGTTGAAATTCCTTCAGCATCAACATTTCTAAATCGTTGTTCTTTTTGTTCAGAATCTGTTTCACCTGTACCGTCTGTATAATATCTTGTTCCTGAATAATTATGTGCACTAGTAGTTGCAGTTCCTGTTGTATATACCCATCCTTTATACCATCCTCCTGTATATGATCCTTTTCCTGGGTCTTGATCAGGTTTTTTTATATCCTGTTCGCCTTTTTTATACATTATAATTGAAGGAGCAGTAGGTCTTTCTTTATCTATTTTAATATTTGCACTACAACTACCTCTATTTCCTACTTTATCATATAAATAATATGTAACTTTTGTAACTCCATTCCTACTTATTGTTGTATTACTTGCTCTTGTGGCGTATCCATCATTTATAGATACTTCATTAGTAGTATTAGTAGATGGCCCACTATGTTTATCATCTCTATCAAATATACTAGCCTTTACATTTCTATATGTCCATTCTTGTGCACTCCTAGAATATTTATTATTTTTAAAGTAATCAACATTATTTGCCCAACTATGCTTTGAATCAATATTATCATAACTAGTAGTATCTTTTGTTTTTGCATAAACACTACATGTAGGTGCTGTATTATCAAATTTATATAATCCAAATGATTGTTTCATTGAACAGTGTCCTACTGTATCACATATTCCAAATATCCATAATCTATATTCCCCTGTTTCTGTTGGATATAAACTATTATTCATTGTCTTTGTTAGTACTGATGTTTGTTCTGAATTACCCATTTCTAGTGTTTTCCATCCTGTACTACTTGGTGTTCCTCCATCTTTTACCCATTGATATTTTATCGCTGTATTTGGCGCAAATCCTACTCCATTTTCTTCATTTGTATCTTTTACTGTTATTGTTATATCTCTGGCATTAACTGTTCGTGTCCATCCAAAATGGTCTGGATCTAAACTTACTGTTATTCCACCTATTCTATCTATATTATTATAACACTTTGTATCGGGTGCTGTTGCTTCTTCTCTATATACTTCATTTCCATTCTTCTTACATCTTATACTTACATCATAGTCATATCCTTTATCATTTTCCATCTTTGTATTCTTTTTTACATATACATATGTATCATCATCTTCACATGTTTCTTCTCCTTGATAATCCTTTAGTAGTTTCCTATTTTTTAATGTTTGATATGTTAGTTTTATACAAAAATAATTTTCATTAGAAGACATTACATTCTCTCCATATGAATCCATATATAATTTTGCCGCTCTTTCCATTGATCTTGCATATGCATTATATTTCCTTGTTTTATTCCTTGCCATTAAATTATCTACTGCTGGTGCAGCTAATCCTATTAATATTCCCATTATTGT
>JAFQXM010000008.1 GCA_017406955.1 Bacilli bacterium | reverse complement strand
GCATATGCATTATATTTCCTTGTTTTATTCCTTGCCATTAAATTATCTACTGCTGGTGCAGCTAATCCTATTAATATTCCCATTATTGTTATCGCTACTAGTAGTTCTATTAATGTAAATCCTTTTTTATTCATATACTTACTCTCCTACTATTTTATACTTAAAGTATACCCCCCCCCCGGATGCTTTTGTCAACAAACATAAAAAGAACAAGGTTTAAACCTTGTTCTTTTACTTACTTTATTAACATAATTGAATAAGTTTTTTACTTTTCATCACAATAATAAATATTATTAGTTTTTTGATTTACTAATTTAATATGTTCATCCTCTGTGAAATAAACGTTATATTTAGTACTACTTTGTGTTGTCCTTTTAATTCCATATAAATACATAACTTCTGGTTTTAAATCAATTACATAATATCTTTTCTTATTAGAATCTAATTTATATGGTTTTATAAAACTATATTTACCATATACATAGTTTTTACTTGGATACTTATAAGATTTCCAATCAAACTTACCATTTTCTTCAAATTTAAGAGTTAAAGTGTAATCAGTACTAGTTATAACTCCATTACTAGATGTCTTACAATACCAAGTCTCATGAATACTATCTTCATCAGCTGTAGATACTATATCTTTATATGCATTATTAAACACATTATCACTATCATTAACAACACTAACAATAAACACTACAATAATAGTAAATACAACTATAGCGATAAAAAGTGCTAAAGAGTTAAGAATTATACCAGCAATTTTTTTACCTTTCCCTTTAGAAGATTTACCTACTATACCAAATATTAAACCTAAAATAGCTAATGGTACTATCAAAATATTTAAAACAGCTGAAAATATAATAGCTATTATACCAATTACTAATGACGCTACTACTAATCCTTCATTACTCTTTTTAGTCTCTTTCTTAGAAACTTCTTCCTTTTTCTTAGCAACTTTTTTACCTACTTTAGTACCACACTCACCACAAAAAAGATCGCCTTTCTTTAATTTTTTTCCACATTTAGAACACGTTTCCATAAAATCCTCCTTCACTATAAATATCTATTTATTAAATTTTATAGCCAAATCTTTAATTTTTCTAAATCTATGATTTAATCCAGATTTAGTTATTTTGTTACCAGTTTCTATAGATATAATTTCACTTAGTTCTTTTAATGAACTCTCTGGATACTTTTTTCTATATTCTAAAGCTTCTTTAGTTTTATCATCAAGTAAACTAGTACCCATATTTTCTTCTATTATTTCTATATACTCTAATTGTTTTGTCGCAGATGATACAACTTTATCCATATTCGCTTGTTCACAGTTATTTAGTCTATTAGCTTGATTTTTCTTATCTCTATATACTCTTATATTTTCGTAATACATTACTGCTTGTGATGCATCAAGTATTTTTAAGAAATCACTTATTTTTTCTGCTTCCTTTATGTATAACATATAATTTTTATCTCTAGTTAACATCTTTATATTTAATTCAAATAAGTTAAGCAATTTCTGAACAAATACAGCTTCCTTGGGTTTTTCTATAGAAAGTTCTAGATGATATCTAGAGGTTTTCGGATCATTTATACTACCACTACTTAAAAATACACCTCTTAAATATGCTTTTATCTCTTCTGTCGAACCAACTATATATTCTGGAGGAGTTTCTAAGTATTTATTATCTTCATCATAATAACCTAAATCTCTAAGTATTAAATCTTTTTTCTCTACTATCGATAATAAATATATATCTTTCTTACTAAAATTACGATTACTCTTTATTTCCTCTTGTAATTCCAATTCATATAAGTTTCTAAATGTATTTTTTAAGTTTTCCAATATATTTTTATTTTCTGTAGTTAAATGTAATTCTTTATTACTTATATAACCATTATTTCTAACAAATCCAGACAACTGTGCAATAGATTCTGATTTTACTAATACTTTCTTTATAATTTCATCTTTTACTTTTACTGTATATGACATACTACTTCCTCAATAAATAGTCTATGATTAAAGATCCAAGTTTTATACTATTATGTCTTAAAGTATTATCTTCTACTATCATTAAATCATCTTCTATTAATTCTACATCTATATTTTTTAAGTTATCATAATCTATTTTTACTGGATCCTTTTGTTCTTCAGTTTCATATTTTTTAGCAATATTCTTTTTTATCTTTGTATTACTTGCTATAACTACATCTATTTTTCTCTTATCTAAATAACTATCTAATAAGATAACATGATCACTAACTTTATAATTATCTGTTTCCCCTGGTTGCGTCATAGCATTACATAAATACATAATAGGGGCAGATACTTCATTTAAAGCATCTTTTACTTCTTCGCAAATTATATTAGGTAAAATACTAGTATAAAGACTACCCATACTAAATATAATTAAATCTGCATCTCTAATAGAGTCAATTACTTTATCTAATACTTTTGGTTCTTCTTTATAGTATATCTTATCAAAATGATGATGTGCTTTAGTTATTTGTTCTTCACCTTCAACAATATTACCATCTTTATCTCTACCCATTAGAGTTAAAGAAGAGTCCTCTGAAATAGGTAATACTTTATGAGTAACATTTAATATTTTACTTAAACAATCAATAGATTCTGTTAAAGAACCAGTAATATCTAACATCGATGTTAAAATAAGATTTCCTACTGTATGACCATCTAAACCACTAGAAGTTTTAAATCTATATTCCATCATAGTTTTAATAGGTTTATCTATATCAGATAAAGATGTAATTACTCTTCTAATATCTCCTACCGCAGGTGTATTAAATTCTTTTCTTAACTTACCAGTAGATCTACCATTATCAGAAACGGTAATAACTGCAGTTATATCTACAGGAAACTCTTTTAATCCCTTAAGCAAATAAGAAAGTCCCGTTCCTCCACCTAATACAACTATTTTTTTATGCATAAAATCACTTCCTAGATTTCTTCTCTTTTCTAAATATCATATATATTCCAAATAAAATAAATATTATTGATACTATTTGTGCCATTTTAATAGGCCCTAACATTAAAGAATCGCTTCTCATACTTTCAATAATAAATCTTAAAACTCCATACCAAACTAAATAAAACCCTAATAAAAATCCTCTATGTAATCTAAATTTGTTTCTAACTATAATCATTATAACAAATCCTAATAAACAAAACAGCGATTCATATAAGAAAGTAGGTTGTCTGTATTCTCCTAATATATACATGTTCTTTATAATAAAATTAGGAATATGTAAGGCCTTCAAATGCGATAAAGTAGTAATATTACCATAGGCTTCCTGATTAAAGAAATTACCCCATCTACCAATAGCTTGCCCTATAATAATTCCTACTACTAATATATCTAACAACTCTATAAAGTCTATCTTTTCTTTTTTTGTGCACAAATATGTAACAATCAAACCGGCAATTAAAGCGCCATGTATTGCGAGTCCTCCATGCCATATTTGAAAAATTTCTATTGGATTAGAAATATAATATGAAAAATTAAATATAACATAATAAATTCTAGCTCCAATAATTCCAAATATTAATGCTTTAAATATTAAATCTATTAAAAAATCTGCCTTAATATTTTTTCTTTTAGCTTCTTTTATAATAAAGAATAACGCTACTAATACCCCACTAAGTATAAATAAAGAATACCAATATATACTAATAAATCCTAATTTAAAAGCTACTCTATCCATTCTTCCTTACCTTTTTAATTATTTTATTCATTATACCTTCCATAACTAAATTAGATATTGATAATAAAACAACTACAATTATTAGTATATAAATATTATGTAATTGAAAGTGCTCTCCTAATAAAATATCCGCAATTTTCAATATAAATAAATTTATAAATGGGTAGAACAATCCTAAAGTTAAGCCAGTTATAGGTATAGTTAAACTAACTAATATAGGTTTAACTGTTATATTTAAAATATGAACTATTAATACTATTAAAGTTGAATAAAATATTAAATGTTTACTATCTATATAAATACTATCAAAAAAACTAGTAACAAATATAAATACTATTATATATCCAACCATGTATAAAGACCATTCAATTAGTTTGTTGACTCTATCCTTATCTTTAAGTATTCTCATATGCCACCTCTATAAAATATTCTTTAAAAAATGTCCAGTATATGATTCTTTTACACGAGACACTTCTTCTGGAGTACCAGTAGCTACTACTAATCCTCCATCGTCTCCACCTTCAGGTCCTAAATCAATTATATGATCTGCTACCTTAATAACATCTAAGTTATGTTCAATCACTATTACTGTATCTTTATTATCTACTATTTTCTGTAAAATTGCAAGCAAACGCTTGATATCATCAGTATGTAGCCCAGTAGTTGGTTCATCTAATATAAATAATGTTTTTCCAGTAGCTTTTTTCTGTAATTCTTTAGCTAATTTTACTCTTTCTGCTTCTCCTCCAGAAAGTGTAGGAGCACTTTGTCCTAGTTTAATATAACCTAATCCGACATCTTCTAATACTTGTAGTTTTTTCTTTATTTTAGGGACGTTTTCGAAGAACTTAAGAGCTTCTGTTACCCTCATATCTAATACATCTGCAATATTCTTACCCTTATATTTTATGTTTAAAGTTTCTCTATTATATCTAGTACCATGGCATACTTCACAAGGTACATATACATCTGGTAAAAAATGCATTTCTATTTTTTTAACACCGTCTCCACGACAAGCTTCACAACGTCCACCTTTAACATTAAATGAGAATCTATTTTTTTGAAACCCATACATCTTAGCTTCTTTAGTAGTTGTGAATAATGTTCTAATATCATCAAATACACTTGTATAAGTAGCAGGATTACTTCTAGGAGTTCTACCTATTGGATTTTGTGATATCGCAACTAATTTATCAATGTTATTAAGTCCTAATATTTTCTTATGTTTACCAGCTTTTTCCCTAGATTTATATAATTCATTAGCCACTTTTTTAGACAATACTTCATTTATTAGACTACTTTTACCACTACCAGATACTCCTGTTATACAAATAAATTTACCTAATGGAATATCTACATCAATATTTTTTAAGTTATTTTCATTAGCTCCTTTAATCTTTAAGAACTTACCATTTCCTTTTCTTCTAGTCTTAGGAACATCTATTTTCTTTTTACCACTTAAGTATTCACCAGTAATACTATTTTTATTCTTCATTACTTCTTTAGGAGTACCAACAGCTACTACTTCTCCACCTGCATCTCCAGCACCTGGTCCAATATCTATTAAATAATCACTTGAAAGCATTGTATCGGTATCATGTTCTACTACTACTAAAGTATTACCTAAATCTCTCATATCAAGCATAGATTTAATTAATCTATCGTTATCTCTTTGATGAAGACCAATACTAGGTTCATCTAATACATATAATACTCCAGTTAATCTAGAACCTATTTGAGTAGCTAATCTTATACGTTGAGCTTCTCCTCCAGATAAAGTACCGGCACTTCTACTAAGTGTTAGATATTCTAAACCAACGTTTGCAAGAAAGTCTAATCTATCATTAATTTCTTTTATTAAAAGTCCTGCAATTTCTTTCTTTTCTTTAGATAACTTTAATTCACTAAAGAATTTAATAAGTTTTTTAATACTCATTTCTGTTACTTCATAAATATTCTTTTTACCTACTTTTACTTGTAGAACGTCTTCAGATAGTCTTGCCCCATGACAAGTATCACAAGTGTGTTCTACCATATAGTTTTCTAACCAATCTCTTATCCATGTAGATGTAGTAGACATATATCTTCTTTCTAATCTGTTAATTATACCTTCATAGAAATCCATTTTATCTCTTTTTATTCCACCTTTAGTAGAATATTTGATTCTTATTGGCTCATTACTACCATATAAAATAAGATCTTGATTCTTTCTAGTTAATTTAGACCATGGCTTATTCATATCTATTTTATAATGCTTACATAAACATTCTAATTCCATGAATTCTATAGCTTCAGGATCATCTGTTAATGTCTTAATTACTCCTTCATTTAAACTTTTTGTTTTATCTGGAATAATTAAATCTTCATCTATTTGTAGTTTAACTCCTAATCCTTTACAATCAGGACATGCACCATATGGAGCATTAAAACTAAATAGTCTTGGCTCTAACTCTGGTAAAGAAAATTCACAATAAGGACATGCGAAAGCCTCTGACATTACAATCTCTTTAGCATTATCTCCTAATATACTAATAACTACCTTACCATGAGAAAGTTTAGTAGCAGATTCTATCGCTTCAAAAAGACGAGATCTAATATCAGATTTTATTACTAGTCTATCTATAATTACATCTATTTTATGTTTTTTATTCTTATCTAGAGATATTTCTTCTGATAAATCAATATTTTCTCCATCTACTCTTACTCTTACATATCCTTCTTTTCTTAAATTATCTATTAAGTCTTTATGAGTACCTTTTTCTCCGTGTACTACTGGAGACATAATAATTATCTTAGTTTTATCTTCATATTCTAATATTTTATTAGTCATTTCTTCTACACTTTGAGAAGTAATTGGGATATTATGATTAGGACAATAAGGAGTTCCAATACGAGCAAATAATAATCTTAAATAATCATATATTTCTGTTACAGTTCCAACTGTAGATCTTGGGTTATTATGAGTAGTTTTTTGATCAATACTAATAGCTGGAGACAAACCTTCAATAGAATCTACATCAGGTTTTTCAGATCCACCTAAAAACTGTCTAGCATAAGCAGACAAACTTTCTACATATCTTCTTTGACCTTCAGCATATATTGTATCAAACGCTAAAGAAGATTTACCACTACCAGATAGACCTGTCATAACAACAAGTTTATTCTTAGGAATTTCAATATCTATATTCTTTAAATTATTCTCTCTTGCACCTTTAACTACTATCTTATCCATAATACTTCACCTGGTTGATATTATACCACAAATTTAAATAAATATATAAAAAAAATAATGGTATTTGAATACCATTATTATTTTCCACCATAACTGTCTTCTTCATCCTTATCGTCTAAACTTACATCTCCGCCAGGAACTTCAGAAAGCATCTCTTCCAAACTATCATCAATAGTTCCCATACTACCAGGATTATCGGCCATTACATCCGCGCCTGTTTCTGCGACTATGTCTTCATAAACTTCGTCTTCTCCTAAACTGTATCCTACCTCAAATTCTTGTTGTGCATCTTTTCCATATTCTTGGCCTATTCCTTCAGCAAATTCTTTGTATTCTCTTTCTCCCTCTAGTTCTTTTGCTTTCTTTTTACCTAACTCTAAAAAGTTTATTTCTTCACTCATAAATACTCCCTCCTATTATAATTATAACAAAAAATCAGATTATTTATATATATATTATGATAAATTTTACTATCACTTTACATATTAGTTTTCATCTCAAATAGTATATCCCTTAACTCCATAGCTCTTTCAAAGTCTAAGTTCTTAGCTGCTTCTTTCATTTCTTGTTCTATAAGATCCATATTCTTTTCTATTTCTTTCTTAGATAGTTTTTTCTTCTTATCTTTATTCTCATCTATATTAGATACTACTTCTCTTATATCTTTAATTATAGTTTTTGGAGTTATATTATTCTTTTTATTATATTCTTCTTGTATTTTTCTACGACGAGATGTTTCTTCAATTGCATATTTCATTGAATCAGTTATTTTATCTCCATACATAATAACATGTCCATTAGAATTTCTTGCACATCTACCAATAGTTTGTATTAAACTTCTACTACTTCTTAAGAATCCTTCTTTATCAGCATCTAATATTGCGATTAAAGATACTTCTGGGATATCTAATCCTTCTCTTAGTAAGTTAATACCTACTATACAGTCATATTTACCAGCTCTTAAGTCGTGTATTATTTGTAATCTTTCTAAAGATTTAATTTCTGAGTGAAGATAAGCTACTTTTATATCTAATTCTTTTAAATAATTAGTTAATTCTTCAGACATTCTAATAGTTAGAGTAGTTATTAATACTCTTTCATTCTTTTCAATTCTATCCTTTATTTCATCTACTAAGTCATCTATTTGTCCTTCAGTCTTTCTAACTTCTACTGTTGGATCAAGTAGTCCAGTAGGTCTTATGATTTGTTCTATATAATGGTTGTTTGTATGTTCTAGCTCTAAATCTCCTGGGGTAGCCGATACATAGATAACTTGATTTATTTTGTCTTCAAATTCATTATATTTAAGTGGTCTATTATCTAGAGCACTTGGTAATCTAAATCCATAATCTACTAAATTTTGTTTTCTAGCTCTATCTCCATTATACATTCCTCTTACTTGTGGAAGTGTAACATGTGATTCATCTACTACTAATAAGTAATCATCTGGGAAGAAATCCATTAAAGTAGTTGGAGTTTCTCCTTTACTTCTTCCAGCCATAGGAGCGGAATAGTTTTCTATACCTGAACAGAATCCTGTTTCTTCTAACATCTCTATATCATAATTAGTTCTTTGTTCTAGTCGTTCTGCAGCTACTAATTTATTATCTGCTTTAAGTTCTAATAATCGTTCCTTTAGTTCACTTTTTATTCTTTTAATAGCTTCTTTTAACTTATCATCACTAACTACGAAGTGACTTGCAGGAAATATGCTTATTGTTTTTTTATTACTTAGTATAGCTCCTGTAAGAGTATCTATCTCACTAATTCTATCTATCTCTTCTCCAAAAAATTCTATTCTATATCCTCTTTGGTTTTGATATGCAGGTATTATTTCTAAATTATCTCCTCTTACTCTAAAGGTTCCTCTTTTAAAATCCAAATCATTTCTTTCATATAACATTTCTACTAACTTAGTTAACACTGTATTTCTTTCTACTTCTTCTCCTACTGATAGAGTTAACATTTTATTTTTATATTCGTCTACTTCACCAATACCATATATACAAGATACAGATGCCACTACTATAACATCATCATATGTAAGTAAATTACTAGTAGCTTCATGTCTTAATTCATCTATTTCATCATTTATAGATGAGTCTTTTTCTATATATGTATCAGTAGAAGGTACATATGCTTCTGGTTGATAGTAATCATAATAACTTATAAAGAATGATACATGATTATTAGGAAATAATTCTTTTAATTCACTATATAATTGACCTGCAAGTGTTTTATTATGAGCAAGTACTAGTGTTGGTTTATTTACTTCTTTTATAACATTCGCAATAGTAAATGTTTTACCAGTACCTGTTGCCCCTAGTAATACTTGTTCTTTTTTATTAGAGTTTATCCCATCTACTAAAGATTTAATAGCTTCTGGTTGATCTCCACTAGGTTTATAATTAGATACTAAATTAAACATAGAATCACCTCCCATAAACTGCTATTATTTTAACATTATTTAATCCTTTTGTATATATTATCTATTTAATTGTTATTTTTATTCATATAATATACAAAGGAGGTTATATGAAAAAAGGAGAAAAATCTAAGACTGATGGTATAGAAAACTTTTTATGTCCTTTTACTGATATGTATATAACACAAGGTGCTGGTGAAGGTACTCATAAAGGTACTATGGCTGTTGATGTTAGAGGTAAGAATTCCGGTATTAAATATGCCTATTATTCACCTTGTACTTTAAAGTGTATTAAGACATATCCAGAATCAGGGCAAGTTATGTGGCAATCAACTAAAGAAGTTAGATGTCCTAATGGGTATATTGGAATTGTAACTATGATGACTGCTCATGATGATTCTATGGATGCATATAGTGGGTTAGTTGTTCCACAAGGAAACCAATTAGGTAATATGGGAACTAAAGGTAATGCAACTGGTGTTCATTGTCATATAGAATGTTCCCAAGGTAGTGATACTTCTTGGACTAAGAATAAATATGGTATATATCATTTTAAGAACGAAAAAGACCTAGACAGTGTATGTTATTTTGATAATACTAATATAATGAACAGAAAAGAATATTTAAAACCTATATATACATCATCTATTAAAGTAGAGAATGAAGGTAAAAACTATGTTAATTTACCACCAAATGTAGATACATGGAGAGTATATAAACTAAGTAGTACACCCGTAAAAAGAAATGCAATAGGTCAATTAAAACCAAGTAAATTTGGTGGATTAAGTTATTATGTATATAGTTACTTAGATCATGGTGATACTTGTGAAATTGAAACTAGAGATTATGGTAGATGTAAAATCTATATAAATAATACCCCCGCAGTTATTACTATGGGATATCCTAAATATGAAAAAGGTAATTATTAAAAAGACTATAATTAAATTATAGTCTTATTCTTTTACAAAATATTTATACACTTCACTATTATTAATTTTTCTAATTATAGGTTTATCATAAAAATCATCTAAATCAAATTTCTTTAATAGTTTTTCTCTACTAGTACTAGTAGTATATAAACTAACTAAAGTAGCAGTAGTATTTAAATCTAATGTATCTGTTTTTAAACTTATTTTTATTTTTCTGTTCTTTATATCTTTTATTTCTACTTTGAATTTTTCATATGATTCATGTTCCCATACTCCATCATTATTTACTGATATAGTTATGTTTCCATTATCTTTATAACTTTTATTATCTAAGTCTTTTATAGAACTAATTCCTTCTATATCAATTTTAGCTTCTATTCCACCGCTTACTACATTATCTTTAAATAAAGATGGATATACTTCGGTATTAAGAATTAATGTAATTACATTATTATCTTCAAATACTCTATATCTAATATTTGCTTCACTAAATTTTTCTTCAAATTTTATATTATTTATTTTTATCATAATAACCCTCGTTTCTAAGATATTATAACATAACAAACAAAAAAAAGACACTATTGTGTCTTGTTTTTATTTAATTATTCAACGATTTCAGTAACGTTACCAGCACCAACAGTACGTCCACCCTCACGAATAGAGAATTTAGTTCCTTGTTCTAGTGCAATTGAATGGATTAATTCAACTTCCATATCAACGTTATCTCCTGGCATTACCATTTCAACACCTTCTGGTAAAGTAATAACACCAGTTACGTCTGTAGTTCTGAAATAGAACTGTGGACGATAATTTGCGAAGAATGGAGTATGACGTCCACCTTCTTCTTTACTTAGAACGTATACTGTAGCTTTGAATTTGTGATGAGGTGTAACACTTCCTGGTTTAGCAAGAACTTGTCCTCTTTCAACTTCTTCACGAGAGATTCCACGAAGTAAAACTCCAGCATTATCTCCAGCTTCAGCATAGTCTAATTGTTTACGGAACATTTCAATTCCAGTAACAACTGTTTTTTGAGTATCTTTGATTCCAACGATTTCAACTTCATCGTTAAGATTTAATTTACCACGTTCAACACGTCCAGTAACAACTGTTCCACGTCCTGTAATAGTAAATACATCTTCAATACTCATTAAGAATGGTTTATCAGTATCTCTTTCTGGAGTTGGAATCCAAGAATCTACAGCTTCCATTAATTCATCAATTTTAGCTACATAGTCAGCATCTCCTTCAAGAGCTTTAAGAGCAGATCCACGGATAATTGGTGTATCGTCTCCTTCAAATCCATATTCGTTTAATAAGTCACGAATTTCCATTTCTACTAAGTCTAGTAATTCTGGATCATCAACCATATCACACTTATTCATGAATACAACCATTTTAGGTACTCCAACTTGTCTAGCAAGTAAGATGTGTTCACGAGTTTGTGCCATAGGTCCATCAGTAGCAGCAATAACTAAGATTGCTCCGTCCATTTGAGCTGCACCTGTAATCATGTTTTTAACATAATCAGCATGTCCTGGGCAGTCAACGTGAGCGTAATGTCTCTTATCAGTACTATACTCAACGTGAGCAGTATTGATAGTGATACCACGTTCTCTTTCTTCTGGTGCTTTATCAATGTTTCCGAATTCAACAGCTTCATTACCATTTTTTCCAGCTAAACATTTAGTAATAGCAGCAGTTAAAGTAGTTTTACCATGATCTACGTGTCCAATTGTACCAATGTTAACATGTGGTTTTGAACGATCAAATTTTTCTTTTGCCATGTTATAATTTCCTCCTTTTTTTATTTACAACATATATTTTATCTAATAATTGAATATTTTTCAACTATTTTGATACACTTTTAATTAATTTCCACTTTTTTTAATAATTTCTTCAGCAATATTTTTTGGAACTTCTTCATAATGATCGAAGAACATTACAAATGTAGCACGACCTTGAGTATTAGATCTAAGGTTAGTTGCATAACCAAACATTTCTGCTAAAGGAACCATTGCGCTAAGTTTAACAGCGTTTCCTTGTGTTTCTTGCCCTAGTGGTTTACCACGACGAGCTGTTATATCTCCCATTACATTACCAAAATATTCATCAGGTGTAGTAACATCAACTTTCATTATTGGTTCAAGTAATGCTGGATTACATTTATTTTTAGCTTCTTTTAATGCCATACTGGCAGCAATTTTAAAAGCCATTTCATTAGAATCTACATCATGATAAGATCCATCATATAATGTAGCTTTAATATCTATCATAGGATATCCTGCAAGAATACCAGTTTGCATAGCTTCTTGTAATCCTTTGTCAACAACTGGAATGTATTCACGAGGAACAACACCACCAACGATTTCATCAACAAATTCATATCCTTCATCTTTATTAGGTTCAAATTTAACCCAAACATGTCCATATTGTCCACGTCCACCAGATTGCTTAATATATTTACCTTCACATTCAGCAGTATTCTTAATAGTTTCTCTATAAGCAACTTGTGGAGCTCCAACATTTGCTTCTACATTAAATTCACGTTTCATACGATCTACTAATACATCTAAGTGTAACTCACCCATACCAGCAATAACTGTTTGACCAGTTTCATGATCAGTATGAACTCTAAATGTAGGATCTTCTTCAGCTAGTTTTTGTAAAGCTATAGCCATCTTATCTTGATCAGCTTTAGATTTAGGTTCAACAGCTAATTGAATAACTGGTTCAGGGAATTCCATTGATTCTAAGATAATAGGTTTCTTTTCATCACATAATGAATCTCCTGTAGTTGTATTCTTAAGTCCTACTGCAGCAGCAATATCTCCTGCGTATACATCACTAATTTCTTTACGAGTATTAGCATGCATTTGTAATATACGACCAATTCTCTCTTTTGAATCCTTTGTAGAGTTTAATACATAAGAACCACTCTTTAAGTGTCCAGAATAAACTCTGAAGAATGTTAGACGTCCAACAAATGGATCTGTCATAACTTTGAAAGCTAGAGCTGCGAAAGGTTCATCATCTTTTGGATGTCTTTCTAATTCATTACCATCTAAATCAGTTCCTTTTATAGATTCAACATCTACTGGACTTGGTAGGTAATCAATAACAGCATCTAATAATAATTTAATACCTTTATTACCTAAAGCAGTTCCACACATAACTGGGAAGAATTCTGCTTTTAAAGTACCAGTTCTAATAGCTTTCTTAATCATTTCAACAGTAACTTCTCCTCCATCTAGATAAGTCATCATCATGTCATCATCAAATTCAGCTACTGCTTCAATTAATTCTGCTCTTTTTGCCTCAGCAATATCTTTTAAATCTGCAGGAATATCAATTTCTTCCGCATTTTCTGCTTGTTCACCATCATAGTGATAAGCTTTCATAGTTACTAAATCAATAACTCCATCGAAATCAGCTTCTGCGCCGATTGGCCATTCAATTGGTTTAGCATTAACTCCTAATCTTTCATCAATAGTCTTTAAACTATATTCAAAGTTAGCACCCATTTTATCCATCTTATTTGCAAAAATAATTCTTGGAACCTTAAATTCAGATGCTTGTCTCCAAACTGTTTCAGTTTGAGGTTCTACTCCTGCTTGTGCGTCAATTAATGCAACTGATCCATCTAATACACGAAGACTACGACTAACTTCAATAGTAAAGTCTACGTGTCCAGGAGTATCAATAATATTTAAACGGTAATCCTTCCAATGAGCTGTTGTTGCTGCTGAAGTGATAGTAATACCACGTTCTTGTTCTTGCTCCATCCAGTCCATTTGAGATTCACCATCATGAGTTTCTCCAATTTTATGAGTAACTCCAGTATGGAATAAGATTCTTTCAGTACAAGTAGTTT